>NZ_FODB01000036.1 GCF_900110265.1 Vreelandella aquamarina | reverse complement strand
GGCTTAGTCGTTCTTCATGAACCGCCGTGGTACGGAACCGTATGCCCGGTGGTGTGGGAGGGCGCCGGGGGTGACCCCGGCCCCTACCCGATTAACGGCCTGAGTCCGGCCATTCGATGGCTTTTTCCTGGCCGCCGGGCAGCACCTGCCAAAAGCGGTCTGGGTCGTCGCCAGGGTGCCAGCCCCCCAGCGAACAGCGGACTTCCACCTGCAGCGCTTCAGCGGCGTGCTGGGCGCACTCCTGGTCGGTGTGCCACGGAGTGTGTCCGCTATCGAACCAGAGGCTGGCAAAACCATCCGCGGCGTTATCCACCAGCAGCACCGGGACGCTATCGCCCTGATACTGGCCACGGGTTTTCCACTTGCCTTTTCCTGCTGGGCTAAGGGGCGGTGCACTCAGCACGTCAGCCAGCCAGGCGTTAATGTCATCCAGCGTGACCCGCGCCAGATACACTTCGATATCCGGAAACCGCTCCATCATACGCTTACCTCGTCGTTGGTCAGTAGCGCTTGAAGGGTTGCTTCGTAGATGCGGCTCAGCGCATCCAAATCGCTAGCGCGCACGCGCTCGTTCACCTTGTGAATGGTGTCGTTCAGCGGGCCAAGCTCTACCACCTGCGCGCCCAGAGTGGCAATAAAACGGCCATCCGAGGTGCCGCCGCTGGTAGAAAGCGCTGGGCGTTCGCCAGTCACGGCTTCCACGCCACGAATCGCCGCCTCCACTAGCTCACCTTCGGACGTCAGGAACGGTTCGCCATTCAGCGTCCAGTCGATGTGATACTCAAGACCGTGCTGATCCAGAATTGCCTCGGTGCGTGAGCGCAGCTCGTCATGGGTGACTTCCGTGGAGTAGCGGAAGTTGAACACCACCTCTACCTCGCCAGGAATCACATTGGTGGCCCCTGTACCGGCACGCAGATTAGATATCTGAAAGCTGGTTGCAGGGAAGAAGTCGTTGCCAGCATCCCAGTGCTCGTTGACGAGCGCATCCAGGGCGGGCATCGCTTGGTGGATCGGGTTGCGCGCTAAGTGAGGGTAGGCCACATGGCCTTGAATGCCCTTAATATGCAGCACACCGCCCAAAGAGCCACGACGACCGTTTTTGATCACATCGCCTAGGCGAGCAGTAGAGGAGGGCTCGCCAACGATGCAGTAATCCAGGCGGTCATTGCGCTCGCGAAGATGTTCTACCACCGCACGGGTGCCGTCGATGGCCGGGCCTTCCTCATCGGAGGTAATCAAAAACGCAATGCGGCCGTCATGATCAGGATAGCGGGCGACAAAGCGCTCCACCGCGGTGAGCATGGCGGCAAGGCTGCCCTTCATATCAGCCGCGCCGCGCCCGCAGAGCATGCCTTGGTCGTCGATGCAGGGCTCGAAAGGCGGAAATTCCCAGTTAGTGTGTGGCCCGCTGGGCACCACGTCGGTGTGCCCCGCAAACGCCAGCACCGGGCCGTGGTGACCACGAACCGCCCAAAAATTCTTCACATCGCCAAACGGTAGCTGCTCGATATGGAAACCGAGCGCCGTTAAGCGCTCGATCATCAGGTCCTGGCAGCCTTCATCGTCGGGAGTCACCGACGCCCGGCGAAGCAGCTCAAAGGCCAGCTTCAGCGTAGGCGACAGTGAGGCAGGCTCAGTTATGGGCATGCAGCGCCTCGTTCAGCGCAATGGCGCTTTTATTGGTCAGGCACTCGATGCGGCCATTCTGGGAGTTACGGCGCAGCAGTAGGTCGTCTTGGCCTGCCAGCTCGCGGGCGGCAACGGTGTTCACTTCCTGGCCTTGGTCATCCAGCAGCGTCACTTTAGAGCCTGCGGTGATGTAGAGGCCGGCTTCCACGGTGCAACGGTCGCCCAGCGGAATACCGATACCGGCATTGGCGCCAATTAGGCAGCCTTCGCCCACTTTGATGATGATGTTGCCGCCGCCAGAGAGCGTACCCATGGTGGAGCAGCCGCCGCCCAGATCAGAGCCTTTGCCGACCATAACGCCTGCGGAAATGCGCCCTTCGATCATGCCGGGGCCTTCGGTGCCTGCGTTGAAGTTAACAAACCCTTCATGCATGACCGTGGTGCCTTCACCCAGGTAAGCGCCCAAGCGCACACGAGCGGTGTCGCCGATGCGGATGCCGGTGGGCACCACGTAATCGGTCATTTTGGGGAATTTGTCCACGCAGTCGACGGACAGCGTACGGCCAGCGAGGCGCGCCTTCAGGCGGCGCGTGGGCAGCTCTTCGATATCGATGGCGCCTTCGTTGGTCCAGGCGATGTTACGCAGCAGGCCGAACATGCCGGTCAGGTCCAGGCCGTGAGGCTTCACTAAGCGATGCGACAGCAGGTGCAGCTTCAGGTACACCTCAGGGGCGGTTTGCGGCGGCTGGTCGCTCTCCAGGAACATCGCCACCAGCGGGCGCTGGCTAGTGGCCAGCGACTCGGCCAGAGCGGCCTGCTCGGAGTGGCCTGCCGCTTCCAGCGCCTTGGCCAAGCGGGTGCAGTCTTCCGGTAAGAAGCTCACCGGGGCATTGCCCGCCGGTGCATCCAGGGCCTCTTTGGCAGCGGCGACCAGGCTCGCGTCCGGGTTAAGCAGCGGGGCCGGGTAGTAGATTTCCAGCCAGTCGCCCTGGGTGTTTTGGGTGCCGATTCCAAGCGCGAAGCTCAGCATAACGCGTATTCCTTAGAGGTTAGTGAGAGAAAATGAGTGAGAGAAGTCGAGTCAGGGTTAGCCGCTTAGCGTGTCATAGTCGCCGTCACGGTAGCCGATCATGATGGTGCCGTCGTCGAGTTCCAGCAGCGGCCGCTTGAGCAGCGTGGGGTGCTGGAGCAGCAGCTGGCGCGCCGAGTTGGCATCGTAATCTTTCTCTTCGTCAGAAAGATCGCGCCAGGTTTTGCTGCGTTTGTTGATCACCTCAACCAACGGTACGCGATTCAAGATGTGCTCAAGCAGCGCCGCAGAAAGGCCATCTTTACGCAGGTCGTGGGTTTTATACATCAGCGCTTTGTCGTCCAGCGCTTTACGCGCTTTACGGCAGGTGTCGCAGTTATGAATCATGTAGAGCGTTAGCATAGAGCCTCCTTTCGTCGTCTTAAGCGGCGGCGCGTTAGCCGCGCTCGACCAGTTGGCGAAGGCGCTTGGCCGCTTCTAAGGTCGGCTCAAGCTCCGCCACTAACGCTAAGCGTAGCCGACCCGCGCCGGGGTTAAGGCCGTTTTGCCCTGGGCGACCCATCAAGCTGCCGGGCAGTACGCTCACGTGCTGTTCGCTGAATAGCCGCTGGGTAAAGGCGATATCGTCGCCACCCGGCACCGCAGGCCAGAGGTAGAAGCTCGCTTCCGGAGTGGGAAAATCCATCACCGGGGCAAGCACATCCGTCACCGCGCTGAATTTTTCGCGGTAGGCGTCGCGGTTGGCGCGCACGTGGACTTCGTCTTGCCAAGCGGCAATGGAGGCGTGCTGTAGTGGCAGCGACATGGCGCAGCCGTGATAGGTGCGGTAGCGCTTGAACGGGGCGAGTAGGTCGGCATCACCTGCCACGAAACCCGAGCGCAGCCCTGGTAGGTTGGAGCGCTTGGAGAGCGAGTGGAAGACCACGCAGCGGCGGTAGTCATCGCGGCCAAGCTCGGCGCAGGCCTGCAAAAGCCCAGGCGGCGGTGTGTTTTCATCCAGGTAGAGTTCGGAGTAACACTCGTCGGAGGCGATGATGAAGTCGTGCTCATCGGCCAGAGCAATCAGCTGTTTGAACTCGGCCAGCGGCGTGACGGCGCCGGTCGGGTTGCCCGGCGAGCAGATAAACACGATCTGCACATCGCGCCAAGTGTCGGCGCTGACCGCTGCAAAATCGGGGCGGAAGCCGTTCTCGGCGGTGCAGTCCAGGTAGAGCGGCTCGCCGCCTGCCAGCAGCGTGGCGCCTTCGTAAATCTGGTAGAAGGGGTTGGGTACGGCCACTTTTGCGGGGCGGGTGCGGTCCAACGCGGCCTGTACAAAAGCGAAGATGGCTTCGCGAGTGCCGTTCACCGGCAGTACTTGGCGCTCGGCATCCAACCCCGCCAGCTGGAAGCGCTGGGTGGCCCAGGTCGCAATCGCGTCGCGTAGGGCGGGAAGGCCGTTGGTGGCCGGGTAGCGGGCCATCTCTAACTGGTGGGCGATGAGTGCCTCCAGCGCGCCTTGGTAGGGGGCGTGCTGGGGTTCGCCAATCGTCAGCGGAATATGCGCCAGTCCCGCCGGGGGCGTTAGGCTCGCTTTGAGGGCGGCCAGCTTTTCAAACGGATAGGGGTGTAGGGCGTTGAGATCAGGGTTCATGGCGCGTCCGTTGAGAGCTTAAGGGCGGGAACTGTGGGCAAAACCATTTATCGAACCGCCGATTATAGGCAAGCCCTGGTGCAGGCTCAAACCTAACCGAACAAGCAAAACAGCCAATTGCGCTTAGTGGTGCCGAGGGCAGGTTGCTGCGAGGGCGCTGTGAACCCATCCATGGGCGCTACTTTCGCCATCTGACCGCCATGGATGGCGGAAATGCCGGAATGGTATGGAACATATTCCGGCCATGGCGAAAGACCCTCGCTTCAACCAGCCCCCGGCAATCATAGACAGCGCGAGCTTTAAACTCCCAATACCTCAATCAGCCGTTCGCGGAGCTGCTGCTGGCGTTCGGGGTCGGTGAGCGGCTCGCCTGCTTTGGTGGTGATGAAGAAAACGTCTTCAACCCGTTCGCCTAGCGTGGCAATTTTAGCGGCTGAGAGCGAGATATCCTGCTCCATGAAAATGCGCCCTACCCGAGCCAGCAGACCGGGGCGGTCGGGGGCGGTCAGTTCCAGTAGGGTGCGTTCATTGGCCGGATCCTGCTCGATCACCACTTCGGTAGGCACTTTGAAGTGCTTGAGCTGGCGCGGCGTGTGTCGAGTGACGATTTCTGGATAGTCATCCGGGTCATCCAGCTCTTCTACCAAGTGGCTGCGCATCTCTTCGATGCGCTCCGCGTCGCGAATCGGCTGGCCGTGGCTATCCAGCACGATAAAGGTGTTGAGCGTCCAGTCGTTGTGGGAAGTAGCAATGCGGGCATCGTGGATCGAGAGTCCGAGCTGCTCCATGGCGGCAGCAGTGGCGGCGAACAGGTCATCCACCGAGCGGGTGTGGATGAACACTTTGGTGCCGCCTTCGGCCATGTCGGCGGTGGGAGCACTGATCAGCACCAACGGCAGCGGTGACGGCTGGTGGGCCAGAATGCCTTGAGTCTGCCAGACAATTTCGCTGGGTGCGTACTGCAGGAAGTAATCTTCCCCCAGCGACTCCCAGAGCTGGTCTATTTGGCCACTATCGACGCCGACTGTTTGCAGCAGCGAGCGCGCCTCAGTACGGGTTTCGCGCACCCAGTCGTCTCGATCCGGTGGATTTTTCAGCCCACGGCGCAGAGCACGTTTGGTTTCCGCGTGGAGCTGGCGCAAAAGCGATGCCCGCCAGCCGTTCCACAGCGTGGGGTTGGTGGCGTTGATATCGGCAACGGTGAGCACGTAAAGGTAGTCCAGGCGGGTCTCGTCGCGCACGATGAGGGCGAAATCGCGGATCACATCCGGGTCGCTGATATCTCGCTTTTGGGCGGTCATCGACATCAGCAGGTGATGCTCCACCAGCCAACTCACCAGGTTGGTGTCGTGCTGGGAAATATGGTGGCGATGGCAGAACTGTTCGACGTCCCGCGCGCCGATTTCTGAGTGGTCGCCACCACGCCCTTTGCCGATATCGTGGAACAGGCCGGCAATCCACAGCAGGTCCAGCTTAGGCAGCTGATGGATCAGGTTGGCGGCCACCGGGAAGTCGTCCTTTGCCTCGGGCTTGCGGAAGCCGTGCAGAAATTTCAGCAGGCGCAGGGTGTGGGCGTCCACCGTATAGATATGGAACAGATCGTGCTGCATCAGCCCCACCGCGCGGCCGAACTCCGGCAGGTACTTGCCGAGAATGCCGTAGCGGTTCATACGCCGCAGCTGGCGAGGGACGTTACCCGGCGCCCGCATAATGGCCATAAACAGCCGCTGGTGGCGTGGGTCTTCCCGGTAGTGGTCGTCAATTTGGTGGCGGTGGTCACGAATCAGCCGAATAGTATCGGCGCGTACCCCTTCGATTTCCGGATGCTTGGCCATCAGCAGGAAGAGCTCTAGCATGGCCGCCGGGCGCTCGCGGAACAGGTTGCGGGAGCGCGCCTGGATGTAGCCGCCCTTGGTTTCAAAGCGTTCGTTCAGCTTAACGGTTTCCAACGACTCCTTGCCGCGCAAAATCACTTCGTCGAAGTGCTGTAGCAACATATCGTTGAGCCCGGCGAGGGCCGTCACGTGGCGGTAGTAGCGTTTCATGAACTGCTCGACCGCGAGTCTCTCGGGGGTATCCCTAAAGCCAAACATCTCGGCAATGGTGCGCTGGTGATCAAACAGCAGGCGGTCTTCGGCACGGCCTGTGAGCATATGCAGGGCGTAGCGCACCTGCCAAAGAAACGCCTGGCCCTGGCTGAGAATGCGCAGCTCCGCGTCATTCATAAAGCCGTTGGCGACAATATCGGTGTACTGCTCGGTGCCGAAGTGACGCTTAGCCACCCAGCCAATCATCTGGATATCCCGCAGGCCACCGGGGGAGCTTTTTAAGTTGGGCTCCAGGTGGTACTCGGAGTTGTTGTAGCGGTAGTGGCGAGCAATTTGCTCTTGCCACTTGGCTTCAAAAAAGCGGTCGGCGGGCCACAGGTTCGGGGTGCTCAGGCGCTCGCGCATCTTCTCACGCAGACTTTCCGGCCCGGCAATGAGGCGCGACTCCAGCAGGTTGGTAATCACTGTGACGTCTGCTTCGGCTTCCCGCTCGCAGTCGTTGAGCGAGCGAACGCTGTGGCCAATCTCCAGGCCGATATCCCAGAGGAAGGTGATAAAAGCGCTCAGCGGCTCCCGGTAGGGGGTATCGTCGTCGTGCTCAAGCAGCAAGAGCAGATCAATATCCGAATGGGGATGCAGTTCACCACGCCCGTAGCCGCCCACGGCCACCAGCGCAACGCCGTCATCGGGCCAAGCATGCTGCGCCCAGGCAATGGCGAGAAGCTGGTCGAGATACCACGCCCGACCGCGTACCAAGTCGCGAATATCGCTACCGGCGCGAAAGCGTTCATCCAGGCGTGCTTGGATTTCCCGCAGCGCGGCTTTAAACGGGGCGATAGGAGAGCGCGACCCGGCAAGCTCGGTGCGAAACAGGTCTAGATCGAAAAGCGACGTGTCCGGCTCGAACCGGTAGTGGTGAAGAAGCATCAGGCGTTCAGAAAGCTAAAGTCTTCGTCGCTGCGCGCAGTGAGCACGTCAACGCCGGTGTCGGTGACCAGTAGGGTGTGTTCCCACTGGGCCGAAAGGCTGCGGTCTTTGGTGACGGCAGTCCAGCCGTCGCGCAGCACTTTGGTTTTGTAGCCGCCCACGTTAATCATCGGCTCGATGGTGAAGCACATGCCCGCTTCTAGGCGGATGTCGGCATCCGGTGCATAGCCGTCGTAGTGCAGGAACTGCGGGTCTTCGTGGAAGTCCGCGCCAATGCCGTGGCCGCAGAAATCACGTACCACCGAGTAACCATGGGCTTCGGCGTGCTGCTGAATCACACGGGCAAGCTCAGAAAGACGCACGCCGGGTTTCACCAGCGCAATGCTTTTATATAGGCACTCTTGGGTGATGCGGCACAGCCGTTCGCCCTGAATGGTGTCGCCCACCACGAACATCACGCTGGAGTCGCCGTGATAGCCATCCGGTGTGCGCACGGTGATATCCAGGTTCATGATGTCGCCGTTTTTGAGCTTTTTGGCGTCATCGGGGATGCCGTGGCACACCACGTGGTTGATGGAGGTACAGGTTGCTTTGGGAAAGCCGTGGTAGTTCAGCGGTGCCGGTGTCGAGCCCAGCTCGTTAACAATGTACTCGTGGCACAGACGGTCGATCTCGCCAGTGCTAATGCCCGCTTTAACGTGGGGAGTGATCATTTCGATAACGCTGGCCGCCTGGCGACCGGCTTCGCGCATTTTCTCGATTTCAGAAGGCGTCTTAATAGGAACGTTCATGAATTCTCGATGTGGCTTCTGGGTAAGTGATGGGTCGCAAATGAAAATGCCGAAACGCGGCTGCGACTTCATCTTGGCAATGATCTATGGTATAAAGCCGCGCGCTTTCCTGCAATCGCCATCCAATGCTTCTATACTGGCTGGCGCTACGCGAAAGGGCAACGAGATCGCAACGCAGCACCGCTGGGTTGCACAACAGCAAGCCTTGAAAACACACATGCACCGGCACATGGTCCCGGGTGCCTTTAGCGACGTTTAACGACGCTACTGGTCGGATCCATGGGGTGCGTGGAGGCCTAACCCGAGTTTCAGGAGTTTTACCATGTCTCACGTTAATATGCGTGACCTGCTGAAAGCAGGTGCTCACTTCGGTCACCAAACCAAGTACTGGAATCCGAAGATGGGCAAATACATCTTCGGCGCGCGCAACAAGATTCACATCATCAACCTCGAGCACACCCTGCCGGCGCTGAACGAAGCGATCGACGTGGTCGAGAAGATGGCGGCATCCAACAACAAAATTCTGTTTGTTGGCACCAAGCGCAGCGCTAGCAAGATCATCAAAGAAGAAGCGAATCGCGTTGGCCAGCCGTTCGTCAACCATCGCTGGTTGGGCGGCATGCTGACCAACTTCAAGACCATTCGTCAGTCCATCAAACGGCTGCGTGATCTGGAAGTGATGCGCGAAGACGGCACCTTCGAGAAGCTGACCAAGAAAGAAGTCTTGATGGCAACGCGTGAGCAAGAGAAGCTTGAGCGTTCTATCGGTGGTATCAAGAACATGGGCGGCCTGCCGGACGCACTGTTTGTGATCGACGTTGACCACGAGCGCATCGCGATTAACGAAGCCAACAAGCTGGGTATCCCGGTTATTGGCGTGGTAGATACCAACTCTAACCCAGATGGCGTTGATTACGTGATCCCGGGTAACGATGACTCCATCCGCGCTATCCAGATCTACGTGAAGGCGATTGCCGACGCGTGTGGCCGCGCGAAAGAAGGTCGTCCGGACGAGTTCGTCGAAGTGACTGAAGAAGCCGCTTCCGCCGACACAAGCGCAGCTGCCGAGTAAGGCTGCAGTGGTGCGGCGGGCAGGTTGAGCCGCATCGTGTTAAGAGGGGGCCTTATGCCCCCTTTTTCCCGCTTTGAGTTCGCTCAGGCGGGCCGATCATGCCGGATGAATGCCGGCAAGCGCTCTGCACAGTGATACGCAACGGTCATCTATCGTGCTTATACTCTGTAGCGCGTTTAACTCTCAGTTAGAACCATTTCCGAGGTGAAATCTCATGGCAGCTATCAGCGCCTCTCAGGTTAAGGAACTGCGCGAACGTACCGGTCTTGGCATGATGGAGTGTAAAAAAGCACTCACCGAAGCCGACGGTGACATCGAAGTCGCGATCGAAAACCTGCGTAAAAGCTCTGGTCTTAAAGCCGCGAAAAAAGCGGGTCGTACCGCTGCAGAAGGTGCGGTTGTTACTCGTGTAGCAGACGATGGCAGCTACGGCGTAATGGTCGAAATCAACTCTGAAACCGATTTCGTTGCCCGTGACGACAACTTCATCGACTTCGCCAACAAGATTGCTGATGCGTTCTTTGCGGCGAAAAACGAAGACGTTGCAGCGGTGATGGCGGGTGACCTTGAGTCCGCTCGTGAGCAGCTGGTTCAGAAAATCGGCGAAAACATCGGCGTGCGTCGTGCCGTGGTCGTGAATGCCGTTGAAGGTGGTCTGGTGGGCGAATACGTTCACGGTGGCCGTATTGGCGTTCTGACCGTTCTGAAAGGCGGCACCAGCGAAGCAGCCAAAGATGTTGCGATGCACGTAGCGGCGATCAACCCGGCGGTTGCGCATCCTGAAGAGATGCCGCAAGAGCAGCTGGACAAAGAGAAGGCAATCATCCTGGCCCAGCCGGACATGGCCGGTAAGCCCGAGCAAATCGCTGAGAAGATGGTTCAAGGCCGCCTGAAGAAGTACCTGGCCGAGAACAGCCTGACCGAGCAGCCGTTTGTTAAAGACCCGAACCAGTCCGTTGCTGAATTCGTCAAAGCCGCCGGTGGTGAAGTGGTTAGCTTCACTCGCTTTGAAGTGGGCGAAGGCATCGAGAAAGAAGAAGTCGACTTCGCTAAAGAAGTCATGGAACAGGCTGGCCGTCGCTAAGGTCAGAGGTTCTAGTAAGAAGATGGCGTGCGCGCGAGCGCACGCCTTCGTGTATCCGGCCCCTGTGAAATAATACAGGTGCCACCTCGCCCACCTGTGCCCAGGTCTGCCTCAGGAGAGATGCCATGTCACGTGATATTCAAGAGTCTACCCCCACTGCTGCCCCCAAAATCGATAAGTCAAAGTCAAAATACAAGCGTATTTTGCTGAAGCTATCGGGCGAAGCGCTGATGGGTGAGCACGATTTTGGTATTGATCCAAAAGTGCTGGATCGTATGGCGCTTGAGATCGGCCAGCTGGTCGGTATTGGCGTACAGGTCGGTATTGTGATTGGTGGTGGTAACCTGTTCCGTGGTGCGGCGTTGAACGAAGCCGGCATGGATCGGGTCACGGGTGACCACATGGGAATGCTGGCAACGGTGATGAATGCCCTCGCCATGCGTGATGCTCTGGAGCGCTCTAATATTCGCTCGCGGGTGATGTCAGCGATTCCCATGAGCGGTGTGGTGGAGCACTATGACCGCCGCACTGCCATCCGTTATTTAACGTCTGGCGACGTGGTGCTGTTCTCTGCTGGCACCGGTAACCCTTTCTTTACCACCGACTCTGCTGCTTGTTTGCGCGGCATTGAAGTGGATGTAGACGTTGTCATCAAGGCCACCAAGGTGGACGGCGTGTACAATAAGGACCCGGTGAAGCACCCCGACGCCGTAAAATACGACCAGCTCTCCTATGACGACGCTCTGGATCAGAAACTGGGCGTAATGGATTTGACCGCAATCTGCCTGGTACGTGACCATGATATGCCGGTGCGGGTATTTGATATGAACAAGCCTGGTGCCCTGCTCAACCTCGTGGTTGGGGGCAAGGAAGGCACGCTGATAGACAGAGGGTAACAACGTGATCAACGACATCAAGAAAGATGCAGAGTCTCGCATGAAGAAGAGCGTTGAGGCGCTGCACAGCAACTTCAACAAGATCCGCACGGGTCGCGCTCACCCCAGCATCCTGGATGCCGTGACCGTTGAGTATTACGGTGGCCAAGTGCCGCTGAACCAAGTGGCTTCTGTCAACGTTGAAGACGCCCGTACCCTGGCGGTGGCTCCTTGGGAGCAGTCCATGGTGGCTAAAATCGAAAAAGCGATCATGACCTCTGACTTGGGCCTCAACCCCTCAAGCGCAGGCAACGTGATTCGTGTACCGATGCCGATGCTGACTGAAGAGACACGCAAGGGCTACATTAAGCAGGCACGTAGCGAGGCAGAAAACGCGCGCGTGGCTGTGCGTAACGTTCGTCGTGATGCTAACGGTGATTTCAAATCCTTGCTTAAGGATAAAGAGATTACCGAGGACGATCAGCGCCAGGGCGAAGACGAAATCCAGAAGCTGACCGATAAATATATCGCTGAGATCGATAAGGCACTTGCCGCAAAAGAACAGGATCTCATGCAGGTTTAGTGATTGTTGTGAACATCACTGCCTGCGTTCACTTAGCCACGGGTAGCTCAGCTGCCCGTGGGCCATCGCTTGGCTTACTTATGACTGATCTTTGGTGCGAGAACCCATGACGTCTCCGCAGCTTCCCCAAGAGCAGCCGGGCGGCACGACGCTTTCTCGATCCGAGGAAGCACTGCCGTCTCATGTTGCTATCATTATGGATGGTAACAACCGCTGGGCGCGGGCACGTGGGCTTTCGGGAGTGCGCGGCCACCGCGCCGGTGTCGAAGCCGTGAGAGCGGTGATTGAGCGTGCGGTCGAGCGAGGCGTGCAAACGCTGAGCCTGTTCGCCTTCTCCAGTGAGAACTGGAAACGTCCTGCCGCTGAGGTGAATGCGCTGATGGAGCTGTTTTTGATGGCGCTTAAACGCGAAGTCAAAAAGCTTAATGAGCGCAATATCCGTCTGTCGATTATTGGCGAACAGCGTGGCTTTTCCCCCGCGATTCAAAAGCATATTCAGCGCGCCGAAGCGCTGACCGCCGAGAACACGGGCATGCATCTGGTGATTGCCGCGAACTACGGCGGCCAGTGGGACATCGCCCGCGCCGCCCGCCAGCTCGCCGAGCAGGTGGCTACCGGAAAGCTGGCGCCCGAGGCCATCGACGAAGCGCGTTTGGATGCGGCCATGAACACCGATCAAGTACCGCCGGTGGATCTGTGCATCCGTACCAGCGGCGAGCAGCGGCTCTCGAACTTTATGTTATGGCAGCTGGCCTATGCCGAGCTGCACTTTTCGCCCTTGTTATGGCCAGATTTTGATGGGGCGGCCTTCGACAAAGCGCTCGATGATTTCTGCTTACGACGTCGCCGTTTTGGCATGACCGACGAACAAATAGAGGCGCAAGGTGCTTAAACAGCGGATGATCACCGCAGCCTGGTTAGCTCCTGTCACGCTAATTGGTCTGTTTGGATTACAGGGAGGTGCCTTTGCGCTGTTTACAGCGCTGATCGTGCTGTTAGGTACCTGGGAATGGACCAACTTGGCGGGCGTTATCGTCTCGCGCACGCGCCTGGCGCTGGTGGCCGGTATGGCGGTGCTCATGGCCCTGCTGTGGCTGAGCGGCGCTGCCTTTGCAGTTTGGCCGTTGTGGCTGGCCGCCGCTGGCTGGTTGCTGAACCTTTACTGGGTGACGCGCTACCCGGAAAGCAGTCAGCAGTGGCAAGCCACTTCACGCCGTCTACTCATGGGCGTTTGGGTACTGCTGCCGTGCTGGGTAGGTTTTAACGTGCTGCGTGATAGCGGGGCGGTGTGGCTTCTGTTTGTGATGCTGCTGGTATGGACGGCAG
Organism: Vreelandella aquamarina; assembly: GCF_900110265.1. Classification (GTDB taxonomy): domain Bacteria; phylum Pseudomonadota; class Gammaproteobacteria; order Pseudomonadales; family Halomonadaceae; genus Vreelandella; species Vreelandella aquamarina. The sequence continues at coordinate 25,307 of NZ_FODB01000036.1, read as the reverse complement.
ACATTGGCGCCTACTTTGCTGGTCGCCGCTGGGGTAAGCGCAAATTAGCCCCGCGGGTTAGTCCAGGCAAGTCCTGGGAGGGCGTGTATGGAGGGCTTGCTGCCACGATGCTGCTAGCCCTACTGTTTGCCCTTTGGCAGCCCCTTGGAGTGATGGGGGGCGTGGCGCTGATCGTGATTACCGCAGTGGTGACGCTGACTTCAGTGCTTGGCGACCTGTTTGAAAGTATGTTGAAACGCTACCGTAATATTAAAGACTCCAGCCAGCTGCTGCCGGGTCATGGTGGTGTGCTGGACCGTATCGATAGTCTCACCGCAGCCATCCCCATCTTTGCGCTGTTGTATCTGCAGGTACTATCACTTCAGGTGAGCGCGCTATGAGTCACGTCTCGGTTCAGTCGGTCACTGTGCTCGGTGCCACCGGTTCCATCGGTAAAAGCACCTTGGATGTCATCGCGCGCCATCCGGAGCGTTACCGCGTCTATGCCCTAACGGCGCATACCTCAAAAGAGGCGCTGCTTGACCAGTGTAAAGCGCACTCTCCCCGGTTTGCCGTGTTGGATGACGTCGCAGATGCCCAATGGTTGCAGCAAGCGCTCCGCCAAGCAGGCTCCAACACTGTGGCGCTGGCGGGGGAGGATGCGCTGTGCGAGGTCGCCCAAGCGCCTGAGGTCGACACCGTGATGGCGGCGATTGTCGGGGCGGCAGGCCTGTTGCCGTCGCTGGCAGCAGCCGAAGCCGGTAAGCGCGTGCTATTGGCCAATAAGGAGGCCCTGGTGATGAGCGGGGCGCTGTTTATGGATGCCGTGGCACGCTCCGGGGCGACGCTGTTGCCGATCGATTCTGAACATAATGCCATCTACCAGTGTCTACCCAGCGAGCATCGCGGCGGATTAGCCAAACACGGCGTGCGTCAGCTGCTTCTAACCGCATCGGGCGGGCCGTTTCGCGGCTGGTCGGCTGCCGATATTGCTAACGTAACACCAGAGCAGGCCTGCGCTCATCCTAACTGGTCCATGGGGCGTAAAATCTCCGTAGATAGCGCCACGCTGATGAATAAAGGACTCGAATTAATCGAAGCGTGCTGGCTGTTTGATGCCACACCCGAGCAGATTCAGGTCGTTGTTCACCCGCAAAGCGTTATCCACTCTATGGCAGCCTATAACGACGGCTCTGTGATTGCTCAGTTGGGTAATCCCGATATGCGCACACCGATTGCCTATGGGCTTGCTTGGCCAGAGCGCATTGATGCCGGCGTGGAAACGCTAGATCTGTTCCAAGTTGCGCGGCTCGATTTTGAAGCCCCGGATGAAACGCGCTTCCCCTGCCTGCGACTAGCCCGAGAGGCGATGCAGGCAGGTGGGGCCGCTCCGGCGGTGCTTAACGCTGCTAATGAAGTTGCTGTTGAGGCATTTTTAGCGGGGAACATCGCGTTTGGTGCGATTCCGGATGTTGTCGCGAAGGTGATGGCCCTGCCGTATCCCGGTCAGGCGGATTCACTTGAACGCGTGCTTGCTGCGGACCGCTGGGCGCGAGAACAAGCCGCGCACACCATACGCCAGTTAACCGCTTAGCCTCAGCTATTGTTGAGCAGCGTGTCGTGCAAAGGAGCAAAAAGTGGGCCTGATACAGAATATCTTAGCCGTCATCGTGGTGCTGGGGCTGCTGGTGACCTTTCACGAGTTTGGTCACTTTTGGGTTGCACGCCGCTGCGGCGTCAAGGTGTTGCGCTTCTCCGTAGGGTTTGGCAAGCCGCTGTGGTCAACAATTGATCGCCATGGCACCGAGTTTGCGGTGGCGGCCATTCCATTGGGCGGCTACGTCAAAATGCTCGACGAGCGTGAAGCGCCGGTACCGGAAGAGCAGCTAGACCAAGCGTTTAATCGTAAAACCGTTTGGCAACGTATTGCTATTGTGGCCGCGGGCCCCATCGCCAATTTCCTGCTGGCTATTGTGGCCTACTGGGCGCTGTTTGTGGCGGGTACAACCACCGTAGCGCCAATAGTTGGCGATATTACGCCTAACTCCCCAGCCGCAGAGGCGGGGTTGGAGCAGGGGAGTGAAATTACCGCGATTCAGGGCGATGCAATGCGCTCCTGGGAAGAGATTAATTTAAAGCTGGTCTCCATGATTGGCTTCAGCGGTGATTTAACTATTGAGGCAGTGCCGGAAGGCGCTAGCGCCACCCGCAGCTATCAACTGCCGCTTAACAACTACATGGTTCGCCAGGATCCGCCACAGCCGCTGCAGAGCCTTGGCTTCTCGCCCTGGCGACCCGATGTGCCCGCCGTGCTTGGCCAAGTGGTGGATGGGCAAGCCGCCGCTGAAGCCGGGCTTCAAGCAGGGGATCGCATCGTCGCCCTTAACGGTGAGCCCATTAATGACTGGATGCAGTTTGTCGCGGTGATCCGCGATAGCGCAGGCGAGACACTGAGCGTTGGTTATCAGCGTAATGGCGAAGCAGGAACGCTTTCGCTCACGCCAAGACGTAATACGCTGGAGAGTGGTGCCGAGGTTGGGTACATTGGTGCCGGTGCAGCGCCGTTTAGCTGGCCTGAGTCGCTGCAGCGCGAAATTCGCTATGGGCCGATTGAATCGGTTGGACAAGCGCTGTCGCGCACCGGTGAAATGGTGCTGCTGACGGTCGACGCCATTCGCAAAATGTTAGTGGGGTTAATTTCGCCCTCTAACCTATCGGGGCCGATCACGATTGCGCAAATTTCCGGAGACTCTGCGCGTGCTGGGGTAGAAGCCTTCGTTGGTTTTTTAGCGTATCTTTCGATTAGTTTAGGTGTACTGAATTTGCTGCCCATTCCCGTGCTCGACGGCGGTCATTTGCTTTACTATTTTGTCGAGGTCGTACGTGGGCGGCCGGTATCTGAGCAGACACAAGCGATAGGGCTGCGCATCGGACTTGCCATGGTTGGCACCCTGATGCTGATGGCGCTCTATTTTGATTTGATGCGCCTGTGGTAATAACGCGTGTAGCGCGCAGGATGCCTTGTCATCTGCCTGCACAAATGTATATGGTGCCTGTCTTAACCGACGGGCAGACCAACGCGAGCGAATTGACTGCATGAAAATCAAGACCCTTGGAATGGCGGCACTCTTGCTGGTAGGCGCCAGCGGCGCCCAAGCACAATCCTTTGACGTTTCAGACATTCGTGTGGAAGGACTGCAGCGGGTTTCCGCCGCCTCGGTCTTTAATGCGTTCCCCGTCAGCGCTAATGACCGCGTGGACGAGCAGCAGCTAGCCGCTGCCGCCCGCGATCTGTTCGCTACTGGACTGTTTGAAGATGTCTCGCTGGCCCGGGAGGGCGACGTGCTGGTGATCCAAGTGGTCGAGCGGCCAACCATCGCGCGCTTGAACATCGAAGGCAACGACCAGATTTCGGACGAAGACCTGCGCAACGGCCTGCGTGAGTCGGGCCTGTCGGAAGGTCAGGTACTGCAACTCTCTACCCTTGACGAGATTGAGCGCGAGCTTGAGGGCGTGTATCAGGCTCAGGGTCGCTACAGCGCTGGCATTAATGTTGAGGTGGAAGAGATTGATGAGGGCCGGGTCCAGGTCAGCATCGATATCAATGAAGGTGAAGTCGCCAAGATCCGACAGATCAATATCGTCGGTAACCAGGATTTCGACGATGAAACCCTGCGTGAAGTGTTCGAGCTAAACGACCGCCCTGGCCGTATCTTCGGCTGGTTCTCGAAAGATGAGTACTCCCGAGAAGCGCTCTCTGGTGATATCGAACGCCTACGCTCGTTCTATCTTGACCGTGGCTACGTCAACTTTGATGTTACTTCTACGCAAGTCTCTATCGGCCCTGAAAAGTCAGAAATCTTTATCACCCTGAATATTGATGAAGGCAACCAGTATCGCGTGGGCGATATTCGTTTCGCTGGCGACCTTCAAATCAGCGAGAACGAAGCTCGTAATCTGCTGGAAATCAGCAGTGGTGATATTTTCTCTCGCGGAGAGGTGAACGCCTCCACAGAAGCATTGCGCCAGCGTTTAGGCGCCGAGGGCTTTGCCTTTGCCGATGTGCAGGGTGTCCCTGAAATGGCCGATGACGGTGAAACCGTCGATTTGGTCATTGCCGTTAATCCCGGCCAGCGGGCCTATGTTCGCCGCATCGAGTTCTACGGCAATACCACGACACAGGATGAAGTACTGCGTCGGGAAATGATTCAGCTAGAGGGCGCGCCTGCCTCCACCGAGTCTATTACCCAGTCGCGTCAGCGCCTGGAGCGGCTTGGCTTCTTCAGCCAGGTGGAAGTCGACACTCAGCCCGTACCGGGGCAGCCCGACCTGCTGGATGTCACCTACAACGTGGAAGAGCAGCCTTCCGGCTCCATCTCGGCCAGTGTCGGTTTTTCTCAAAGTGCCGGGGTGATTTATGGGGTAAGTCTAGCCCAGAATAACTTCCTGGGTACTGGTAATCGTGTCAACGTTGGTGCCCAGCGCAGTGACATCTTTACCAGTGTCAACTTTGCCTTTACCGACCCTTACTGGACGCTAGATGGTATTTCCCGCGGATATAACCTGTTTTACCGGAAAACCGACTATGCCAACTCGAATATCTCGAATATCTCGACGTTCTCGACCAATGCTTACGGTGCCGGTATCAACTTCGGCTACCCCATCAGCGAGCTGTCTCGCCTGAATTTTGATGCCAGCGTTGAAGATGTGACGGTGAAAACCTACTTTGACACCGCCTCTGAGATTCGCCGCTATGTAGAAGACCAAGGTGAGAATGCCCAAAGTCTCAAGCTAACGGCAAGCTGGACGCGTAATAACCTTAACCGTGGGATTATGCCCACCGCCGGTAACTACCAGCGCGTATCGCTTGAAACCGGCGTGCCAGGCAGCGATGCAGAGTACTACAAGCTTCGGGCCCGTGCTCAGCAGCTATTCCCGATTAACGATGACGAAACCTGGGCGCTGAAGTTTAGCGGTAACTTAGGCTATGCCGACACCCTAGGCAGTAATGACCCTTATCCGTTCTATGAGAACTTCTACGCGGGTGGTTTAGGCTCGGTGCGTGGCTTTACCTATAACACTTTGGGCGAGCGAACCACCCCTGCCCGCGAGGGTGGTCGTGACCGGACGATGGGCGGTAACGTTCTGGTAGAAGGTTCTGCGGAAGTGCTCTTCCCCATGCCGTTCGTCGAGAACCAGCGCTCGGTACAGCCTACGCTGTTCCTGGATGCGGGTAATACCTTCTTAAGCTCGTGCTACGATGTGCTGGAGGCAGACGCAGGACGTCAGCAGTGCAGCTCTGGCGTTGATCTGGGTGAGCTGCGCTACAGTGTTGGTATTGGCCTCTCCTGGCTAACCCCTGTCGGCCCGCTGACCTTCAGCGTGGCTGAGCCACTGAACGACGAAAGTGGTGACGATACGCAGTTCTTCCAGTTCTCGCTGGGTCAAACGTTCTAATTTAAGGAGTCTCGCTATGATGCGTAAACTGACCGCTGCCGTGTGCCTGTTTGGGGCGATGGCTCTACCTGCCTATGCTGCCGAAGTGGCCGTGTTGGATTGGCGCGCTGCGTTGATGAATACCCAGTCGGCTCAGTCATCACTGAGCCAGCTGGAAGGACAAATCGGTAGCCAGCAACGCGAAGCCGAAGCGTTGGGCGGCGAGCTGCAGCAACTGCAAACCCGCCTACAGCAGGAAGGGGAGACTATGTCCCAGTCCGAACGTGAATCGCTGATTGCCGAGCTGCAGCAGAAAGGCGGCCGCTTTGAGCAGCTGCGCCGTGAAGTGCTGCAGGCCCAGCAGGCTTCCGAGCAGCAGTTCCTGCAGGGGGCAGAAGCTAAGCTGGAACAGGCGGTAGAGCAGGTGTTAGAACGTCATAATATCGACGTGTTGGTTGAGCCTCAGGGCGTGCTGCACTCCTCGACGGACCTGCCCAACGTGACGAACGAAGTCACTCAGATTTTTGATTCGCTGAACTAATTTAATGATTACTGGTGCGGCTTAGCCGCACCACTGCTTCCTTGGGCTCTCATGACGCACGCTTCTCATCACCTCACCCTTGCGGATATCGCACGTCACCTGGACGTTGATTTCGAGGGCGACGCCGACCAGCCAATTCGTGGTTTGGCAACGCTCAAGGAAGCAGCGCCAGACCAAGTCGCATTTTTAGCCAACCGTGCGTACTTAAAAGATCTCGCTACCACCAAAGCGGCAGGGGTACTGCTGCACCCGGAGCACGGCAAGAACTGCCCTGTGCCGCGCCTAGAGATGGATAACCCCTACTTGGGCTACGCCAAGCTCTCCCAGCTATTTGATCCGCTGCCAGCGCGGGATGTGCCGGGTATTCATCCCTCTGCAGTAGTCGCAGAGGGCGTGACGCTTGGGGCCGAGGTTTGCGTCCAAGCCAATGCGGTGATTGAGTCAGGCGTTGTCCTGGGCGACCGTGTAGTGGTTGGCGCGGGTAGCGTGATTGGCGCTGACTGTGTCATCGGTGACGACACGCGGCTGCATGCCAATGTCACCGTTTGCCACGGTGTGGTCGTGGGCAAGCGAGTGATTTTACACAGCGGCTGTGTGATTGGTGGTGATGGCTTTGGGTTTGCCCATGATGGTGCGGGCTGGCACAAAATTGCTCAGCTTGGCGGCGTGGTGCTAGGTGATGATGTTGAAGTGGGCAGCTGCTCCAGTATTGACCGAGGTGCGTTAGGTGACACCGTCATTGGCAACGATGTCAAAATCGACAGCCAAGTGCAGATTGCCCACAACGTTACCATTGGGGACCACAGCGCGTTAGCAGGCTGTGTAGGGATTGCAGGCTCCACCAAAGTGGGCAAACACTGCATGTTGGGCGGTGGTGTGGGCCTATCTGGTCATCTCACCATTTGTGATGGCGTTCAGGTCACCGGCATGAGCCTAGTGACCAACTCAATTCATGAGCCGGGGGTTTATTCTTCGGGGACCGGGGCCATGAGCAACACCCAATGGCGTAAAAATGCTGTGCGCTTCAAGCAGCTCGACGATATTGCCAAGCGCTTGGCGCGGGTGGAAAAAAGCCAGCGAGAATCGTGAAGAAAGAAGGGTTTCCTGAGGGAGTAGCTTGAGGCTTAATAGCAGCAGGTTATAATCCACTGCCTTTTACCAGTAGGATTACTGGTGCGCGCCTGATACTGCTCAGGCCTTTTGTCATTTTAGAGGTCGTTACGATGGTTATGGATATCAACGAAATTCGCGAATACTTGCCCCACCGCTATCCGTTCTTGCTGGTGGATCGAGTCACGCAGTTAACCGTGGGCGAAACCATCGTTGCGTACAAAAACGTGAGCATCAATGAGCCATTCTTCAACGGCCATTTTCCTCATCATCCCATCATGCCCGGCGTACTGGTCGTTGAAGCGCTAGCACAGGTATGCGGTATCCTAGGGTTCAAAACGGTCAATAAGCTGCCGGCCGACGGCTATGTCTATTACCTCGTAGGCAGCGACAATGTCCGCTTCAAGCGTCCTGTCATGCCGGGTGATCAACTGACGCTGGAGGCGAACGTGATTCGCGGCAAGCGCGGTATCTGGAAGTTTGCCTGCCGTGCCACGGTTGACGGCGAGCTGGCCTGCGAAGCGGAAATCATTTGTGCCGAGAGGAAGGTGGCTTGATACATCCTACTGCATTGGTCGACCCAGCGGCACAGCTTGCTGATGACGTTGAGGTTGGCCCGTTCAGCGTGATTGGGCCTGACGTCACGATTGGCGCTGGCTCTGTCATTGGCCCCCATGTGGTGGTGAAAGGCCCCACGGTGCTAGGCGAGCGCACGCGTATTTTTCAGTTTGCCTCGGTGGGCGAAGATTGCCAGGACAAAAAGTACGCGGGCGAGCCAACGCGGCTGGTGATGGGTGACGATAACGTCATTCGTGAAGGGGTGACCCTCCATCGCGGCACTGTTCAGGATCGCAGCGAAACCACCATCGGTTCACGTAATCTGTTTATGGCCTACGTGCATGTAGGGCATGACTGTGTGATTGGCAATGACTGCATTTTAGCGAACCAAGTCACGCTGGCAGGCCATGTCACCCTCGGTGATCACGCTATTTTGGGCGGCCTGGCGGCAGTGCATCAGTTCTGTCACTTTGGCGATCACGCCATGGCGGGCGGCGGTTCGATTATCACTAAAGACACTCCTGCCTATGTGATGATTAACGGCAACCCGGCAGAAGCGCGCGGACTGAACCTCGTGGGGTTGAAGCGCCGAGGGTTTAGCCGCGAAGCGATTGCTGCACTCAGCACAGCCTACAAGCTGGTTTATCGTCAAGGCTTAACCGTCGAGCAGGCAGTGAGCGAAATGCGTAATCGCTTTGATTTGCCTGAAGTGGCCCTGTTCGCTGACTCCATCGAGCGTTCAACACGCGGTATCGTTCGCTAATACTCATCTAACCGGCTCTCCCGTCACTATGACACTGCAGCGCGTATACCTTGTGGCAGGCGAACTCTCCGGCGATATCCTCGGTGCGGGACTGATGCAGGCGCTGCGCGCCCGGCATCCCCAGGTGGAGTTTCGCGGTATGGGTGGCCCCCGCATGGAAGCCCAGGGGCTGGTTAGCCGCTTCCCTCTGGAAACCCTCTCGGTGATGGGCTTGGTCGAGGTACTCAAGCACCTGCCCGAACTCATCCGTGTGCGCCGTACCCTGCGTGAAGAGGCGCTGGCTTGGCAGCCGGACGTCATGATCGGTATCGATGCCCCGGACTTCAACATTGGGCTGGAGAAGCAGCTGCGTGCCGCTGGCGTCACGACGGCCCACTACGTGAGCCCCTCGGTATGGGCGTGGCGGCAGGGGCGGGTGAAGAAGATCGCCAACGCCGTGGATGCCATGCTCACGCTGCTGCCCTTCGAGGCGGACTTCTATCATCGCCACCACGTTCCCGTGGCCTTCGTAGGCCATCCGTTGGCCGACGAGCTGCCGCTGGAGAATGATCGTAACGCGGCTCGCCGTGAGCTGGGCTTAGCCTCAAACGCGCCGGTACTAGCGCTGCTACCCGGTTCCCGGGGTAACGAAATTCGCTTTATGGGCACCACTTTTTTGGACGCAGTCACGCTGCTGTGCCAGCGCCACGTGGGCTTACAGGTGGTGGTACCCGCGGCAACCGCTCAGCGCCATCAAGAGCTGCGCGAGCTGCTGGCAGGCTATCCCACGTTGGCCCAGCGGGTCACGCTGCTGGAGGGCCAAGCCCGCGAGGCGATGGTCGCCAGCGATGCGGTACTGCTGACCTCCGGTACGGCAGCGCTAGAGGCCATGCTCTGCCATCGCGCCATGCTGGTGGCGTACAAAATGGCGCCCGCGACCCATTGGCTCGCCAAACGGCTGGTGAAAACCCAGTGGATCTCACTACCCAATTTGATTGCCCAGGAGAGCGTGGTGCCTGAGCTGATTCAGCACGCGGCCACGCCGGAGGCGATTGCCGAGCAAATAGGCCAGCTACTTAGCGATGCCGAGATGCGTCACGGCCTGGAGGCGCGCTTTGCCGCAATGCATGCAACGCTGCAGCGTAATGCCAGCGAGCGTGCCGCGCAGGCCATTACCGCCCTGGTAGCAGGCGAGCTGCTGGAGGCTAAACCTGATGGCGGTTAAACCAGCGGACTTTCCACCGCTAGTCGTGGAGTATACCGGTGACTTCTTGGCCGGGGTCGATGAGGTTGGGCGTGGGCCGCTGGTGGGTAGTGTGGTGGCTGCCGCTGTGATTCTTGACCTCAAGGCCCCCATCGACGGTTTAACCGACTCCAAGAAGCTCACCGCTCGCAGGCGTGAGTCGCTGGATGTGCTGATTCGCGAGCGTGCGCTGGCCTTTGCAGTAGCGGAAGCGAGCGCAGAGGAGGTCGACTCGCTCAATATCTATCACGCGACGCATCTGGCCATGCGTCGTGCAGTGGACGCGTTAGCTCCCCAGGCGGAGTATCTGCTGGTGGATGGTAACCGGCTGCCGGGGCACGCGCTGCCGGGTCAGGCCGTAGTGAAGGGCGATGCCCGCCATCCGGCCATTGCCGCTGCGTCTATTTTGGCCAAAGTAGCGCGGGATGCGCAAATGGCCGAGCTGGATCTGCGCTATCCTGAATACGGGTTTGCGCGGCACAAGGGCTACCCCACCAAAGAGCACCTGGCAGCGCTGGAAGCCCACGGGCCGCTGGCAGAGCACCGCAAAAGCTTCGCGCCGGTACAGCGCCAGTTAGCGCTGCTGTAGCCGTTCTATTTATTTTATTTAGCGTTTTATGCTGAGAGTCCCATGACGGTTCCGTTCGTTCATCTTCGTTTGCACAGTGAATACTCTCTGGTCGATGGCTTGGTCAAACTCAAGTCACTGGTCAGCACGACCGCTGAGCGCGGGATGCCGGCGCTGGCGCTCACCGACGAAGCCAACCTGTTTGGTTTGGTCAAATTCTACAAAGCCGCCCAGGGCGCCGGGTTGAAGCCGATCATCGGCAGCGATCTCTGGCTGGCGAACCCCCACGACGAAGCCCACCCGTACCGCATTACGCTGCTGGCGATGAACGATGTGGGTTACCGCAATCTCACCGAGCTGATCTCCAAAGGCTGGACCGATGGGCAGCGCCAGGGGCGGGCGATTCTTGATAAGCAGTGGGTATTGGCGCAGAGCGAAGGTCTGATTGCCCTGTCGGGCGGGCGCGAAGGCGAGATTGGCCGCCACTTGCTCTCCGAGCACGAGCGGGAAGCGCGCCAGCTGCTGGAAGAGTGGCAGCAGGCGTTTCCCGACCGCTTCTACCTGGAGCTCATCCGCACCGGCCGCCCTCTGGAAGAGGCCTGCGTACACGCTAGCGTTCAGTTGGCGATCGAGACCGGCACGCCGGTTGTCGCCACCAACGATGTGCGCTTTCTGGAACGGGAAGACTTCTGGGCCCACGAAACCCGCGTCGCCATTGGTGAGGGTAAAGCCCTGGACGACCCGCGCCGCGAACGCCGCTATACCGAAGAGCAGTACCTCAAAAGCCCCGACGAGATGGCGGCGCTGTTTGCCGATATCCCCGAGGCGCTGGAAAACAGCGTGATGATCGCCGAGCGCTGCAGCGTCGATGTGCGCCTGGGAGAGATATTCCTGCCGGAGTTCGGCATCCCCGAGGGCATGACCCAGGATGAATTCTTCCGCAAGGTCTCCCACGATGGCCTAACGGAGCGGCTCGATTTTCTGTTCCCCGCCGAGCAGTATCCGCGCGATAGCGAGGCGTTCCGCGAGATTGATCAGCGCTACCGCGACCGGCTGGAGTTTGAGCTCAACGTCATCATTCAGATGGGCTTCCCCGGCTACTTCCTGATCGTGATGGACTTTATCCAGTGGGCCAAGGACAACAACGTACCGGTGGGGCCGGGGCGTGGCTCCGGTGCCGGTTCACTAGTGGCCTACGCGCAGAAGATCACCGACCTCGACCCCATCGGCTACGATCTGCTGTTCGAGCGCTTTCTTAACCCTGAGCGTGTCTCGATGCCCGACTTTGACGTCGATTTCTGCATGGAGAAGCGTGACAAGGTCATCGAGTACGTAGCCGACCGCTATGGCCGCAACGCGGTTTCTCAGATCGTCACCTTCGGCACCATGGCCGCCAAAGCGGTGGTGCGCGACGTGGCCCGTGCCCAGGGCAAACCCTATTCGCTGGGCGACAAGCTCTCCAAACTCATTCCTTTTGAAGTGGGCATGACGCTAGCCAAGGCGATTGAGCAAGAACCCGCGCTCAAAGAGTTTATTGGCAACGACGAAGAGGCCGAAGAGATTTGGGAAATGGCCCTGAAGCTCGAAGGCACCACCCGGGGCACCGGTAAACACGCAGGCGGCGTGGTCATTGCCCCCACCAAGCTCACCGATTTTTCGCCACTGCTGTGCGACGAAGATGGCTCGGGCTTGGTGGTGCAGTTCGATAAAAACGACATCGAGGACGCCGGGCTGGTGAAGTTCGACTTCCTGGGCCTGCGGACGCTGACCATCATCGACTGGGCGCTGGAGATGGTGGATAAGGTGCGCGACGCCGCCGGCCAGGGCCCGCTCAATATCGACGCCATCCCCCTGGACGACGGCAAAACCTTCGAGATGCTCAAGCGGGCAGAAACCACGGCGGTGTTCCAGCTCGAATCCCGCGGCATGAAGGAGCTAATCAAGCGCCTGCTGCCCGACTCCCTGGACGATATGATCGCCTTGGTAGCACTGTTCCGCCCCGGTCCATTGCAGTCGGGCATGGTGGATGACTTCATCAACCGCAAACATGGCCGGGCGGAAGTCTCTTATCCACACCCGGATTATCAGCACGACCTGTTGAAACCGGTGTTGACGCCTACCTACGGCATCATTCTCTACCAAGAGCAGGTCATGCAGATCGCCCAGGTGATGGCGGGGTACACCCTAGGGCAGGCCGACATGCTGCGCCGTGCCATGGGTAAGAAAAAGCCCGAAGAGATGGCCAAGCAGCGCTCCGGTTTCATGGAAGGGTGTGCCGCCAACGGCATCGACAAAGACTTGGCGGGCAATATCTTCGACTTGGTGGAGAAGTTTGCCGGTTACGGTTTCAACAAGTCGCACTCGGCGGCCTACGCGCTGGTGTCTTACCAAACCGCATGGCTGAAGGCCCACTACCCAGGCCCGTTCATGGCGGCGGTGATGTCCACCGAGATGGACAACCTGGACAAGGTGGTGCCGCTGATCGAAGAGTGTCGTCACTTGAAGCTGACGGTGACGCCACCGGATGTCAACGTCGGTGGCTACAAGTTCACCGTGGATACCGAAGGGCGGGTGGTGTACGGCTTGGGCGCGATACGTGGCGTCGGGGAAGGCCCGATTGGCGCGATTGTGGAAGCGCGAAACGCGGGCGGGCCGTTCAACGATCTGTTCGACTTCTGCCGCCGCATCGATCCGAAACGGATGAACAAACGTACCCTGGAAGCGCTGATACGCTCTGGCGCGTTGGATAACCTGGGGCCCAATCGGGCGGTGCTGTTCGCGGCGATGGAAGATGCGCTGAAGGCCGCTGCACAAAATCACGCCAACCAGAACCTGGGCATGATGGACATGTTTGGTGATGCCTTCGTTGCCGAAGAAGAGGCCAGCGATGTCTACGCCGAGTATCGTCATGTGCGCGAATGGACGGACCGTGAGCGACTCTCTGGTGAAAAAGACACTCTGGGGCTCTACTTGACCGGGCACCCCATTGATGAATATGAGCGCGAACTCAAGCGCTTTGTCTCCACGCGTATTAGTGACTTAAAGCCCTCTCGGGAGCCGCAGCGGGTGGCAGGCTTAGTGGTCGCCATGCGTACCATGAAGTCCAAGCGGGGCGACACCATGGCGTTTATCACCCTGGATGATCGCACTGGGCGCATTGAGGCATCGCTGTTTGGTGAACTCTTTGAGCAGCTACGCGGCCAAATTGAGTCAGACCAAGTCATTATCGTGGAGGGCGAAGTCTCCAGCGACGACTTCTCCGGCGGGCTGCGCCTGCGCGGCAAAGACGTGACGCCGATGGTGACCGCGCGGGTGCGCTACGGCCAAGCCGTTGAGCTGGCATTGGACGCTGGGCAGATTAACGGCCGGCTGGTCGAAAGCTTGCGGGATAGCTTGACACCCTACCGGGATAACACCGGCCTACCCGTGCGACTTCAATATCGCCACCCCGATGCTGTCGCTTGGCTGGAACTGGCGGAGGAGTGGAAAGTCGCGCCTAGCGATGATCTGCTGCTTGCGCTGCGCGATGTGCAAGGGCAGGTAGGCGTCCAGTTACGCTACCGTTAATCACCTAGCGTACGAGCGCCCCAGGGCGCTCGTACGGAATTGAGCGGGCATTGCCTTGCGTGGCAGGGTCAGGGTGCGATAATGGCGCCCAATATGCTCGTTTCGACAAGGCTTATTTTTTTATAGGCAGCTTACAGGCAGAGCCGATGAATCCTAACTATCTCGATTTTGAACAGCCCGTTGCCGAACTCCAGGCAAAAATTGAGGAGCTGCGTTTGGTGAGCTCCGACAGCCAGGTGAACCTCTCAGATGAGATTTCACGGCTGGAGGAGAAGAGCCGCAAGTTAACGGAATCAATCTTCAAAGATTTGACCCCTTGGCAGGTTTCCCAGCTATCGCGGCACCCCCAGCGCCCCTATACGCTGGATTATTTAGAACATATTTTTACCGATTTCGATGAGCTGCACGGTGACCGAAAATTTGCGGATGACGCTGCCCTCGTCGGCGGCATTGCCCGCTTAAACGATGCGCCGGTGATGGTCATTGGCCATCAAAAAGGCCGTGATGTTAAAGAGAAGGTGCGCCGTAACTTTGGTATGCCGCGCCCGGAAGGCTACCGCAAAGCGTGCCGCTTAATGGAAATGGCTGAGCGCTTTAAAATGCCCATTCTGACGTTTATCGATACGCCCGGCGCGTATCCCGGTATCGACGCGGAAGAGCGTGGTCAGTCGGAAGCGATTGCCTATAACCTGGCGGTGATGTCGCGCCTGAAGACGCCGATTATTTCCACCGTGGTGGGCGAAGGCGGCTCCGGCGGAGCCCTGGCGATTGGCGTGTGCGATGAGCTGCACATGCTGCAGTACTCTACCTACTCGGTCATCTCCCCAGAAGGCTGCGCCTCCATTCTGTGGAAGAGCGCCGAAAAAGCCCCCGATGCGGCCCAGGCCATGGGAATCACCGCCGAGCGCTTAAAAGAGCTGGGATTTGTAGATTCGCTGATCAAAGAGCCGTTGGGCGGCGCCCATCGTCACCCGATAGACACCGCAGCGCGGGTTAAAGACGCGCTCTCTGCCAGCCTTGAGCGCCTGCAAGCGCTGGATATTGATGCCCTGCTTGAGCGCCGCTATGAGCGCCTGATGAGCTATGGCGCCCCAGCCGCCTAAACGGCTTTTACGCTTGCTTCACGACGCCCTGGCGGAAACCCCGCCGGGGCGTTGCGTTTGGGTCGCGCTCTCCGGTGGCTTGGACTCGTCGCTGCTGCTGATGCTAGCCGCGGAGGCCTGCCAAGACAGCGGCCAAGTGCTACGCGCCCTACATGTTAATCACGGCCTACAGGCGGCGGCGGCCGACTTTGAAACCCACTGCCAACAGCTGTGTCAGCGCCTTGGCGTGCCGCTAACGGTTGAGCGTGTGGCGATTGAATCGCGAGGCGAAGGGGTAGAGGGTGCTGCTAGGCGCGCTCGCTACGCGGCCTTTGCGCAGCATGTGAAGCCGGGTGACGCGCTATGGCTTGGTCAGCATCAGGATGATCAAGCGGAAACCCTCTTGCTGGCAGCGCTGCGGGGGAGCGGTATTCGTGGGTTGGCGGGCATGCCATATCAACGGGAGTGGCAAGGCATTACGCTTGTGCGCCCTTGGCTCAGCATCAGCCGCCAAACTCTGGCTGATACGGCCCACGCTATGGCACTGACTTGGTGTGAAGACCCCACCAATCGCGATATTGAATTTGATCGCAACCGTTTGCGCCACGAAGTGCTGCCAATGCTGACTCAGCGCTGGCCTGGTGCGGTACGTTCGTTGGCCAAGAGCGCTGGCTTGGCCGGTGAGGCCGACACGCTCCTTGCCAGCTACGCCGCCGAGGAGTTGGCCGTGCTTACGTTGGGAACGGGCTGTCTCGATGCGTCAGCATTGGCCGCATTGCCGTTACCCCGTCAGCGGCTGCTCGTTCGTACGCTGTGTCAGCAGCTAAGGCTGCCCACGCCTCCACAGGCGCGTCTGGCCATCCTGCTCGGCCAGCTTACCGCCGCCCAGGATGCCCAGGTGCTAGTAGAGTGGCCCGGAGCCCAGGCCCGGGTGTGGCGGCGCAGGCTTTATCTTATGACGCCGTTGGCTGCGTTGCCGGATTGGCAAGCGCCTTGGAGCGGAGAGCCAGGGGTGAGTACTCCTCTTGGGCCGCTACAGCTTCGTCTGGAATGCGACGCCTACTTAGCAGAATCGTTCATGCTGCGCTGGCGGCAGGGCGGGGAAGTGCTCGTATTGCCTGGGCGTGGCCGACGCGACCTCAAACGCTTGCTGCAAGAACGGGCGCTTCCGCCCTGGGAGCGGGAGCGGCTGATTGTTGTGATGGCCGGAGAGCGCTGTCTGGGCGTGCTCCAACCGCCTGCCTACGTTCTGTGGCAGGCGGAAGGGGCGACGTTTCATCGCGAGGGTTAGGAGGGCGTATTCAGGTTGAACGAAAACCCGGCGTTGGCCATGAACGTCTGTTCCTGCTCTAAATCGGTGCTGAGCAGCGTGGGTTCATCGCTGGGGGGCAGCGTAATGGTGAGCGCGTCGCCATTGCTGTCAGCAGCAATTTTGGGTGGCATGGGCGCGCCTTCAGGCCGCGAATGATTAATCAGCACGGCGAGGCGTAGCAAGCGGGCAAGCTTAGCCGCGCTTGGCTGCTGTGAGGCAGGCAGCGCTTGCCACTCCTTAAGCGGGAATTTACGCCGGTGAGCACGCACTAAAAACGCCAACAAGCGCTGCTCGGGGCGAGAAAACCCGGCTAGGTCCGAATGCTCTAATAGATACGCGCCGTGGCGGTGGAACTGGCTATGGGAGATGGCTAGCCCAATTTCATGCACATGGCTTGCCCAGCTCAAATAGTGGCCCTGTTCGGCGGTTAAGCCCCACGGCTGCTTCGCTACGGCAAACAAGTGCTTGGCGGTTTCCGCCACATTTTCTGCTTGCCGGGTATCTACGTCATACACTCGCTTGAGCATGTCGAGGGTTTTGGAGCGGGTATCTTCGGCGCTGTTACGCCCCGCCATGTCATAGAGCACGCCTTCACGCAGTGCGCCGTCGGCAAAGCGCATTTGGTGAAGGTCGAAGGCTTCAAAAATGGCGCTCAAAATGGCAATGCCCGCCGGAAATACCCGAGCCCTATCGGGTTTGAGGCCGTCCAGCTCGACCTTTTCCAGATGTTTGCATTTCAACAGGCGCTCGCGCAGTTTTTTCAAGCCGCTGCGGGTAATCACCCCCTCTTGGGGCGTGTCGCCGTAAGCGTGCAGCACGCTGGCAGCGGCCTTAATCGTGCCGCTGGAGCCTACCGGATCATCCCATCCTAAGCGCTGGTAAGGGCGCTGGATGTTGGCCAGCTCTGAAAGCGCTGCCAGCTCGGCGCGGCGCATGCGCTTTTCGGTAAGTTCGCCATCGGCAAAAAAGCGTCCGGTAAACGTGACACAGCCCATGCGCAGGCTTTCCAGCGCTTTGGGCTCAAAGGCTTCACCGATAATAAACTCGGTAGAGCCGCCGCCAATATCGACAATCAAGCGGCGGCCGCTTTCGGCCAGGGCGTGGGCGGCACCCAAATAAATTAGGCGGGCTTCTTCGCGCCCGGCAATAATCTCGATGGCGTGGCCAAGCTGGGCTTCGGCGCGCTCGATAAAGGTTTGGCTGTTGTGGGCGTCACGCAGAGCATTGGTGCCCACAATACGAAGGTTAGGGCCTTCGATATCGGTTAAAAACGGCGCAAAACGGCCTAGGCAATCCAGGGCGCGCTGCATAGCGGCTTCACTGAGGTAACCGTTCTCGTCAAGTCCTGCCGCCAGTTGGACCTTTTCACCTAGTCGTGCCACTACTTGTAAACGTTCATTTTGGTAGTTAGCAACCAGTAGGTGAAAGCTATTGGAGCCAAGGTCAATGGCGGCTAGGCGCTGCGGTTCACCGCTCTCAAATTCGGCATTGGGTGCGGCGATGGGGAGCGAAATGTCCTTGGGCATGAGCTATCCTTCAAATTGGCTATGCCAAGGTTGCGGTGACCTCTAACTATTGTCAATTGCCAAAGGCTTGCGTTTGTCGCGGGCCTTGACTACCATCGAGCTACTGGCTTGATCCGAGTTGGCTTGTTCGTCTAACAAGCGCACTGACTCGGGCGCCCCGAGCAGTACGTATCCAGATGGCATCAGCCAGATGTCCAAGTCGTCAGATAACCCGCTGAAACAGCATTTTTCTGTGCCAATCAGATTAACTAGTTTGTTTGCACCCTCACGCCAAGCAGTCATTGATGTCATTGTTATGCTTTAGGCATTGTTACAGCGACTGCCCAGCTTTCACCACTCGAGCGTGTGCCTAGATGGGGTTCTGAACGCATCACTCGGCGCTTAGCCCTATATTTAGGCCAAGCCTCCTGTCTTATTCCCGGCGCCTAGCGCCTAGCTTTCATGAGCAATTTTCTAACACACCGATGAATCTCACTGAACTCAAGCAAAAAACCGTTCCCGAGCTGCTCGATATCGCCCGCGAAATGGGTATCGACAACTTAGCCCGTTCGCGCAAGCAGGACATCATTTTCGCCATCCTCAAGAAACACGCCAAAAGCGGCGAGGATATCTATGGCGACGGTGTGCTGGAAATTCTTCAGGATGGCTTCGGCTTCCTGCGTAGCGCCGACAGCTCGTACCTCGCTGGGCCGGACGATATCTACGTATCGCCCTCACAGATTCGTCGTTTCAATCTGCGCAAAGGCGACTCCATTTCCGGCAAAATCCGCCCGCCCAAAGAGGGCGAGCGCTACTTTGCCCTGCTCAAAGTTAGCCAGATCAACTTTGACCGCCCGGAAAACGCCAAGCATAAGATTCTCTTCGAGAACCTGACGCCGCTGTTTCCCACCGAGCGTCTGCGCATGGAGATCGGCAACGGGTCTACTGAAGACCTCACTGCTCGGATCATTGATCTGACTTCACCGATCGGTAAAGGCCAGCGTGGACTGCTGGTGTCTCCGCCGAAAGCGGGTAAGACGCTGATGCTGCAGAACATCGCGACGTCGATCACGCGGAACAACCCCGAGTGTCATCTGATCGTACTGCTGATCGATGAGCGCCCGGAGGAAGTCACCGAGATGTCCCGCACCGTACGCGGTGAAGTGGTCGCCTCTACCTTCGACGAGCCGCCCGCCCGCCACGTTCAGGTGGCCGAAATGGTCATCGAGAAAGCCAAGCGCTTGGTTGAGCACAAAAAAGACGTGGTGATTCTGCTCGACTCCATTACCCGTCTGGCGCGGGCCTACAACACCGTGGTGCCTAGCTCTGGCAAGGTGCTTACTGGTGGTGTGGATGCCCACGCGCTTGAGAAGCCGAAACGCTTCTTTGGTGCCGCGCGTAATATCGAAGAGGGCGGCAGCCTGACGATTATTGCCACCGCGCTGGTCGATACTGGTTCGAAAATGGACGAAGTCATCTTCGAAGAGTTCAAGGGCACCGGTAACATGGAAGCGCACCTTGACCGCAAGCTGGCTGAAAAACGCGTCTTCCCCGCGATCAACATTCGTCGCAGCGGCACTCGTCGTGAAGACCTGCTGGCCTCTGAAGAAGAAATGCAGCGCATGTGGATTCTACGCAAGCTGCTTAACCCGATGGAAGATACCGCAGCGACCGAGTTCCTGATTGATCGTCTGAAAGATACCAAGACCAATCTGGAATTCTTTGAAGCGATGAAGCGTCGTTAAGGCGCTGCATCTACTGCCATGCGTTTGCAAGAGCAGCGTCTGACAGCCGGGTTGAGGAGAGTGCTTTGAAGTATAACGACTTGCGCGATTTTATTGCGGCGCTTGAAGCCCAGGGTGAGCTAAAGCGAGTTAAAGCGGAAGTTGATCCCTACCTAGAAATTACTGAAATCTGTGACCGTACGCTGCGAGCCGGTGGCCCTGCACTGCTGTTTGAAAATGTAAAGGGCCACGATATGCCGTTACTGGGCAACCTATTCGGCACCCCGAAACGGGTAGCGCTGGGTATGGGCCAGGATTCAGTAGAGGCGCTGCGTGAAGTGGGTAAGCTGCTGGCGTTTTTGAAAGAGCCAGATCCGCCCAAAGGCCTGAAAGATGCCTGGGATAAGCTGCCGATCTTTAAGCAGGTACTCAGTATGGGGCCTAAAAGCGTTAAGCGAGCTCCTGTGCAGGAAGTCGTTTACGAAGGCGATGAAGTGGACCTCGGCCGCCTGCCGATTCAGCACTGCTGGCCCGGCGATGCGGCACCGCTTGTCACTTGGCCGCTGGTCATCACCAAAGGCCCGCATAAAAAGCGCCAGAACCTGGGGATTTATCGCCAGCAGAAAATCGCCAAGAATCGCCTGATTATGCGCTGGCTCTCCCACCGTGGCGGGGCGCTGGACTTTCTTGAGTTTCAAAAAGCCCATCCCGGTGAGCCCTTTCCTGTCGCCGTGGCGCTAGGCGCTGACCCGGCGACTATATTAGGCGCGGTCACGCCGGTGCCCGATTCGCTCTCAGAATACGCCTTTGCTGGCCTGCTGCGCGGTTCGCGTACCGAGCTGGTGAAGTGCGGTCACGCAGACCTGGAAGTCCCCGCCTCCAGCGAAATTATTCTGGAAGGCTTTATTTATCCGGACGATATGGCACCGGAAGGGCCGTTTGGTGACCATACCGGTTACTATAACGAAGTGGATCATTTCCCTGTGTTTACCGTGACGCGGATGACCATGCGCCGCGATGCCATTTATCACTCTACCTATACTGGTCGTCCACCCGATGAGCCCGCCATTTTAGGTGTAGCGCTTAACGAAGTGTTCGTGCCCATTCTATGCAAGCAGTTCCCCGAGATCGTCGACTTCTATCTACCGCCAGAAGGCTGCTCCTATCGTATGGCGGTTGTGACGATGAAGAAGCAGTACCCCGGCCACGCGAAGCGCGTGATGATGGGGGTTTGGAGCTTCCTGCGCCAGTTTATGTACACCAAGTTCGTCATCGTGCTGGATGATGACGTGGATGCGCGTAACTGGGAAGACGTGATGTGGGCGATTACCACGCGCATGGATCCCGCCCGCGACACGGTGATGGTGGAAAACACGCCTATCGACTACCTCGACTTCGCCTCACCGGTATCCGGACTTGGCTCCAAGATGGGGCTGGATGCAACGAATAAGTGGCCCGGCGAAACCGACCGGGAGTGGGGCACTCCCATCGTGATGGATGAGACGGTGAAAGCCCGCGTTGACGAGCGTTGGGATGAGCTGGGCATTGATATTCCGCTACCCACACCGCGCCACGGTTAATCGGCCGTCTGGGTCGAACGATTTTCCATAAAGAGGCTTTCATGAGCGCTAGGACGTTAACGTGTAAAACGCTAACCTGCCAAGTCACCGCCGTCGAGGATCTTAACCCTGACGTATTTAAAGTCACGCTTGCCGGTCGCGCTGAAGCAATGCAGCACGCCCCTGGTCAGTATCTTGAGCTAATGCTAGACGAGGCCACATGGGTGCCTTTCTCGATTGCTAGCTGTGATCGTGGCGATGGCACGCTGGAGCTGCAAATTCAGCACTGGCCCGAGCGTGATAACTCTCAGCGGCTGCGCCAACTGTTGCAGGTCGCCAACCAGCTAACGGTGCGCCTGCCCAGCGGTGATTGCGTGCTGGATACGCAAAGTGAGCGCCCGCTGCTGTTGATTGCCGCGGGGACCGGTTTTGCCCAAATGAAGGCCATCGTCGAAGCTGCGCTTCGTGACCAGCCCACACGGCCCATTTCATTATGGTGGGCGAACCGTGAGCACCGCGATTTGTATGCGGAAGACCTTGCCTGCGAATGGGCGCAGCAGTATGAAAACGTTGCGTTTCATGCGGTCACTGAATTCCCGCTGACCGAGCCGCTGGCGTCGGGCGAGCGCATTGCCCACCATCAGGGGCGCGTTGATTTGGTGTTAGAAAGCGAGCTGTCGAATGCACCGGTCACGCCTAGCGACTGCGATATTTACCTCTCAGGCTCACCGGGCATGGTATATGCCTGTGTGGACGTGCTGGAGCGTTTGGGCGTGGGCAATGAACGTATGTTCTCGGATGTATTTGCCTACGCACCCCGCCCTCACTAAAATAGTGGGTCACTTTCTGGCGTACGGCATACACCGTAGATACTACTGATCACTAGGAGGCTTTCATGGGCCATCACGACGATAATTTTAAAGACGATTCCGGCATTCTGTCGATTATTCTGGGCATCGTGGTATTGGTAGGTATGAGCGCATTGCCTGCTACCATTGGCTGGATTCAGGCGTTTAGCAGCTAATACTCGTCGCTAGGAAATTGAACGCTCGCGGTAATTGCTTGTTGCCATTTAGCGCGCAGGCAGGCAGGATTAGGTCATTACGTAGTACACACGTCATGTAGTACACACGTCATATTGAGGAAGTAACCATGCCACATGGCAAGCCTTTACAGCGCACTCACACCAAACCGGAAACGGTGGTTGAGGCCTGGGCGAAGGTGGGTACTTCCTATAGCTTTAACTATGCAGCGTATTGGTTTAGCCACGGTGTGCCCCTGGCCGACGTCTAGCGTCGCGCCAATAGGCACACCGCCCCGGTTGCCTGCCGCATGCAAAGAAGCCTCGGTGGGTAATCCCACCGAGGCTTCTTTCGTTTTATTAACCCTCATTTTTTCATAGGTAGATTATTAAGGAGCTGCACCATGTCTTATCGCGCCCACTCAATTGCTAGCCCCAACGCCATCCGTTATCTCGGTTATGGCTATGGCTGGCGATTTAGCGACGCGCGTTCGGTGCAAGCTGCCACCTCCGATCGTGCCCACCTGGGTGGCAAGTTGATGATGCGATGTCACGCGTTATGTCATACGAATTCGGAGAGTTAACCCTATGAATGCCCCAATCAACACCCCAATCAACACCGCTTGTTCCTCTACTGCCCAGGCTTCCACGCTTATGTCTGCGACGGCGCTGCCGCTACCCGCTGAGCTACGCCAGCGTGTGGTGGTGAATAGCACGCTGAGTGCACAAATCGACCAGCAGCGCCAAGCGGTACAGCGCATTCTCAGTGGTCAAGATAACCGTCTGCTGGTCGTAGTGGGTCCGTGCTCCATCCACGACCCGGATGCTGCCTTGGAGTATGCGGATCGGCTAGCAGCGCTTAGCGATGAGGTCAGCGAGCAGATTTTGCCAGTGATGCGAGTGTACGTTGAAAAGCCGCGCACCACGGTCGGTTGGAAGGGGCTGGCTTACGACCCTGATCTTGATGGCAGCGGCGACATGCCGCGCGGTATCGCCCTTTCCCGTGAGCTTATGCACGCCGTCGCCTCCCGCGGCCTGCCGGTGGCCACCGAGCTGTTACAGCCCATGTTAGCCCCGTACCTGGATGACCTGCTGAGCTGGGTAGCGATTGGGGCACGTACGACGGAATCCCAGCTGCACCGTGAGCTGGCCAGCGACCTCAGCGCCGCCGTAGGCTTCAAAAATGCCACCAGCGGCGATGTGCAGGTGGCCATTGATGCTATGCAGGCTGCCGCCCACTCCCATCAGCGTTTTGCCATGGATCGCCAGGGTCGCCCTATCATGCAGGAGACCGCAGGCAACCCGCACACCCACGTGGTGCTACGCGGCGGCCACGGCGAGCCCAACTACCAAGCCCACCATGTACGCAGCGCAGTTAATACACTGCGCGAAGCAGGCCAGAATCCGCGTTTGATGGTGGACTGCAGCCACGCCAATGCCCGCAAAGATCACCGCCGCCAAAGCGAAGTGATGCTGGATGTATTAGCCCAGCGTCAAGCGGGTGACGCAAATTTGGTGGCACTGATGCTAGAGAGCCATTTGTACGAAGGCAAACAAGCGTTGACGCCCAGTGCGCTACGCTACGGCGTCTCGGTCACTGATGCCTGCGTCAGCTGGGAGACCACTGAGCGCTTGCTGAAAACCGCCGCGGAACGACTGACCTAGCGCGTTGACTGCCCCGGCCAGCCCCGTATCATAAGAGTTCCTTTTGATCACGAGGTTGGCCATGGCCTTTTCCCTTGAACAGCACGACCCCGCGTCTTACCAGCGCAAAGCCCGCATTATCAGCGTGGCGATGGCCGGGCAACTGATTATTTTTGGCCTGCTGTTTTCAATGCTCCTCACCACTACCTTTGGCAGCAGCGTCTGGCTGAACGCTCTGGGCGTATTGTTGGGCCTGCTCGCCACCAGCGCTATGTTCGCTGCGTTAAGAGAGCGCCCATGGATGACTGAGGTGCGCTATGTTTGGCAGCTCAAGCATCACCTGTCGCGTATTAGCAGCTACCTACAGCCGCTGCGCCGCGCGGTGGAAGAGGATAATCGCCTAGCGCTGGATATCCTGACCTTTTACCACCAGGGCATGGCCCAGCTTGCCGAGCTAAATGGACGCACCACCGACGACGATGCCGAACGTTTAGCGGAAAAAATGCAGGTTAAAGTGAAGCGTGAAGCGTTGGGCCTACCCAAAGAAGTCACCACGTTTGACCCGCATGACTTGAGCGCTTTCAAACAAAAGTAAGTCGCGCGCAAGGGTATTACCGATGAGGGATTAACAGGGAGCGTATTCAATGAGTGCTAATGTTACGTCACTACGATTCGCCACGGCGGTGGCTGCCGGTTTACTGCTAGCGGGCTGCGCGACCAGTGCGCCCGCCCCGGAGCAGCCGGTAAAAACCACCGTGCAGAGCAGTGCACCACTGTTGCCTTCGGTGCTGTTTCCCGGTAGCGCTGAGCGCTTTCAAGCTTGGAACTGCCAACCAGCCAATCAAGACTTAGTCACGGCCGTCAATGGTGAAGAGTTACGGCTGTGGTCGCTACATGGCGCGTGGCGACTGCCTCAAGCCGTGGTGGCCAGCGGTGCCCGCTATCAAAATGGCGATATCAGCTTCTGGAACCGCGGCGATCAGGCGCAAATTGAAACGCCTCGTGGGCAATTGCAGTGCCAGCAAGGGGTTGACCGGGAGGTTGCGACCCGATCACGCCACCCAGGCGTGATGTTATTAGCCCGCGGCAACGAGCCGGGTTGGACGATCGAGCTGGCGAACGATGCGCCAGTAATGACCTGGACTACCAACTACGGCAGCGACACCACCACCATGCCTTATATGGTCAGCGTGATGGATAACGACGCGGGCCGGGTGGTGATCGAGAATGCCAACGCCGAGCAGTTTTTCCGCGTACGTATTGAGTCAGGTGCCTGTTTCGACGATATGAGTGGCGAACCCTATCCTGCTCGCGTGACGTTCACCATTGGTGGCGAACAATATAAAGGATGTGCACAAGGCATTGCGCCGTAGCCTGTCATGGCCTTGTACGGCCACTAGCCCGGATTTCTCATAGTGCTCCAACAACCTTCGCAGACCAAGCCTGGTAGTGCCAGATCCGAGTGGTCATGGTCGAAGTTGGCGATTATTTAGCCAGTTTCCGGCATTCAGGCACAACTCCCCCTTTCCCCCATTGGTATCGGGCCGGGGGAGCCCGATTATCTACTGGGGCACCAAGCGCTGAACCAGTGCTGAGAGATCGTTCTTGTGTGGATAGCTATCACTCATCAACACCCGTATTCGGCGGGTGTTGCGGATGATGACTGCGCCAACCTTGATCAGCTTCAAGCGCAAGGTGCCGGCACTCATACGTTCG
>NZ_FODB01000010.1 GCF_900110265.1 Vreelandella aquamarina | reverse complement strand
AATGGATGCGACGCCGACTACGTTGCGTGATCTGGCGGCAATGGAAGCGCCCACAAACCCGGCGCCGGAAACTCCTGGCACTGGGTCTGGACGAGCAACGTGCCTGGAAGTCAGCGGGAAATGGTCGAGGCCCTTGGTGGAACGCCGGAGCGTCGCACATGAATCAGGCCCTGCCACGGAAGTGGTTCGACCGTCTGGGTCTGATCTCGGTACTCGATACGGTAAGATGGCTTAGTCGTTCTTCATGAACCGCCGTGGTACGGAACCGTATGCCCGGTGGTGTGGGAGGGCGCCGGGGGTGACCCCGGCCCCTACCCGATTGCGGCGTGATTATGTATCGTTGGCTACCTTCCCATAAGAGGGTGCTGGCATGTTATTATCGAGAATTGTTTTGATGCGAGGATGCTTTCATGGGTGTTGTGGCCAAGCGGTCGTCAATGATCTTTTACTCGGGTAGTGATGATCATTTCAGTCATCGAGTGCGCATTGTTCTGGCTGAAAAAGGAGTAGCGGTCGACATCGTCGATGTCGCTGAGGAGCAGCCGCCTGAAGAGTTAGCAGACCTCAATCCGTACAACAGCGTTCCGACGCTGCTGGATCGTGACTTGGTGCTTTATGAATCCAAGGTAATGATGGAATATCTGGATGAGCGTTTTCCTCATCCGCCCTTGCTGCCGGTCTATCCTGTAGCGCGTGCTCAAAGCCGTCTGTGGATGCATCGCATTGAGCGCGAATGGTGCCCGATGTTAGAGCAGATTCGCACCGGTGGTAAGAAAGAGGCCGATAAGGCACGTAAAGAGCTGCGTGAAAGTCTCATTGGCATTTCGCCCATCTTTGAAGATATGCCTTACTTCATGAGTGAAGAGTTTACGCTGGTAGATTGCTGTTTGGCACCGATCCTGTGGCGTTTACCTGAGCTGAATATTGAGTTGCCCGAGAAGCAAGTGAAGCCGCTGTTAGGTTACATGTCGCGGGTATTTGAGCGCGAAGCGTTTAAAGAATCTTTGAATGAGCGTGAAAAAGAGATGCGCGCTTGAGTTCATTCGGCCTCTTAGCTCTGTGGGCAAGAGGCCATATTTGTTAGGAGGAGGGAGTCTTATGAAATCGAGCCGTCCCTATCTCGCCCGAGCCCTCTATGAGTGGCTGTTAGACAATGAATTAACGCCCTACCTCGTGGTTGACGCCACGCAGCCTGGGGTGGAAGTACCAAGGCAATTTGTTCAGAATGGGCAAATTGTGCTCAATGTAGCGCCGACGGCGGTGCGTGACCTGTTTATGGAAAATCAGGCGATTGGTTTTAATGCTCGATTTGGTGGCCAGCCTATGCAGGTGATGATCCCAACGCCTGCGCTTATCGCTATCTACGCCCGTGAGAATGGTGCGGGTATGGTGTTCGGTCACGAGCCTGAGCTTGATGCTGCTGGGTTTGAAGAGCAGGATGATGAAGCTGGAGAAGCAGGCACTGACACAGAATCGGCAAAGCCTGAGCTGACGCTCACTGAGCCAGCCTCTGAGCAAGCGTCCAGCCAGTCGTCTGATAAGGCGTCTGGCGATGACAAGCCCAAGAAAAAACCGACGCTGCGCGTTGTGAAGTAATCAGTCAGATAGCAGTCTCGGTAGCCAAATACAAAACAGCCTCGCCAACTATTTGGCGAGGCTGTTTTCTAGCATCTAGGTGTTAGTCAAGGTAGTCAAAAACCTTAACAATGCGTTGCACGCCACCTACGGAGGAGGCTGCATTCACAATGCGGTCTGCCTCTTCCCGAGTCACCATGCCCATTAAATAGACACTGGCGTTTTCCGTGGTGACCTTCAGTTTGGAAGAGTCAATGCGGTCATTCGTTGCCAGGTAGCTTATGACATTGGTGGTCAGCCACGTATCTGTTAGCCGCTGGGTGGCGGGCAGGTTGGCGGCGACGGTAAGCTCATTATGAACTTTGTCCACGCCGCGTAAGTTCGATGCAACGTTACCCGCCATGTTTTTCAGCTCTTCGCTTGGTACCTGTCCAACTAGCAGCAGCGTTCCGTTATAGCTGTGGGCGCGAATGCGTGCATCGCCTAGGCGGGCATCGGCACGAGCTAGCGCGCGCTCTACTTCGCGTTCAATCGTGGCGTCGACAGCTTCTACGTCATTGCTACGCTGGCCGTAGTTAGAGGGGTTTGAGGCGCTATTGTTGGCGCAACCGCTTAGTGCTATCACGCCGCAGAGCGTGGCAGCCAATAGTGTTTTGGATGAAAAGTGCAGGGCCATGAGGATGACTCCTTGATCAGTAATTATTCGCAAGGCGTGCGCTATTACTCAGCGCCACCAAACAGCTGTTCGTCAATTAAATCACAAAGGCAGTGAATAACGAGTAAATGAACTTCTTGGATGCGTGCGGTAGAGGTGGCGGGAACACGGATCTCGCAGTCGTCTTGCCCCAGTAAAGAGGCCATATTACCGCCGTCACGCCCGGTTAGTGCTACTACGGTCATGTCGCGGTCGTGAGCCGCTTGGATCGCTTGTACAACGTTAGCGGAGTTGCCGCTAGTTGAAATAGCCAGCAGTACGTCGCCTGGCTGGCCCAGTGCGCGAATTTGCTTGGAGAACACCTCATTATAGCTATAGTCATTAGCAATAGATGTCAGGGTCGAGGTGTCGGTAGTTAGTGCTAAAGCAGGCAGGCTAGGGCGCTCACGCTCAAAACGGTTCAGTAACTCAGAAGAAAAATGCTGACTGTCACCGGCGCTGCCGCCGTTACCACACGCAAGAATTTTCCCTTCATTAACCAGACACTGCACCATCATTTGGCTGGCGACTTCAATAAAAGGAGGCAGTACTTCGCTGGCATAGGTTTTGGTATCAATGCTGGCATTGAAATGGCTGAGTATACGGGATTGAAAGTCCATCAGGGCTTCCTAGTTAAGAGTATTAATAAGCGTCAAAAGCCGCTTGCTCCCAATGAAACTCGAGAGTGGGCGGTGTGCCTGTAATGGCTAGGATATCAAAGCGGCAGGGGCAAGAGAGGTTATGTCGCGCAATATAGAGCGATGCCGCACGAATTAAACGACGCCGCTTCTGCGCGTTCACCATTTCCAAGGGGTGCCCATGGCGCGTTGTGGCGCGATGTTTGACCTCGACAAAGACCAAAATATCCTGGTCATACATCACAAGATCAAGCTCTCCGCCTTTTACATGGTGATTGTTGGTGACCAGGCGAAGGCCGTGCTGCTGCAGCCATTGAGCGGCTAACCGCTCAATGGCTGCACCTCGATAACGGGCAGTTTGGGGATTATTGCTCATTACCCAGTAGGCCAGGAATTAAAATGGGTGACGGTGTGCCATTTTGAAACTTGGCCCAGGGCAGTTCGCGGTGGATGCGGCCATCATTTGATAGCGATAACGTCCCAGTGCTGCCGTTTAAACCGTTTAGGCTGGACAGGTCCGACATCCGTTTAGCAAGTTCATAAGCATCAACACCCATAGCCATCAAGCGGAACATCGAGGCATCTGCCTCATCGCGCAACTGCTGATAGGTAGGGTAAAAAGGTAGTACCTCTTCTCCGCCTACTGCAGCATCTGGAATTTGCCAGGGAATGTCCATGAACATCACATCGTTCAGATCCTGATCCAAGCGCGTTTGCAGCCGGCCTTCATGTAGGTGCGAGGTGGCGTAGATGGGCAGGTCAGGAGCGTAGTAATAATCCAGCGTGGGCGGCACCTGGCGTGCGTAATCGGGAAGCGCTAGTAGGAAGAGGGCGTCAATGTTGCCAAGGCGGGCGCGCTCGCCGCTAACATTCAGCGCGGTTTGCACAGCGTTGGAAACTGGGCTGCTCGGATTGTAGCGCACTGCATTCGTCACCTCGCCACCCAGGCGCTGAAACTCGTTCCAGAAGGCTTCACCAACTCGGCGGCCCCAGTCATTATCCGGCACCATCACCGACATTTGGCGCTGGCCATCCTGATAAGCACGGCGCGCTGCCTGCCGGGCTTCACCTTCTGCAGATAAGCCGTACTGCAGTAGACGTTGTGCTTGGTTGTTGGCACCGCTGCCATAGTTCAGCGCTAGTGTAGGCAGGGGTACGCTGTCACGCTGCTCAAGCTGAGACACCTGATCCTTATCGAGCGGGCCAATCATTAGCTGGGCATTCATTTGCTGAGCGCGGCTATACAGTTCGTCGAGCGAGTACTGGGCAGCATCGATAAAACTTAACTGAACGCCGTCAGCACTAATCTCGTTATGGCGGCGTATGGCGGTGGCAAGTGTATTGGCAACGCTGCTTAGCGGGCCAGATTCCGGTAGTGCAACCACAATACGGCGAATTTCGGTGCCCTCAAGTTCAGGTAAGGTGACTTGAACTTGCCCCGGCTGCTGATCAAGCGTTTGCTGTGCCCACTGTTGGCGCTCAGCAAGGGTTTGCTGCTGATTTGCCTGCATAGGTAGCTCATCGTCCAAGACTTGTGTTGCGCGCAACACGGCGCGTGGGTCGTTTAACCCGCGAGCAAGCTCTGAAAATAGCATGGCCCAGCGCACGCGATCGGCGTCGTTAAGCAGCGTTTCATCAATGCTGCTGGCGGTATCAAAGGCGTTTTCACGCTGGCCCTGGCGGGCCAAAATATTGGCGGCTTCCAGACGTGTGCGAGCGGCCTGCTCTGGGGCTTGCTGTTCGGCTTGACTGAGCAAGCGGCCGGCATCCTGGTCGGGTACTCGGTCAACCACGCTCGGCGGTTGCATGGCGCACCCGGTGATGAGAAGTGCCATGAAGGCAGTGGCCAACAGGCCACGAAGTGACTGTTTCATGTATCCTTCCTTAGTTTCCATTTGCGCTGTCGCGGTCTATCAGCAGGTTAGCGTGGTTTTCCATAAGCATAGCGCACCGTCAGGGCAAACCATTAACAAATCGGGAGTCACGATGACACACCAACATCCGGGTACATTGTACGTGGTTGCCACGCCAATTGGGAATTTGGACGACTTAACGCCGCGTGCTGCTCGGGTATTAGCCGATGTATCGCGTATTGCGGCGGAAGATACGCGACATAGCGCGCGGCTGCTTGCCCACTTAGGGGTGAATACGCCGATGATATCGCTGCATGAGCACAATGAAGCCCAGCGGGTCGATACGCTCGATGGTTATTTATCAGCTGGTGAAAGTATTGCACTGATCAGTGATGCCGGTACGCCGCTGATTTGCGATCCCGGTTTCGTGCTGGTGCGGGAACTACGCGCCAGAGGGCGCCACATTGTTCCGCTGCCTGGGCCGTGCGCGCTGGTCACCGCGCTTTCTGGAGCGGGGCTGCCCACCGACCGCTTTACGTTTGGGGGCTTTCTGCCTGCCAAGCCCAGCGCTCGCCGCCAAGCGTTGGAGAAGTGGCAGAGCCGTGAAGAAACGTTGGTATTTTACGAGTCGCCCCACCGCATTGTGCATACGCTTGAGGCGCTATGTGAGCAAATGCCTGAGCGCACGGTGGTGCTGGCACGAGAGTTGACCAAAACCTTTGAAACATTTCTTCAGGGATCACCGGCAGCGCTTCGTGATCAGCTCGCTGAAGATCCTAACCAGAGCCGGGGTGAGTTTGTAATAATTATTTCTGGTGCCCCTCCGGCGGTGCAGGGAGATGAGCAGTCGATAGAGGCCAATGAGCTGTTAGCTGCCCTGCTGGCAGAGGGGGTGGGTGTCAAACAGGGGGCTTCGATTGCGGCCAGAATGCTGGGTGGCCGTAAGCAGGAGTGGTACGCCCGGTTGCAGGCAATGAAAGGTCAGCATTGAGGCGAGCGCAGGGCGCTGGTATGCTTGCCGCCGGAGTTGGCCAGACAGTCGCCGCTTGTGTGCTCGCAAGGGCCGCTAGGGGAGGAAAGTCCGGGCTCCATAGGGCAGAGTGCCAGGTAACGCCTGGGCGGCGTAAGCCGACGGAAAGTGCAGCAGAGAGTAGACCGCCTAAGCCTTTCGGGGCCGGTAAGGGTGAAAGGGTGCGGTAAGAGCGCACCGCGCGCCTGGCAACAGTGCGTGGCATGGTAAACCCCACTCGGAGCAAGACCAAATAGGGACCCAACGGCGTGGCCCGCGCTGGGTCCGGGTAGGTTGCTTGAGCGCTGCGGTGACGCAGCGCCTAGAGGAATGACTGTCCACGACAGAACCCGGCTTATCGGCCGACTCCCCATTTCCATGAAAGGCGTGCCAAGCACGCCTTCCCAAATTATGTGTGAGAGTAACATGCCTTCTGCTGACGCTGATCAGGTCACCCGTTTTCGTCATACCAGCGTTTTATTGGAAGGAGCGGTAGATGCACTGGTCCATGATTCTGAAGGTATCTACCTAGATGGTACCTTTGGCCGTGGCGGTCACTCCCGGTTAATTCTTTCGCGCTTAAGCGAGCAGGGTCGCTTGTTGGCCATGGATCGCGACCCTCAGGCCATTGCCGCCGCTGCTGAGATAGAAGACTCCCGTTTCCACATTACTCAGCGTGAATTTGCTCACTTGGCTGAATTTGCCAAAGAGCAGGGGCTCTACGGCAAACTCTCTGGTGTTTTGCTGGATGTGGGCGTCTCATCCCCGCAGCTTGATGATCCTGAGCGCGGTTTTAGCTTTATGCGCAACGGCCCGCTAGATATGCGCATGGATCCCACCCAGGGTGAAAGCGCCGCTGAGTTTTTGGCGCGTGCCAGCGAAGCAGATATCGCCAGCGTCTTTAAAACCTATGGTGAAGAGCGTTATGCCAAACGGCTAGCCAATGCCGTGGTGAAACGTCGCGTCGAAAAGCCCTTTACCCATACGGTCGATTTGGCCGAGGTGTTGAAAACTGCCCACCCCGCCTGGGAAAAAGGCCGTCACCCCGCCACGAAAGCCTTCCAAGGCCTGCGTATTTATCTCAATGGGGAACTTGATCAACTAGATGCCGCCTTAGAAGCAGCGCTTGAAGCGCTAGCGCCGGGCGGTCATCTAGTGGTCATCAGCTTTCACTCCTTGGAAGATCGCCGTGTGAAGCGGTTTATCCGCCATCATGTGCGCGGTGACACCCACTTGCCACGGGGTGTGCCCATTCGTGATGATCAGTTGAATCGTCGCCTTGAAGCATTGGGCAAAGGCAGTCGCCCGAGCGACGAGGAAGTGGATGCTAACCCCCGCGCGCGTAGTGCCGTTATGCGGGCGGCCCGTAAGCGAGGCTAACAATGAGCATTGAGCGGCTAGAGCATTGGGCTTCCACGCTGAGGGCGGAGTGGCCGTTTAAACTGCGCCTTCGCCTGTGGCCCATCACCATGATTGTGCTGTTTTTTGCCTGTTTATTGACTGGCTTAGCAGTAGTGACCACCACCCACATGACGCGGGTACAGTTTGCTGAGCTTCAGCGGTTAGAGCAGGAAGAAAACCAGCTCCAGACCGAGTGGGGCCAACTGCTGTTGGAAGAAGCGGCTTGGGCAACGCCAGCCCGCATTGAACAAATTGCCACGGAACGGCTAGAGATGCGTATTCCTGACGTAAATGATGTCGAGGTGATTCGGCCATGAAGCGTGAAGGTCGGGGAGGGAAGTCCCGCCAATATCCTATTGCGCCGCCGCTTGCTGGTGGGCGCTTTTTCTTTATTTTGTTAGCAGTTGGTCTCGCCTCTGCCATTTTGATTGGGCGAATTACACTGCTACAGGTGATTGATCGCCCATTTTTGCAGAGCCAGGGTGATGCCCGCACGCTGCGCCATGAAGCTATTCCTGCTCACCGCGGAATGATCACTGACCGTAACGGCGAGCCACTGGCAATATCCACGCCGGTCGTGACGCTTTGGGCGAACCCTCAAGAGTTGCCTACAGACGCCATCCAGCGTGTCATGCTGGCGCAGGCGCTGGGGATGTCACTGGATGACTTCGAGTCCCGGGTGGCGC
Source organism: Vreelandella aquamarina (assembly GCF_900110265.1). Taxonomy (GTDB): domain Bacteria; phylum Pseudomonadota; class Gammaproteobacteria; order Pseudomonadales; family Halomonadaceae; genus Vreelandella; species Vreelandella aquamarina. Next base: position 58,180 of record NZ_FODB01000010.1, on the reverse strand, counting down.
GCTACAGTAACCGCGAATTCATGTATTTGCGCCGACAGATGACCCCAGACGCTGCGCAGCGCATCCTCGATCTGCGCACGCCGGGTGTCTATCCACAGCGTGAATACAAGCGCTACTACCCGGCTGGAGAGGTGGCGGCCCAAATACTCGGCGTCACCAACGTAGACGACGTCGGTCAGGAGGGCTTAGAGCTCGCTTATCAGCCCTACCTAGCGGGTCACCCGGGGCAGCGTCGTGTCATCAAAGACCGGCGTGGTCGGCTGGTGCGAGAGCTGGGCGTGATTCGTGAAGCGCAGCCAGGCGGAGAGCTGACCCTGGCGATTGATCAGCGTATCCAGTACATGGCATATCGCGAATTGCGCGCTGCAGTGGCTGAACATCAAGCAGATGGTGGTGTTTTGGTCATGATGGATGCCCGTACAGGTGAAGTCCTGGCAATGGCCAATCTGCCGTCTTACAACCCCAATAACCGAGCGGGCTTAGATCCTCGTGGTTTGCGTAATCAAGCGCTAGTGGATGTATTCGAGCCTGGTTCGGTCATGAAGCCGTTAGCCATGGCAGCGGTGCTTGAAAGCGGTATTGTTGGCCGTGATGCTGTGGTAGATACATCGCCTGGATGGATGAGGCTTGATCAATTTACGATCCGAGACTTCCGTAACTACGGTGAACTGGATCTCGCGGGTATTCTTGAAAAATCTTCTAACATTGGCATGTCTCGCTTGGCTCTGCAGCTAAGCGATACGGCTATTTGGGAGAAGTATAACCAGCTCGGTCTGGGGCAAAGCCCCGGAACAGGCTTCCCAGGGGAGTCTACGGGCAATCTGCCGGCTCGGATTCAGTGGTCTAGAAGTGAGCGAGCAGCTCTCTCTTATGGTTATGGTTTATCGGTAACGGCCGTTCAGCTAGCCAGTGCTTATACTGCGTTGGCTAATAATGGTGAACGCTTACCCCCTTCGCTGTTAAGGTTGTCAGAGCCGCCCCAAGGTATCCCGGCCATTGAGCCGAGTGTTGCCAACGACTTACTAGAAATCTTAGAAACCTCGGTTGGCGCCTATACAGGTGGGCGACGTGCCCGTGTAGAAGGGTATCGCGTTGGCGGAAAAACCGGCACCGTGCGTAAAACGGGCCAGCAAGGCTACGCCACCGATGCGTACCGCAGTGTCTTTGCGGGGATTGCGCCCATTTCGGACCCGCGTATCGTGACGGTGGTGATGATTGACCATCCCAAAGCAGGCGAATTTTATGGTGGAGCGGTGGCAGCGCCGGTGTTCTCTAGTGTCACCGGTAATGCGTTGCGGCTACTGGATGTGCCGCCTGACTACGAGGTCGAATAGTGTTTAAGGAGATGGCATGACCATATGCCCAGACCAGTTATGGAAAGCGTTGCACCACGTCTGGCCCAGCGCCAAGCTGCCAGCATTGCCTGACCTGCCTCAGCAGCTCAGTTTAAGAACGGATTCTCGCGCCCTGGCCGCTGGAGACGTGTTCGTGGCCGTGCCTGGTAGTCAGCGCGATGGACGCGAATATATCGAACAAGCGCTGGCCAAGGGTGCCTCGCTGGTGCTGGCTCACACCAAGGATAGCGACATAGGGCTAGAGGAACGGGTGTTATTTCTCCCCCATCTTTCGCTACGCCTAGGCGAATTAGGTCGAGCGCTATTTGATGTTCCTCGTGGTCTGGAGGTCATTGCTGTTACGGGAACGAACGGCAAAAGTTCGGTGACTCACTATGTGGCCGAGCTAAGTGAGCAGTTAGGCACCCAAGCGGGTGTGATTGGGACGCTGGGCGTGGGTCGGCCAGGTAAGCTGCTTGAGAGCGGTCTAACCACGCCAGGCCCGTTGGCACTGCAAGCAACACTAGGTGAGCTAGCGCGTCAGGGCGTTAAGCGCGTTGCGCTTGAAGCCTCTTCTCATGCGTTAGATCAGCAGCGTTTGGACGCAGTCGATGTCAACGTCGCGGTCTTCACCAATCTGACGCGAGATCATTTGGATTATCACGGCAGTATGGCGGCTTACGCGGCCGCTAAAGCCAAGCTGTTTAGACGCACCGAGCTATCTCTTGCGGTGGTCAATGGTGATGATCCTCTCGCTAAGTTGATGCTGGCGGGCTGCGATAGCGATGTACGCGTACTAGCGACAGGTACCGATGAGGCAGTGACGCTGCGCGTTTTAGATTGGCAGCCCCATGCCCTTGGGCAGCAGGCGCTGATAGCCACCCCAGAAGGCGAAAAAGTCCTGCGGCTAGGGCTCGTGGGGCGTTTCAACCTGGATAATGTACTACTTGCCATGGCCGTACTTTACGGATTAGGTGAGCCGCTGGATGCGATCTTTGAAGCAGCAGCAGTGCTTTCTCCTGTGCCGGGGCGCATGGCCTGCTACGGTGGTGATAACGCCCCTAGCGTGGTGGTAGATTATGCCCACACGCCAGATGCACTGCAGAGTGCGTTGGGTGCTTTGCGTGCCCATTTGGGCAGTCAAGGCAAGCTATGGTGCCTGTTTGGCTGCGGCGGTGAGCGGGATACAGGGAAGCGCGCTGAAATGGCGAAAGTAGCAGAGCAACTGGCTGATCACGTGGTCGTCACCGATGACAACCCACGCAGTGAGTCTGCCGAGCAGATTCGTCAGCAAATCCACGCAGGCTTTGCTGGTAGTGTGCCAGTAGATGATAGAGGTGACCGCCGACAAGCCATTCTTTACGCGGTTCATCAAGCCGCTCCTGACGATGTGATTCTCGTTGCAGGAAAAGGTCATGAAACCTATCAAGAGATAGACGGAGTTCGCCACCCTTATCAAGATGTCGAGCAGGTGCTCCACGCCCTTGCCACACGGGGAACCCCCTAATGTGGGCGTTGGTAGAAGTAGCCGCCGCCCTTGGCTGCGATATCTCGGCTGAGAGCGCCAACTTGCCCATTTCAGCGGTAGTGACCGACACGCGTAAAATTGTGCCGGGCTGTCTATTTATCGCGCTAAAAGGGCCGCGCTTTGATGGCCATGAGTTTGTAGAGCATGCCAAAGAGCAAGGGGCCGCAGCAGCCCTGGTAGAGCGTGAGGTGGATAGCGCTCTACCTCAGTTGGTGTGCGCCGATACGCGGTTAGGACTTGGGCTGGTCGCGCGGGCTTGGCGTCAGCGCTTTATCCTGCCGCTGGTGGCGGTGACGGGTAATAGCGGTAAAACCACGGTAAAAGAAATGACTGCTGCGCTGTTAGCACCGCTAGGTTGCGTGCTGGCGACAGCAGGCAACTTGAATAACGATATTGGTGCGCCGTTAACCCTGCTGCGCTTATCGAGCGAACATCAAGCGGGCGTTATTGAGCTAGGCGCTAATCATTTAGGCGAGATCGCTTGGACTAGCCAGCTCACTGCACCGCAGGTCGCTATTATCACTAACGTGACTGGCGCTCATGTGGGCGAGTTTGGCGGCATGGGCCAAATTGCTCAGGCGAAGAGTGAAATTTTCTCGGGTCTTAGCGGTCATGGTACTGCCGTCATTAATAGGGATGACCGCTACTACGCTTTTTGGGCCGCCTGTGCTGCCCCTCGGCAAATTGTAAGCTATGGCTTACATGATGATGCGGACGTTCACGCGAGGGCACTTTCCTGCGACCCCCAGGGGCGGTATGCTTTCACGCTTGTTGCGCACGGCCAAATCATGGGTGAAGTGCAGTTGCCGCTTATCGGCAAACATAATGTCAGTAATGCCCTGGCCGCATCGGCAGCAGCGCTAGCGCTAGGAGTAACGCCAGAGCACGTCGTGACAGGATTAAGCTGTTTAACCTCGCTTTCGGGGCGGCTAAGCGTGGTGCCAGGGTTACGCAATGCAACGTTGTTGGATGACACTTACAATGCAAATCCAGGGGCGGTTAAAGCTGCCTTGGACGCGCTCGCGAGCTTCCCAGCGCCACGCTGGTGTGCACTCGGGGCAATAGGTGAGTTGGGTAGCGAGTCCCAAGCTTTACATGCAGAGATTGGCCGCTACGCCGCGTCGTTAGGCATCGATACGTTATTAACGTTTGGCGAGGCGGCGCGCGCGGCTTCAAGTGCCTTTGGTCGCGGGCAACACTTTGACGATCACGAGACGCTTGTGCGTCATGTTATTAATACTCTTCCGCCTAACACCACTCTGCTGGTGAAAGGGTCACGTAGTGCAGGCATGGAAACGGTCATTGCTGCGCTGCGTGCGGATGAAACAAGGTAAGCGCCGTTCATGTTACTTCACTTGGCGAATTTTTTAGCTCAATTCCAAACTGCGTTTCAGGTGTTCAATTATTTGACGCTGCGCGTCATTCTCGCCGCGCTCACCGCGCTGATGCTGTGCCTTTGGCTGGGGCCCTGGGTGATACGTCGCCTGGTCGAAGGGCAGATTGGCCAGGCCGTTCGCGACGACGGCCCACAGTCGCATCTTTCCAAAGCAGGTACGCCGACCATGGGCGGCGCCATGATCCTGCTGGCGATTGCGATCAGCACCTTGCTGTGGGGTGACCTGACCAACTATTACGTCTGGATCGTGCTGCTGGTGACGCTGGGCTTTGGCGCCATCGGGTGGGTCGACGATTATCGTAAAGTGGTTGAAAAGAACCCACGAGGCCTGCCTGCACGTTGGAAATATTTCTGGCAGTCGGTGGTCGGCCTGGGAGCCGCCATCATTCTGTACGCCACGGCCACCACGCCCGCCGAAACCAGTCTGCTCATTCCGCTGTTCAAGGACGTTGCGCTGTCGTTGGGCTTGTTCTACATCGTATTGAGCTACTTCGTCATCGTCGGTAGCTCCAACGCCGTCAACCTTACCGACGGTTTGGATGGCTTGGCGATTATGCCCACTGTGCTGGTGGCGATGGGGCTCTCTGTATTTGCTTATGCCAGCGGTAATGCGGTGTTTGCCAACTACCTACATATCCCTTTTATCCACGGCACCGGCGAGTTGGCAGTATTTTGTGCCACCATCGCGGGTGCAGGTCTTGGCTTTTTATGGTTTAACACCTATCCCGCCCAGGTATTTATGGGCGACGTAGGTGCCCTTGCCCTTGGGGCTGCGTTAGGGGTGGTCGCGGTCATTGTCCGTCAAGAGATCGTGCTCTTTATCATGGGCGGTATTTTTGTACTGGAAACCGTCTCGGTGATCCTCCAGGTAGGCTCCTACAAACTAACTGGACGCCGCATCTTCCGCATGGCACCGCTACATCACCACTACGAGCTGAAAGGGTGGCCAGAGCCGCGGGTTATCGTGCGCTTCTGGATAATTACCGTGGTACTTGTGCTGCTAGGCTTGGCCACGCTCAAAGTTCGTTAATCAAAGAAGATAGTAGGCGGCGCACAGGCCGCCTTTGGCGTATGGCAGAAGGAGCCACATGGTGCAGGTACCGAACGGATTTACGGTAGTCGTTGGGCTAGGGCTCTCTGGTCAGGCGATTTGCCGCCATCTTGCCCAGCTGGGTAGGCCGTTTATGGTGGCTGACACCCGTGAAGCGCCGCCAGGGGTGGAGGCTTTTCGCCAAACGTACCCGGATGTTCAGGTGCATTGTGGCTCTCTGGCTGCTGTAGATTTTTGTCAGGCCTACGAGGTCGTGATTAGCCCAGGTGTAGATCCTCGCACGGCTGGTTTGGAGGGGCTGCTTGAGCGCCATAACCCTGCCACTGGCGAGCCCATGCTGGTAGGCGAAATCGCGCTGTTCAAACGTGCCGTGAAAGCACCCATTGCGGCCATTACGGGCTCCAATGCTAAGTCCACAGTGACGACGCTACTTGGCGAGATGGCTGCCGCATCTGGCATTAATGCCGCTGTGGGCGGCAATCTAGGTACACCCGCGCTTGATCTTCTGGCGCAACAGCCAGACGCCGACCTATACATCCTAGAGCTATCCAGCTTTCAGTTGGAAACCACGCCCTCTTTAGGCGCGGCCTCGGCGGCCTTCTTAAATCTCTGCGATGACCATCTAGATCGCCACGGCGATCTAGAGGGCTACCGACAGGCCAAGCAGCGTATTTTTATCGGCGCAGAGCACGCCGTGGTGAATGCTGACGATCCGCAAACATGGCCGGATCAGCCGCTAGAGCATATCGAGCACTTTGGGGTGCATACTCCCCGTGATGCTGCGTGGGGACTGGTCGAGCAACAGGGCCATTGGTGGCTAATGCAGGGCAAAACGCCATGGCTGTTGGCCGATGAACTGCGTATAACTGGGCAGCATAATTACGCCAATGCGTTAGCGGCGCTGGCGATGGGGCGCGCATTAGGCTTTGATAAAGCCAGTATGTGCGGTGCCCTAAAAGCGTTTGTAGGTTTGCCGCACCGCAGTGAAACCATTGCCGAGCTAAACGGCGTTCGCTGGGTCAATGATTCCAAAGGAACCAATGTGGGCGCGACGCTGGCTGCCATCAACGGGATTGGCACCACCCTGCAAGGAAAGCTGCTTCTTTTGGCAGGCGGCGTTGGCAAGGGGGCGGATTTTTCTCCGTTGGCTGCACCGCTAGCGAATAGCGCTCGCACTGCTATTGTGTTTGGGGCCGATGCGCCGCGCCTTGCCGAAGCGCTTAATGAGGCGATTCCGGTTGAGCGTGTGGAAAACTTAACGCAAGCCATGGAGGTTGCTTTCGCCATGGCCAAGCCCGGTGATTGCGTGCTGCTGTCACCCGCCTGTGCGAGTTTGGATCAATTCGCCAACTATCAGGCACGAGGTGACGCTTTTCGTCACTGGGTTGAGCACAAACGCAGCGAGTTGACGCCATGAGCGATGAATCTCTCAGTAGAGTACAGCGGCTGCGCGCTGCCTTAACGACCCAGCACCTGCCTTGTGATATCTGGCTGATTGTTGCGGTGGTGGCGTTGGCGGGGCTTGGCTGGATTATGGTCAGCTCTGCGTCGGTGGGGCTGCTGGAAAACAGCTACCACTACTCCCGTCAGCACGGCATCTTTCTATTATTAGCCATTGTTGCCTGCCTCTTTATGTTATGCGTGCCTTTGGAGCTGTGGCGGCAGAACGCAGCGCTTATTCTACTCGTCAGCATTTTTATGCTGGTGGTGGTGCTAGTTATTGGCCAAGAGGTGAACGGCAGTAAGCGTTGGATTTCACTGCCTGGGCCGCTGCCGAGTTTGCAGGTGTCGGAACTGGCGAAAGTGGGCCTTATTTTTTACATGGCGGCATTTATGTCGCGCTTTACCTACGAGCTGCGGCAGCGGGCGTTTACCATGTGGCGGCCATTGGCCGTGCTTGCCGTACCCGCGAGCCTGCTGTTCTTAGCTCCAGATTTCGGTGGCATGGTGGTTTACGCCGTGTGTGTTATTGGCATGTTAATGATGAGTGGCGCCTCGCTGACCTTACTGCTCGGCAGTGGAAGCGTGCTGGGGGTTGGGGCGGTGATGATGGTAGTAATGGAGCCCTACCGCTTGGCCCGCTGGACAAGCTTTCTTGACCCCTGGGCCGATCAATTTGCCACCGGCTATCAGTTAACCCAGGCGTTGATTGCGTTTGGTCGTGGGCATGTAACAGGTACCGGTCTTGGCAATAGCGTTCAAAAGCTTCACTACCTGCCGGAAGCCCACACCGACTTTATTTTTGCTGTAGTGGCCGAAGAGCTAGGGATGATTGGTGCCATTTTAGTGGTGCTACTGTTTACTCTATTTATTGTACGCGCCATGTGGGTCGGCCGCCGCGCGGAGCTGGCAGGGCATCTGTTTGGCGCCTACGTTAGCTACGGCATTGGGTTTATTGTGGCGGCTCAGGCGTTCATTAACATGGCCGTAAGCTCTGGGTTGCTGCCCACAAAAGGGCTTACTCTGCCGCTAATCAGCTATGGCGGCTCAAGTCTGTTGGTGACGGGCATGATGATTGGGCTACTGCTGCGTGTGGATGCTGAGACTCGGCACCGCCCCCGGCGTACGCCCACCCCCTACCGAGCACGCCGAGAACCGCGTTTATCGTAATTATTCAAGGAGTCGTTTGTGGCGACGAACTCGCGTCGACGGATATTGATTATGGCCGGGGGAACCGGTGGGCACGTTATTCCTGCGCTCTCTTTGGCGCATGCTTTACAGGCCAAGGGTGTCGACGTTGAATGGCTGGGAAGCCCGCGTGGTATCGAAAATCGGCTAGTGCCTAATGCTGGTATTATGCTACACACGATTGCCATTGAAGGGCTGAGGGGCAAAGGGCTGGCAGGCTGGTGCAAAGCGCCCATCAATCTTTCCCGAGCGGTGATGCAGGCGCGACGCATCATTAAACGCTTTAAACCTGATGTTGTGGTCGGCCTGGGGGGCTTTGCCAGTGGCCCGGGTGGGCTGGCGGCGCGGCTGTCGGGTGTGCCGCTGGTCATTCATGAACAGAATGCCGTCGCAGGCCTCACTAATAAAGTGCTTTCGCGCTTGGCGACGCGTACTTACGCCGCCTTTGAGGATGCGTTTGGCAGTCGTGCAGTAGTTATTGGTAACCCCGTGCGTGAAGAGATTGCGGCGCTAGGCGAGAGCCCTAAGCAGGTGGCTGAGATGTCTAATAGGCCGCTTAGGCTGCTGGTTGTGGGTGGCTCGCTCGGTGCTGTAGCACTAAATGAGCGCCTGCCGCCAGCGCTTGCCGCGCTACCACCAGAGCGGCGCCCGGATGTGCGCCATCAAGCCGGTAAAGAGCGCGACGTAGCCACCGCCCAGGCATATACAGAACTTGGCATTGTGGCCGATGTTAGCCCCTTTATCGATGATATGGCGGCCGCCTACTCATGGGCGGATCTTGTGGTTTGCCGCGCTGGTGCGTTAACGGTTGCCGAGTTGGCTGCAGCGGCAAAGCCTGCGCTGTTAGTGCCATTTCCATTTGCAGTAGATGACCATCAGCGAGTCAATGCTGATGTGCTGGTGAAGGCGGGAGCGGCTCAGTGTGTCATCCAATCAGCCCTCACGCCTGAGCGCTTAACTCAATTATTAGACGAATTACTTCATCCCGACAGGCTGGCGGAAATGGCGTCTAAAGCGCGCCAAGCCGCTTATTTAGATGCCACCGAGCGTCTTGCAGCAGGCTGTTTGGGATTAGTGAAGCAAGGAGAAACTGCGTGACCGATTCAGTGACTAACATGTCGCCGCAGGGGGCTCGCCCAACTGGCCCCGGTATGCGTCGTATTAAGCGGCTGCATTTTGTAGGTATCGGTGGTGCAGGCATGTGCGGTATTGCCGAAGTATTAGCCAACCAGGGCTACCAAGTTAGCGGTAGCGACATGAAAGCCTCCGCCGTGGTTGAACGGCTGCGCCATTGCGGAGTAAGCGTGGCCATTGGTCATGCTGAAGAGCATGTGCAGGGGGCCGATGTGGTTGTTGTCTCCAGCGCAATTGATGAAACCAACCCTGAAATACGCTGGGCACATGAGCACCGCGTGCCGGTAGTGCGCCGTGCCGAAATGCTGGCAGAACTGATGCGCTTCCGTCACGGTATTGCCGTCGCGGGGACTCACGGTAAAACAACCACCACTAGCTTGACAGCAACACTATTGGCCGAGGGTGGCCTGGACCCTACTTTTGTGATTGGCGGAAAACTGACGAGTGCAGGCGCCAATGCTCGTTTAGGTGAAGGTGATTACTTAGTCGCTGAAGCTGATGAATCCGATGCCTCGTTCCTTCACCTTCAGCCCATGGTATCGATTGTTACCAATATCGATGCTGACCACATGGCGACTTATGGCGGCGATTTTGAGCGCCTGAAAAGCACTTTCATCGAATTTTTGCACAATCTACCGTTTTATGGCCTTGCGGTGTTGTGTATTGACGATCCTCATGTGCGTGGGCTGTGTGACCAAGTTAAACGCCAGTTTGTCACTTACGGCTTTGATGAAGATGCCGACTACCGCATCGTTGATTTTTCTCAACAGGCGGGAGAAGTCTCGTTTACCGCTCTGCGCCCTGGTGATGCGGCACCGCTGGCCATTCGGCTCGCTATGCCGGGCCGCCATAACGCCCTCAATGCGATGGCGGCTATCGTTGTGGCCACTGACGCAGGCGTAAGTGATGATGCGATCCAGCGTGGGCTAACTGGGTTCGCCGGGGTAGGGCGACGCTTTCAAGTGCATGGACACTTTCCAGCACCTTCCGGCGGTGGCGATATTATGCTAGTGGATGACTACGGTCACCATCCTCGTGAAGTCGATATGGTAATCCAGGCAGTGCGAGCAGGTTGGCCTGATCGACGCCTTGTGATGCTTTACCAACCCCACCGTTACAGCCGTACGCGGGATCTTTTTGAGGATTTTGTGCGTGTGCTTTCTCAGGTGGATACCCTGGTGCTACTGGATGTATACAGCGCAGGTGAGGCCGTGCTGCCGGGAGCCGAAGGGAAAACGCTGGCGGGCTCTATTCGACAGCGTGGTGAAGTCGATCCGCTGTTTGTCGAGCACAAGCAGGAGCTGCCTGCCTTGTTGAATAATGTGCTACGGCCTGGAGATATTTTGATTACTCAAGGGGCCGGCGACATTGGCGGTATTTCGCTGCGCCTTGCTCAGGCAAAACTTGAGATGGATGAGGTGGCGCTATGAACAGCGGGCAAACTGGTTCTCTAGACCGCGTCGTAGTGGTTTACGGCGGCACATCGGCTGAGCGGGATGTTTCCCTGAAAAGCGGCGCCGCTATTCTTGCCGCTTTAAAACGTCAAGGTGTGGATGCGCTCGGCTACGACCCTAAAGAGGGTGGTCTAGCAGGGCTTGAGCGTCTGGCGCCTAGCGCCGTGTTTGTGGCGCTACATGGGCGTGGTGGAGAAGACGGCACGTTTCAGGGCGCGTTAGAGCTGCTCGGCGTGCCCTATACCGGCAGCGGCGTACTGGCATCTGCATTGGGCATGGATAAACAGCGCACTAAGCAAGTGTGGCAGGCCGTTGGCTTGCCTACCCCTGAATGCATCATGCTAAGTGAAAACGCTGATTGGACGGCCGTAGTAAACCAGCTTGGGCTGCCTATGGTGGTCAAGCCAGTCCATGAAGGCTCCACCTTGGGCATCAGTATTGTCAAAAGCCGGGATGAATTAAAAGCTGCCTACACGGCTGCCGCAAAATTTGATGCGCGGGTAATGGCTGAGCGGTTTATTGTCGGGGATGAATACACGGTCGCGCTCCTGGGTGATGATGTGTTGCCCGCTATTCGCGTTGAAGTGCCGGGTGGATTCTATGACTACGAAGCCAAGTACATTGCTAACACCACGCAGTACCATCTGCCCTGTGGTTTGTCTGAGCAAGATGAGCAAGCGCTGGCAGCACTATGTAAAAAGGCCTTTTTAGCGGTAGGTGGCGAAGGGTGGGGGCGTATTGATGTAATGCGTGACGCAGCTGGTAAGTGTTGGCTGATAGAGGTTAACACCGTGCCCGGCATGACTGACCACAGCCTGGTGCCGCAGGCAGCCGCCTACGCCGGGATTGACTTTGATCAGTTGGTCATGCGTATTTTACAGACCGCCGTTCAGCCGAGCATGCCGTAATGAGTAGCTGGGCAATAGGAGCGTTATGAAAAAACGCAACGCATGGCTGGGCGTTGTGCTGCTGGCGCTGCTACTAGGTGCGGGTGGCCGTGCACTGTGGCTATGGCTTGATCGTCCCATTGAGCGCGTGTCGATTCGTGGCGAATGGGAGTACGTTAGTGCTGATTACCTGCGTACGCAGTTAGCGCCGCTTGTGCAGGATGCAACGTGGCTATCGGTAGATCTAGGCGAGCTACGCCAGCGTTCGCTACGTATTGGCTGGCTGAATGAAGTGCGAATTTCCCGCGAGTGGCCTAACGCTTTGGTGTTTGAGCTAGTGGAGCAGGTGCCTGTAGCGCGCTGGAACGATGATTTCCTGCTTAATCCTGAAGGAGAGCCGTTTGCATTTGCGCCGTTAGGTGCACCTGAAGGGTTGCCCGACCTCTCAGGGCCAGCGGGCAACAGTGAAGAGGTGTTGGCGTATTATCAGCGGTTGACTCCCCATTTTGCCAGTTTGTCGCTATCGCTTTCTCAGCTACGCTTAGAGCCTCGCGGTGCTTGGCGCTTACAGTTGGGAGACGGGGCCTGGGTCATGTTAGGTAGACGTCAGCATGGAGAGCGTTTGGCAAGGTTATCTGCTTCTTGGCAGCGCGAGCTTGCAAGCTTTAGTGAGCATATCCGCTATATTGATTTACGCTATCCTAATGGTGTTGCGGTGGCTTGGCATGGTGAAACGGATTTTCAAGAGCGTGAACAGCAAGAGGTCAATGAGTAACCGCTCGTGGCAATGTGCAAAAAGTAGGTAATGTGAGTGGTTGCCAACGCCGAAAAACCCATGAATGGGGTTTAAATTGCGATCCAGTCCAATTATCGTGGCTGTGCGCTAGTCGTATTGCGACTATTGTTTCTATACTATGTCCCTAGCGGTGATGTGGATGAGTTTTATTATCCTGTCAGCGGTTAGCTTGGTTAGATAGTATTCTAGTTAAAGCTATTAAACGCAAATTGGTTATTGCGTTGGCGTTTTAATGCCGATTGGCAATACCTACCCTATTAAAATGACGGCAAGGAGATTTACCGACTCATGGCAGGCTCACCCAACGCATCCAATATGGTTGTCGGGCTGGACATCGGAACGTCCAAGGTCGTCGCGATAGTCGGTCAACCCACCGATGATGGGGGGATTGAGATTGCCGGTATCGGTTCCCACCCCTCGCGCGGTATGAAGCGCGGCGTTGTGATTAATATTGAGTCAACGGTTCTGTCTATTCAGCGTGCGGTGGAAGAAGCCGAGCTGATGGCAGGATGCGACATCCACTCGGTTTATGTGGGCGTGGCGGGTAGCCATATTAGCTCCATGAATTCCGACGGTGTTGTCGCGATTAAGGAGCGTGAAGTAACACCTTCAGACATTGAACGGGTGATCGACTCGGCTCGCGCACGAGCGATTTCAGAAGGCCAGCGAGTGTTACATGTATTACCTCAAGAGTTTTCCATTGATACCCAAGGCGGCATCCGGGAGCCGCTGGGGATGTCAGGGGTAAGACTTGAAGCACAAGTGCACTTAGTAACGGCGGCCCAGAATGCTGTGCAAAACATTGAAAAGTGTGTACGGCGCTGCGGTTTAGATGTGGATGCCATTATTTTGGAACAGTTGGCCTCTAGTATGGCTGTGCTGACGGAGGATGAGCGTGAGCTCGGGGTATGTATGGTGGATATCGGTGGTGGTACCACCGATATGGCGATTTTCACAGAAGGTGCCATTCGCCATACAGCGGTGATCCCCATTGCAGGTGACCAAGTCACCAATGACATCGCGATGGCACTGCGAACGCCGACCCAGCACGCTGAAGAAATCAAGGTGAAATACGCTTGCGCATTAACCCAGCTTGCTGCAAGCGATGAGATGATTAAAGTGCCTAGCGTGGGTGATCGCCCAGCCAGAGATCTATCGCGTCAGGCGCTAGCGGAAGTGGTCGAACCTCGTTACGAGGAACTCTTTACGTTAGTAAGAGACGAATTACGTCGCAGCGGCTATGAAGATATGGTGGCTGCGGGTGTGGTGCTCACCGGCGGCACCTCGCGCATGGAAGGTGTAAGCGAACTGGCGGAAGAAATTTTCCATATGCCGGTTCGTATTGCCTGCCCGCAAAATGTCAGAGGCTTGGCAGATGTGGTTCGCAATCCTATCTATGCGACGGGCGTTGGTTTACTGCATTATGCACTGCAGGAAACTCGTCATGGGCAAGGCCTAGAAAGCCACGGGGGAGTCGTTTCGGCCCATAAAGGACGTAATGAGTTAGCCCGGCGTGATATCAAGGATGGCCATTCGGCGCTGGCAAGAATCAAAGGCTGGTTCAAAGGAAATTTCTGATAGGGCCGCAAGCGCGGTTCAGGAGACGGGGCTTATGTTCGAATTGGTAGATAACGCACCCTCGAGCAGTGCGGTCATCAAAGTAGTCGGTGTTGGCGGCGGCGGCGGTAATGCTGTCAACCACATGGTCGAGAGCAATATCGAAGGCGTTGAATTTATCTGCGCCAATACGGATGCTCAGGCACTTAAACGTGTATCCGCAAAAACGGTGCTGCAGCTAGGTGGCGAAATCACCAAGGGTCTTGGTGCTGGCGCTAACCCAGAGGTGGGTCGTCAAGCCGCGTTGGAAGATCGCGAGCGCATTGCTGAGCTGTTAAACGGCGCCGATATGGTCTTTATTACTGCCGGTATGGGTGGTGGTACAGGCACGGGCGGCGCCCCGGTGGTAGCTCAGGTGGCTAAGGAGTTGGGTATTCTGACTGTTGCGGTCGTTACGCGTCCGTTCCCGTTTGAAGGGCCCAAGCGTATGCGCGCTGCGGAAGAGGGCATGAAAGAGCTCTCTGAGCACGTTGATTCCTTGATCACTATTCCCAATGAAAAGCTGCTATCGGTGCTGGGCAAGAATGCCACGCTATTGACGGCTTTTAGCGCAGCTAACGATGTGCTTCTAGGTGCGGTACAGGGCATCGCAGAGCTGATCACCAGCCCAGGTATCATCAACGTCGACTTTGCTGATGTACGCACCGTGATGTCTGAAATGGGCATGGCGATGATGGGTACAGGCGGCGCGACGGGTGAGAACCGTGCCCGTGAGGCGGCAGAAAAAGCCATCCGCAGCCCGCTGCTGGAAGATATCGATCTACATGGCGCTCGCGGTATCCTGGTCAATATCACGGCTGGGCCGGATCTCTCCATTGGTGAATTCAACGATGTGGGGGCGACGGTACAAGAGTTCGCCTCTCAAGAAGCGACGATTGTGGTCGGTACTTCAATCGATATGGAAATGTCCGACGAGCTGCGTGTGACGGTAGTGGCAGCAGGGCTAGATGGCAGCAAGTCAAAAGCAGCAGCTCGCGAACCTGCGCGTCGCTCTGCGGCAGATACCTCCTCTTCCGACTACCGCAAGCTGCAGCAGCCGACGGTCATGCGTCAGCAGGCCGCTGCACGCGCAGAAGCGCCGGAAGCAGCGCCAAAGCCGCGTCCAGAAAAACGTCGTTCAGCGGATGCTGATGACTATCTCGATATCCCCGCATTTTTGCGCCGCCAGGCGGATTAAACCGCGCTATCAGGCTCATTGAGGCAGCAAACGAGAGTTTTATTGGTTAAAACGCTCGTTTGCTGTTAAAGTGAACACTGTTTGATAACTTTCTTTCCCCCTGCGGACTGTGTAGCGTTAGGCTACGAGCCGCCGTCATCAGAGCTTGACCACTACCCATGATCAGACAACGCACATTACAAAACGTCATCCGCGCCACTGGAGTGGGTCTGCACTCTGGCAAAAAAGTCCACATGGCTTTGCGCCCGGCGCCGGCCAACACCGGCATTGTGTTTGTCAGAACCGATCTGGACCCAGTGGTACACGTACCTGCCCGTGCCGAATTGGTGGAAGACACCATGCTATGCACAGCGCTCTGCCATGAAGGCGTCAAAGTTGCGACCGTTGAGCACTTGATGTCAGCCTTTGCCGGTTTGGGGATTGATAACGCCTACGTCGATATCAGTGCGCCCGAAGTGCCAATTATGGACGGCAGTGCCAGCCCCTTTGTGTTTCTGATTCAATCAGCGGGCATTTTAGAGCAGGAGGCAGCGAAGAAATTTATCCGCATTAAGCGTCGGGTTAGCGTTACCGATGGTGATAAAGAGGCTACCTTTTTGCCTCACCAAGGCTTCAAGGTGTCATTTGCTATCGACTTCGACCACCCGGTCTTTGAACAGCAGAAGCAAACGGCGCTGATCGATTTCTCAACCACATCGTTCGTGAAAGAAGTCTCTCGTGCACGAACCTTCGGTTTTATGCGCGATTTAGAGTACCTTCGCTCGAACAATCTGGCGCTGGGCGGTAGCTTAGAAAACGCCATTGTGGTGGATGACTACCGTATTGTGAACGAAGGCGGCCTGCGCTACGAAGACGAATTCGTCAAACATAAAGTGCTAGACGCCATTGGTGACCTTTATCAGCTTGGTTACAGCCTGATTGGCGAGTTCCGAGGTGTTAAATCCGGCCATGCGCTGAATAACCAGCTTTGCCGGGAGCTGATGGCACAGCCCGATTCGTATGAAATCGTTACGTTTGAAGAAGAGAAAGCAGTGGCGCCTATTTCCTATGCCGCTCCTGTCATGGCGTAATGAGGCATAAGGCAAAATGTTGGGGGGAGTTGAGTTGGCATAACGAAACGGCCCCCCACTTTATAAAGCATCGCTAAGGCGGTGCTTTATGCGTTTAAGGGGTCGCGTTGCTAAGGTTTTGGTTCTGTAGAGCGCGCGTGAGAAGCAAGCCGCTCCAGGGCGTTTTTTAACGCGGGGTTGTCGGTGTCTTTGGCGCATTCGGCCAGGGTCTTGCCAGCATCATCTGACAGTGTGCGCGTGTAACGCTTAGGTGACTCGATCGGGCGCACTGGACGAACTTTGAGCGTAAACCCTGTCACGCCTTCAAAGCCCGGTAATTGGTGAAGCAGTGACAGTAGCTGCGACTGCTCGTAGCGTAGCCACGTTAACCAGCTGGCTTGTCCGCTGATCAGCGTAAGGCGTCCGTTGCTGAAGCCGCCGACGAAAATGTGCTCGCGCATCTCTTCAGGCAAATGGGCGCGAAGGTGGCGTTGCGCTTGATCAATTAAGCGTGATTGGCGCATTAGCTGTCCAACGC
Source organism: Vreelandella aquamarina (assembly GCF_900110265.1). Lineage (GTDB taxonomy): Bacteria > Pseudomonadota > Gammaproteobacteria > Pseudomonadales > Halomonadaceae > Vreelandella > Vreelandella aquamarina. The sequence goes on along the minus strand of NZ_FODB01000010.1, from coordinate 41,591 downwards.
CGCCAGACTTGGTCAGCAGTTGGGCAATGGGCTGTGCGCGAGAACGCTTAACCTTTATACTCATCAACTTAATTCCTAGGGTGTTGCTAGTGACGTCGTACTGGCGAATACAAACAGCGCCTGTGATTGACCGCCAATGAAAAGAGCCTAACACGCTCGGGAGCCAGTCCACAGCATGTCATCAACGTCAGAGATAGTATCTGCTTCGCCAAGGCGTCAACGACGCTATGGCTTAGCGCGTTGGTGGCTGGCTGGCCTGTTGGTGAGCTGCTTATTGCCCGCTAGTTTACACCCTTCAGATGCATTGAGAAGCAGTGGCCGCAATGTCTGCATCTGCTTTTGGATGCCTGCGATGCTACGGGCTCAATCGCACTGGATTGCCAAGAAGCGCCGTGCGCTTCGTCGCTGGGCTAGTCGCCAAACGCGCCGATTGCCCAGCGTTTGCAGCCGTCCTCTATTACTACCGCTGATCACGCTTCGACTTGTTGCTGCCAGCGATGTAGTGACCCCTCGTGGCCCGCCCGCCGAACAACGCATTGGTTAACATTACGCCTATTTGCCTTATATAAGGGCGCACCTGGATGGGGCGCTCACGATGATCTGGAAATTTCATGATTAATAACTTGCTACGTAAAGTGGTCGGCTCTAAAAACGACCGTGAAGTAAAGCGCATGTATAAAAGCGTGCAGAGCGTTAATGCGTTAGAAGAGACCCTGGCGGGCCTAAGCGATGCGGAACTTCAAGCGAAAACCACTGAGCTGCGTCAGCGGTTAGACGATGGGGCGACGCTGGATAGCCTGCTTCCAGAAGCCTTTGCTGTCGTTCGTGAGTCCAGTAAGCGAGTAATGGGCATGCGCCACTTTGATGTGCAGATGATCGGTGGTATGACCCTGCACCGTGGCCGTATCGCGGAAATGAAAACCGGTGAAGGTAAAACCCTAGTCGCCACGCTGTCAGTCTACTTGAACGCATTGACCCGTAAAGGCGTTCACGTGGTAACGGTGAATGACTACCTCGCCCGCCGTGATGCGGAATGGATGCGCCCGCTTTATGAATTCTTAGGGCTAACGGTAGGCGTTATCTTTGCAGGGCAGACCGGCGAAGAGAAGCGCTATGCTTATCAGTGCGACATTACCTACGGCACCAACAACGAGTTTGGCTTTGACTATCTTCGCGACAACATGGCGTTCTCGCTGGAAGATAAAGTCCAACGCGGCCTGCACTACGCGATTGTGGACGAAGTCGACTCCATCCTAATTGATGAAGCACGTACGCCGTTGATTATCTCTGGCGCGGTAGACGAGAACACCGACCTCTACGGCATCGTGAACCGCCTCGCCCAACAGCTCGAGCAGGGTGAAGTCTCCGAAGATGACGAAGCACCGGTGAGCGGCGATTTCGTGCTCGACGAAAAGCAGAAGCAGGTGGAGCTGACCGAACAGGGTCACAATAAAGTCGAAGAGCTCATGCGGGCCGAAGGGCTGCTGGGTGAGGGCGAATCGCTCTACGCAGCGCAAAACCTCAACCTGCTACAGCATATGCACTCGGCGCTGCGCGCTCTCCATCTCTATCATCCGGATGTTGATTACATCGTTGCCGAAGGGCAGGTGGTGATTGTCGACGAGCACACTGGCCGTACCATGCCGGGGCGCCGTTGGTCTGAAGGTCTGCACCAGGCCGTGGAAGCTAAAGAGGGCGTTACGGTTCAGCGTGAAAGCCAAACGCTGGCGTCTACTACCTTCCAGAACTACTTCCGCCTGTATGAAAAGCTATCGGGCATGACGGGCACGGCGGATACCGAAGCCTTCGAATTCCGTCAGATTTACGGTCTTGATGTGATCGTCATTCCCACCAACCGCCCGCTGGCGCGTAAAGATCTCAACGACCTTGTGTACCTGAGCGCGGAAGAGAAGTACGAAGCCATCATCAAAGACGTGAAAACAGAGACCGAAGCGGGCCGCCCAGTGCTGGTGGGTACCGCCTCTATCGAAACGTCTGAGTATCTGGCGCGCCTAATGCGTGAGGCAGGGCTTAAATTCAACGTCCTAAACGCCAAGCAGCACCAAAGTGAGGCAGAAATTATTGCTCAAGCTGGCCGGCCCGGTGCGATTACCATCGCTACCAACATGGCGGGTCGCGGTACTGACATTATGTTGGGCGGTAACTGGGAAGCCGAAGCCGCGAAGCTGCAAAACCCTAGCCAAGCACAAATTGATGCGCTAAAAGCCGAATGGCAAAAGCGCCACGACGCGGTGCTGGAAGCTGGTGGCTTGCACGTGGTGGGCTCTGAGCGCCACGAATCCCGCCGCATCGATAACCAGCTTCGTGGCCGTGCAGGCCGCCAGGGCGATCCGGGTTCCACACGCTTCTTCCTCTCTTTGGAAGATAGCCTGATGCGCTTATTTGGCTCCGACCGAGTGAAGCGCTTAATGCAGGCGCTGGGCCTTGAGCGTGGTGAAGCCATTGAACACAAAATGGTTTCTAATGCGGTAGAGCGCGCTCAAAAGAAAGTGGAAGGGCGTAACTTCGATATTCGCAAGCAGCTGCTTGAGTACGACGACGTAGCCAACGACCAGCGCCGCGTGATTTACGAGCAGCGTAACGAAATTCTAGCGTCTGACGATGTCTCCGCCGCGGTGGTGGGTATTCGTGAAGAGGTGATGGAAGACGCGATTAGCGAGTACGTGCCGCCCCAGAGCCTGGCTGAGCAGTGGGACCTGCCCGGCTTGGAAGCCCACTTGAAAACCGAGTTCAATCTCGACGCGCCAGTGACGCAGTGGGCCGAGGAAGACGAGCGCTTTAGCGAAGAGAAGCTGCGTGAACGTCTGCAAACCATGCACCGCGAGGCCTATGAGGCTAAAATCGAGTCCGCAGGTGCGGCATTGATTCGCCGCTTCGAGAAGCAGGTGATGCTCCAAGTGCTGGATACCCGCTGGAAAGAGCACCTGCAGTCCATGGACCACTTGCGTCGCGGTATCCACCTGCGTGGTTATGCACAGAAGAACCCCAAGCAGGAGTACAAGCGCGAATCCTTCGAGCTGTTCCAACATCTGCTGACCAATATCAAAGCCGATGTCACGCGTATTCTCAGCCACGTTCAGGTGCGTCAGCCAGAAGAAGTGGATGCCCTAGAGCAGAAACGCCGTGAAGAGCTTGCTCGTGAAAAAGCGACAGCCGCCAGCCGCCACGATGCGCCTGATGCCGGTACTAGCGAGACAGCGCCCGGGGTTGATGGCCGTCCGCTGCGCCGGGAAAACCCGAAAGTTGGCCGCAACGACCCCTGTGTGTGTGGCTCGGGTAAAAAATATAAGCAGTGCTGCGGCAAATTAAGCTAATCACGTATGGCGTAAGCGAACGTAGAGGAGAGAAACATGGCGGTGGGAAACCTTCCCTTTCCGGAATTGCCACCCCTCAGCGGGGTGCGCCTGGGCACTGCAATGGCGGGCATTAAGAAGCCGGGTCGCCGTGATATGGTGCTGATTGAGCTACCTGAGACTGCCACTGTGGCGGGTGTTTTCACCCGCAATGCGTTCTGTGCTGCTCCGGTAGTGGTTGCCAAGCAGCATCTTGAGCAGTGCGCCAGTAGCGGCCTTGCGCCTCGTTATTGGTTAATTAATACCGGTAATGCCAATGCGGGGACGGGTGAGGCTGGCTTGCAAGATGCTTATGCCAGCTGTGCTGCTGTCGCTGAGCAGGCAGGTGTTGAGCAGGCTCAGGTGCTGCCGTTCTCAACGGGGGTGATAGGTGAGCCGCTGCCCATGGAGCGCCTGCTGGCAGGCTTGCCGGGTGCGTTTGATACGCTGGCCGACTCAAGCCAAGCATGGCAGCAGGCAGGTGAAGGTATTCTAACCACCGACACCCGCGCAAAGGGAGCCACGGTGACCGTTGATATTGGCGACCATCAGGTCACCATCAACGGGATTACCAAAGGCTCGGGCATGATTAAACCCAACATGGCCACCATGTTGGGGTTTGTGGTCACCGATGCGGCGATTGAGCAGCCCTTGCTCGCCACGCTACTGCGAGAAACGGTGGATCGCTCGTTCAACTGCATCACTGTGGATAGCGATACCTCTACCAACGACGCCTGCATGTTAGCGGCGACCGGCACGGGCGCGCGTATCGAAAGCGACGAGCACATTGCTGTTTTCCGTAACGCTCTGCAGCGGGTGATGACCGAACTCGCCCAGGCGATTATTCGCGATGGCGAAGGGGCGACCAAATTCGTCACACTACAGGTGAATGAGGCCAGCACTCGCCAAGAGGCGCTGGATGTGGCGTTTACCGTAGCTCACTCGCCTCTAGTAAAAACCGCGCTCTACGCCTCGGATGCCAACTGGGGGCGTATTTTGGCGGCGGTGGGTCGAGCGCCGGTTGAGGCGTTTGATGTTAGCCGGGTCGTGATTGACTTAGGCGATGTGCGCCTAGTGGAGAACGGTGGCCGCGCCGGTAGCTATACCGAAGCGGCTGGCAGTGCCGTCATGGCCGAGGAAGAGATCACAATTCGCATTAATTTGGGGCGTGGTGACGAGGCCGCTACCGTGTGGACCTCGGATCTCTCCCATGACTATGTGTCCATCAACGCGGATTACCGCAGCTAAGGCTGCGGCAACGTGCTAACGCAGCGAGATAGCGCCGTGCAATATAAAGGCGGCGCGCACAAAGTGGATAAGACGTAATGAGTGTAATGGTAAAACGACGGGTTCATGTCGCGGCAGCTGCGATGATCAGCGCCGATCAAAAGCACGTGCTGATCGCGCGCCGGCCTTCCAACGTCGATCACGGCGGTCTTTGGGAGTTTCCCGGTGGCAAGCTAGCCCCTTATGAAACTGGGCTGGAAGGCCTTAAACGTGAGTTGCATGAAGAGTTAGGCGTTGAGATTGTTCGTGCCCAACCGCTCATTCGCGTTCACCATGAGTATCCTGATAAGCACATTCTGCTCGATGTGTGGCAGGTGCATGAGTTTGCTGGCGAACCGTTTGGTCGTGAAGGCCAGGCGGTGCGCTGGGTGCCGATGAATGAGTTGGTGAACTACCCGTTCCCAGCGGCGAACCTGCCCATTCTGCGTGCGGTGATGCTACCCACCGAGTACTTGATTACCGGTGAAGAGCCTGACGATGAGCGCTTCGCGTCGCTGCTGGAGCGCGCTCTGCGCGAAGACAGTATTCGCCTTGTGCAACTGCGTGCCAAAAGCTTAGATGACGCGGCCTATGTTGCCCGTGCTGAGCGAGCGCTCAAGCTTTGCCGTGAATACGGTGCGAAGTTGCTGCTCAACGGTGAGCCAACGCTGCTGGATCGGGTCGATGCGGATGGTATTCATCTGACCAGTGCGCGCTTAATGCAGCTGGACCGACGCCCGATTGCGGAAAACAAGTGGCTGTCCGCCTCCACGCATGATCAAAAGCAGCTCTCCCAAGCGGCAGTGCTGGGCTGTGATTTTGTCACGCTTTCTCCGCTGCGCACCACGCCATCACACCCGGAAGTGGCTCCGATGGGCTGGCACGACTTCCAACAGCTGGTGGAACGTGCCGGTATGCCGGTATTCGCGCTGGGCGGTATGACCCGCTTTGACGCCAACCACGCTCGCGCGGTGGGTGCTCAGGGTATTGCGTCGATTCGCGACTTCTGGAAATAAATTTCTGGATATAAGCGATGTCGGCTTGGTACTTATAGAAAAGCGCTGATAGCAAAACGCCTGCTCTGGTAACAGAGCAGGCGTTTTTGATTTTCAGATGCTCGAATAAGCTTAATCGCGGTAGCGGCGGGTTAGGTCGCCATAAGCGTCGACACGGCGATCGCGCAGGTAGGGCCAAATACGGCGGGTGTTTTCGCTACGCGCCATATCCAGGCTCACGACCAACTGCTCAGTCTCTTCACCGGCATGGGCTAGTAGCTCACCTTGTGGGCCGCAAATAAAGCTACCGCCCCAAAACGCGATACCATCACCCACGCCGGAGTGGTCGGCCTCAAAGCCTACGCGGTTTGCCACCAAGACGGGCAGGCCATTCGCGACGCCGTGGGCGCGCTGAATCAGCGTCCAGGCATCTTTCTGGCGGGTTTTTTCCGCGTCGTCGTCATTAGGATCCCAGCCAATAGCGGTGGGGTAGAGCAGTAGCTCAGCACCCGCCAGCGCCATTAAGCGGGCGGCTTCCGGGTACCACTGGTCCCAGCACACAAGAATGCCTAACCGACCCACTGAGGTGTCAATCGGCGTAAAGCCCTCTTTGCGTGCGTCGTCGGCGTCGCCAGGGGTGAAGTAAAACTTCTCATAGAACCCTGGGTCATCTGGAATATGCATCTTGCGGTACTGGCCAACCCGCCCTTTGGCGCGGTCGTACACCACGGCGGTGTTGTGGTAGAGCCCCGCCGCGCGCTTTTCAAACAGCGAGCCCACCAGCACGATATCCAGCTCTTTTGCCAGTGCCGCCAATCGCTGTCCCGTCGGGCCATCCAGCGGTTCGGCGAGATCAAACAGTGCCGGGTCTTCATATTGACAGAAGTAGTGGGTGGCGTGCAGCTCTTGTAATAGTACGAGCTGTGCCCCTTGGCTGGCTGCTCTGCGAATGCCCGCCTCGCTTTCGGCCAGGCTGAGCGCTTTATCGGGCCATGCGGCTTGTTGAATCACCGCCACGTTAAGTGTCTGGGACATGCTGCCCTCCTTAAGAGTGAGTGGTCGCAGGCACAAGCGTACCTTTGGGTAGCTGCATGGTTAAACAGTGCAGGCTGCCGTGCTGACGAATCACGCTGACGCACTCAATGGGGATCAGCGTATGTTCTGGAAAAGCGACGGCCAGCGCCTGCAGTGCGGTGACATCCGCTGGGTCGCCATAGGTAGGCACCAGCACCGCATCGTTGATAATCAAAAAGTTCGCATAGGTGGCCGGTAGGCGATGCCCATCTTCCGGGTCAAAACAGGCCTGGGGCCAGGGTAGCGGAATAAGCTGGTAGGGCTCTCCGTTACGCTGACGGAAGGCTTTTAACTCCTGCTCCATTGCCTGCAGGGCCGTGTAGTGCGGGTCAGTGGGGTCGTCACAACGTACATAGGCAATGGTCGAGGGGTTACAAAAACGTGCCAGCGTATCCACATGGCTGTCCGTGTCATCGCCTTCTAAATGCCCATTGGCTAGCCACAGCACGCGGTCTACGCCAAAGTCATCTGCCAAAAGCGCTTCAACGTCTTCTCGAGAGAGCGACGGATTGCGGTTTGGGTTGAGCAGGCACGCTTCCGTGGTGAGCAGCGTGCCTTCGCCGTCAGTCTCGATAGCCCCACCTTCTAACACCATCTCCCGAGAAGAGACTGGGCAGGCCCATAAGCCCGCATCGGCTAGCCACTGGGTTAGCTGATTGTCCCGCTCAGCAGGGAATTTACCGCCCCAGCCGGTAAAGGTGTAATCCAGCAGCAGCGGCTGGTTATCTTCGTCCAATACCGTGATCGGCCCATGATCTCGCGCCCAGGTATCGTCGGTGGGTGCGACAATCAGCAGCAGCTGATGTTTGGGGATGCCGTAGGCATCGAACGTGGCGGTCAGGCGCTGATGGGTCGCCTCGTCTGGCACGCTGATGATCACGCGCTGATAGCGCGCCGTGGCAAGCACAATGCGCTCAAGCGTTGCTTCGATACGCGACAGCATATAAGCCCAGTCTCCGTCTGGACGGGGCCAGGTGAGCTGTAGGCCATCTTGAGGGTGCCATTCGGGCAATAAGCGGTGAGTCTTGGTAGCCAACGTAAAAGGTGCTCTCACTAGTCAGAATAAGCTTGCCCGGCGGGCAAGAGGGTCGGGCGCAATTTAGGGGGTTGCTCCTCAACTTGCAAGCGATACCGTTATAAAGGGAACGGCCTTGGAGAGGGCGACTCTAAGGCTGCGTTTGCACATGCAGCCATGTTAAAAAAACCGTACCATGGACGCCCATTATTAAGGAATGTAGCCATGCTTGATCGTTTGCCTTTTCTGGTGGGGCTGCGCTATGTGCGCGCTAAACGCCGGAACCACTTTATTTCGTTTATCTCCTTAACGTCGATGCTGGGGCTGATGCTAGGGGTGGCGGTACTGATTCTTGTACTGTCGGTTATGAACGGATTTGATCACGAGCTGCGCACGCGCATTTTAGGCATGGTGCCCCACACCAAAATTGAGTCCCAGGAAGGACTGGTAGAGTGGGAGGCGTTGGCAGAGCAATTAGTACAGCGCGATCGAGTGATTGGTGTGGCCCCTTACGTTGAGCAGCAGGGTATGTTCTCCGCTGGCGGCCGCAACCAAGGCGCGATGGTCAACGGCATTCATCCGGATTGGGAAGACCAGGTCTCTATTATTGGCGAGCACATGCGCCAGGGTGAGTTGGCCGACCTTGTGCCCGGTGGGTGGAATGTTGTGCTGGGTTCGATGCTCGCCCGCAGGCTAGGCGTTGGCGTGGGTGACCGCGTGACGCTGCTGGTGCCCGAGGCATCGATTACTCCGGCAGGCGTTTTCCCCCGACTGAAGCGGTTTACCGTCAGCGGTATTTTCAGCGTAGGTGCCGATCTAGACGCCAATTTGGCCTACGCCAATATTGAAGATATGCAAACGCTGGCACGTATGGGCGATGCGGTTGGTGGTTTGCGCCTAGAGCTAGACGACCTGTTTATCGCCGGTAGCGAAACTCAGGCCATTGTGAACGAGTTGGGCCCAGGCTACAGCGGTTCCGACTGGACGTTCTCCCATGGCAATCTCTTCCAAGCTATTCAGATGGAAAAACGCATGATCGCGCTGCTGTTGACCGTGATTATTGCGGTTGCCGCGTTCAATATTGTGTCGACGCTAGTGATGGTGGTGACGGATAAGCGTGCGGACATTGCCATTTTACGCACCATTGGTGCCACGCCGGGCTCCATTATGGGTATTTTCATTGTGCAGGGACTAGCGATTGGCCTGATCGGCATTGCGGTAGGGGTTACCGTGGGCATTCTGCTGGCGCTCACCATTTCCGATTTGATTGGCTGGTTTGAAACGGCGTTTGGTATTCAATTCCTGGATGCGGGGGTTTACTTCATCAGCGACCTGCCGTCGCGTCTGGAATGGAGCGATGTGCGTGACATCGTGCTGGCCGCGTTTGGCCTGACGTTCCTCTCCACGCTCTATCCCGCCTGGCGAGCTGCTCGCGTTCAGCCTGCTGATGTACTGCGCTATGAATAAGGATGCCCCGATGACGTCAACACCCTCTAACGCCGTCATGCTGGAGTGCCGTGGGCTCACCCGCATTTACAGCGAAGGCCCTCAGGATCTCACCGTACTGGATCAGCTTGAACTGACCGTCCGTGCCGGTGAACGCGTTGCGATTGTAGGAAGTTCGGGTTCAGGCAAGACCACGCTGTTAAACCTGTTGGGCGGCCTAGACCGCCCGAGCAATGGCAGCGTCGTGATTGGCGGTGAGGCACTTTCGGGCCTGAATGAAGCCGCGCTGGGCCGCTTCCGCAATCAATATATTGGTTTTGTTTATCAGTTCCACCATTTGCTGGCGGAATTTACGGCGGTGGAGAATGCTGCGCTGCCGCTGATTATTCGCGGCCAGTCTAAAAAAGTGGCTGAACAGCGCGCTATGCAGATCCTAGAGCGGGTGGGGATGAAAGCGCGTGCCGACCATAAGCCGGGTGAGCTATCGGGCGGTGAGCGCCAGCGAGTGGCGATTGCCCGGGCGCTAGTGACCGACCCCAGCCTCGTATTAATGGATGAGCCGACCGGAAACCTGGATCAAACTACCGCAGCGTCTATTCTGGCGCTGATGGATGAGCTGGCCAAAGAGAGCGCCTGTGCATTTGTGATTGTGACTCACGATGTGGGCTTGGCTGCCCATCAAGACCGTGTCATGAAGCTGGATGGGGGGCGCTTGGTCGCTCAGGCATAGCGATGCGCTAGTTTAGTCGTCAAACTCTGATTCGATGCGAGCCCTGCGCCGCCGTCTTTTAAGGCGGCGGCGCTTCCAGTTATGGGAGACGTGCCAGCGCCAGATAAGGCGAATGCCAATGTTAGCGACGACCGCAAGCACAATCGCAGTAATCAGAGAGCCCAGTAGCAGCGGTGGCAAGATGTCGTGCATCTGCTCAGCTATCCAGCGGGTTGAGATGCGGGAAGGGGCCTCCCGCGCGGGCGCCCCAAGCAAAAAAGTGCCTATTCGATAATTCACATAAAAAATCAGCGGCATGGTAAGTGGGTTGGTGACCCACACAAGCCCTACCGAAAGTGCCAAATTGCAACGACTTAGCCGCGCACCCAGAGCCGCCACCACCATCTGAAAGGGGATGGGTAGCATCGCGCAAAACAGCCCGACGCTAAACGCGTTCGCAACGCTGCGTCGAGTTAGTAGCCATAAGCCCGGATCCGCAATCAGCGGTGCCATAAAGCGCAACGAACGCTGGCGCCTTAGCGTATCGGGTTTTGGCATGTAGCGCTGCAGGAAACGGCGCGGCATGTCAGGTACTCTTACTTTAGATCGTTTCTATTATCCATATAGCGTAGGGCTTCGGCTACGGCGTGCGCAGTAATGGTTGAGCACCAGGGAGGGGCGGATGGGGCAGGGCATTGCAATGCCTGCGGCATTAGCAGCGCTTGGCGGTAGCCTGTTGGCTTGGTGGGCCGGTGGGCAGGGCGGTACATGGCTGCTGCCACTGGTCCTCATGATGGCGGGGCTAAGCGTTGGCGTATGGCGGCCACGGGCCCTAGTATGGTTTCTCTTAGGCGGGTCCGTTGCCTTTAGTATTCAGCAGGAGTGGGTGCGTCGGCTGCCCGTTGGGCTGAGCGGGCAGGATATAGCGGTGCATGCCAAAGTGACCGCTGTACAGCAGCAGTCAGGGGTTCAGCGGTTGCGATTGAGTATCGAGCGCTGCACAGCCCCTGCCCATCTTCCCCGTTGTGATCAATTAAACAGCGTTCGGGTGAGCGCTTACGACCATGAGCATGAGTATGTGGTTGGCGAGCGCTGGCAAATGACGCTGCGCTTACGGCCGCCCTATGGCTTTATCAACCCCAATACTTTTGATTATGAGCAGTGGTTATGGCGTGAAGGCATCCACGCTACTGGATATATTCGCCCCGATCCTGCGCCGCAGCGGCTTACGCACGCTTCTCCTCGGCTGCGCCAATTGGCATCCGACTTTCTAGCACAGCTGCCTTTAGAGGCACGTACCCAACGCTGGCTGGCCGCATTGACGCTTGGCGATAGCGAACAGCTTAACCAAGATGACTGGGCGCTGTTAAACGCTACGGGTACCACGCACCTCGTGGTGATCTCGGGCCTGCATGTGGGGCTGGTGGCGTCATTCGTGCTGCTGCTAGGGCGTTATGCTGCGCGTGTCGTTTCGCCTACCAACTGGCGGCTGCGCACTTGGCCCTGGTGGCTTGCTGGCGCGGCCGCCGTTGGCTACGCCGTGTTGGCCGGGTTGGCGCCACCGGCAATGCGCGCGATGATTATGACGTTGCTGGGGTTGTGGGTTCTAAGTGGCCGCCATGCACCGGGGCCCTGGCAAGCTTGGTGGCTTGCACTGGCACTGGTGCTGATAGTTGACCCGCTAGCACTTTGGCGGCCTGGGTTGTGGCTCTCGTTTATGGCGGTAGGGTGGCTGATTATTATCTGGCAGGGTCGGTCCAGGCCGCGCGGTGTAAAAGGCTGGTGCTGGGCACTGCTGCGTTCTCAACTGTTATTGGCCCCTTTAATGGCCGCAGCGGTGTTGTTTGCCTTTGGGCGTGTAGCCCCTACGGCCCCTTTGATCAACTTAGTGGCGGTGCCATGGGTCAGCTCGGTCATGGTGCCTACCGCGCTACTCGGCTGGCTGCTGTCACCCCTTCCGTTTGTTGGTCTAGTGCCCTGGTGGGTGTTTGAGCAAGCCTTAGCGGTATTTCATCAGCTGTTGGTTGTCGCTGTGGAAGCCGCACCGCTCTGGCAGCCTCCCGCGCATTTGGCCTATCCATTGGCGGGGAGCTTGGTGCTGCTGTCGCTGTGCTGGGGCTTGCCCGCCGTGCCGCGTTGGTTACGCGTGGGTGCGGCGGTACTCTTGGTGACAATTCCCTGGTGGCCGAGAGAGCAGGCGATTCCGCCGGGGCAGCTTCACGTGACGGTTTACGATGTGGGCCAAGGGCAGTTAATAGAGCTGCGCAGTGCCAATTTTCGGCTGCTCTATGATACGGGGCCACGTTTTCGCAGTGGCTTTATGCCCCTGCAAAGCCTATGGCCCCCAGGTCAAGATTTTGACCAAGTAATGGTCAGTCACGCGGATACTGACCACGCCGGAGGCGTAGATGCGCTACTAGCGGATCACCAAGTAGCGCAGTGGTGGGCGCCAGCAGGGGAGTCGCTATCTATCCCAAGCCAGCGCTGCGAGCAGGGGCAACGCTGGCAGCGTGACGGTATTACGTATCGAATACTCTGGCCACCGAGCGGTGAGAACACTCTATCCTCTAATGATCGCTCTTGTGTGTTAGCAGTGTATGCGGGTGAGCATAGCCTGCTGATCACCGGTGACGTAGGGCGCCAAGTGGAGCGACAGCTTCTACCGCAGCTGAATGGCAACGTGAGTGTATTGGTGGCGGGCCACCACGGCAGCGGCACCAGCTCGGGTGTTCAGTTTGTGCGCGAGACGCAGCCACATCACGTGGTTTTCAGCGCTGGGCGAGACAATGCGTTCCGCCACCCTGCCGACGACGTTGTGCGGCGCTTTCGGCAGCAGCATAGCTGCCTATGGAGCACCGCCCAGGACGGCGCGCTTAAATTTACGCTGATACCGCAGCAGCCAGTCACCTTTCAGCCGCTGCGGGCCTTGGCAGGTGGCCATAAGCGGTGTTGAAGCGCGCCACCATCAGGTAGAATCGCCCACACTGCACACTACTGCTGGGAGCGCGTGTGACTGATTCAGGTTGGATGCTATATAAACGGTTATTGGGTTACGTTAAGCCACACTGGCGTGCGTTTGCGCTGGCGGTGGTGGGTTTTGTGATTTACGCAGCTTCAAGTACCGCGCTGGCGGAAATGATGAAGCGGCTGATTGATGGGATTCAAAACCCAGACGCCGATTTTCGGTTTTTCCTGCCGCTGTTTGTAGTGCTCATGTTTGCCTCTCGCGGGCTGGGCACTTTTCTGAGCACCTACTTTATGGCCTACGTGGGGCGCTATGTGATTCATACGCTGCGCTGCGATGTGTTTGCCCACTTGCTTCACCTGCCGGGTCGTTTTTTCGATCAGCACTCCAGCGGCCACTTGGTATCAAGGGTCACTTACCACGTTGAGCAGGTAGCGGGTGCAGCGACCAATGCGGTGACGATCATCCTGCGTGAGGGGTTGTTTGTCGTGGGGCTGGTAGGCTATCTATTCTGGACCAACTGGATGCTAACGCTGCTGTTTTTGGGTGTTACTCCGATTATTGCCGGTGTGGTGAGCTATGTGAGCAAGCGCTTTCGGCGTATCTCCAAGCGTATTCAACACTCCATGGGCGATGTGACTCATGTGGCTTCTGAGGCGCTTTCGGGCTATCGCGTGGTACGTACCCACGGCGCAGAAGCGTACGAGAAACAGCGTTTTGAGCGCGTGAGTGAAGAGAACCGTCGCCAGAGTATGAAAGAGGCCATGACCCGAGCGGTTAGTTCGCCTGTCGTGCTCATGCTGGTGGCGATCTCTATGGCGCTGCTAGTGTGGCTGGCCATGGCGCCCTCGCTGATGGAAAACATGACGCCGGGGGAGTTTGTCGCCTTTATCACCGCCGCTGCCCTGATGATTAAGCCGGTGCGCCAGCTCACCGAGATTAACAGCGAGATTCAGAAGGGCATCGCAGCGGCCTCTGAGCTGTTTGGCCTGTTAGACCTCACCCCTGAACAGGATGAAGGCTCTCTCATTCCCAGCAAGCTAACGGGCAATGTGGTGATTGAGAACGTCAGCTTCCGCTATGGTGACGACCAGCCCAGCGTACTGCACAACGTGAATCTTAACGTTGCTCCCGGCGAGCTGGTGGCTATTGTGGGCCGCTCGGGCAGCGGTAAATCAACGCTCGTCAGCCTGCTGCCGCGTTTCTATCGCCCCAGTGAAGGGCAGATTTTGATTGATGGCGTGAATGCCGATGAGTACGCCTTAGGGCCGCTGCGCCAGAATATTGCCCTGGTGTCCCAGCAGGTCACCCTGTTTAACGCCTCCATTGCTGACAATATTGCTTACGGCGTGGCTGACCCAGACCCGGCCGCCATTAAGGCGGCTGCCGAGGCAGCCTACGCCAGCGAGTTTATTGAAAAGCTGCCAGAAAGTTACGCCACGGTCGTCGGCGAGAATGGGGTGATGCTCTCGGGTGGGCAGCGCCAGCGGCTCGCCATCGCCCGGGCCATTTTTAAAGATGCGCCCATTCTGATTCTGGATGAAGCGACCTCCGCACTGGATACCGAGTCAGAGCGCTATATCCAAAAAGCGTTGGAGCACGTGTGTGAAGGGCGCACCACCCTGGTCATAGCTCACCGACTCTCCACCATTGAGCGTGCCGACCGCATTCTAGTGATGGATCAAGGGCGGATTATTGAGCAGGGTACCCATCAGGCGCTGCTTGAAAAAGGTGGGGCCTACGCCGCGCTGCACCAGCTTCAGTTTCAGGAGAGTGAATGAGTCTTGCTCAGCGCTGGATAAAGGCTGCCTATGGCGGCAGTAACTGGCTAGTACCGCTCTATCCGTTGGGTAATTTATACCGTTATCTTATGGGGCGGCGAGCACAGTGTTACCGCGAGGGAAATAAACCAGTTTGGCAAGCACCGGTGCCGGTGATCGTGGTGGGCAATATTACGTTAGGCGGTACGGGTAAGTCACCGCTTGTGGCCTGGCTTAGCCGTTGGCTGGTACAGCAGGGATTTTCACCCGGTATCGTCACCCGCGGCTATGGCGGTAAAGCGCCGCACTATCCTCTGTTAGTAACGCCTTCTACAGACCCAGCGCATAGCGGTGATGAACCACTGATGCTGGCACAGCAAACCGGAGTACCGGTGGTGGCGGACCCGCAGCGAGCGCGGGGTGCTGAAAGGTTGGTGCAACAGGGCTGCGATGTACTGATTAGCGATGACGGCTTGCAGCACTTGGCCTTAGGGCGCGATATTGAACTGGTGGTTATCGATGGTGCTCGTGGGCTAGGCAATCAGCGCTGCCTGCCCGCTGGGCCTTTAAGAGAGGCGCCCGGGCGACTTGCAAGTGTGGACGCTGTGATTGTCAACGGAGCGCTACAACGCCCGCTGGAAATATCTAGTGTGGCTATGCAGCTGGTACCTCAGCGCTGGCGCCAGCTGCCTACTGGGCAGCACTATCCGTTGCAGCCGCTGCCATTTGCGCTGCCGGTGCATGGGCTGGCAGGTATTGGCAACCCTCAGCGTTTTTTCAATACGCTACGGGAGTTAGGCGTGGAAGGGGAGATGCATCCCCTGGCAGACCACCAGCCATTTGATGAACACACGTTTCAATTTATGCCGCCACGACCAATCATTATGACGGCGAAAGACGCCGTAAAGTGTCAGGCGTTTGCACCGTCTGATAGCTGGGTATTAGAGGTGGAGGCGCAGCTTCCACAAGCATTTGAGGACTGGCTGGCAAACAGGCTGTCCGTACTGACACAAAGGGGATGCACCGATGGATAAGGAACTATTGGCAATGCTGGTTTGCCCGCTCTGCAACGGCAAACTGAAGTATGATCGTGACGCCCAGGAGCTTTGCTGCCACTACGACGGTTTAGCCTATCCCATACAGGATGGCATTCCTGTCATGCTGCCTGAAGAGGCGCGGCAAATGGATGCTGATGAAAAGTTACCTACCTCGCCTGGCCGCACCGGAGAGGCGTGATGTCTGATGTTACGCCGCAATTTATTGCCGTTGTCCCCGCTCGTTTTGGCTCCTCTCGCTTGCCGGGCAAACCGCTATTAGAGATCGCCGGTGAGCCCATGGTGGCCCATGTGTGGCGGCGAGCCTGTCAAAGCCAGGCCAACCGCGTAGTGGTGGCGACAGACGACACGCGGATTCGCGATGCCATGCTGCCCTATGGGGCTGACGTAGTGATGACTCGCGATGACCACCCCTCGGGCACTGACCGGCTCGCCGAGGTCTCCGACCATCTAGGCCTAAGTGATGACACACTGGTCGTGAATGTGCAGGGGGATGAGCCGCTGATTCCTCCGGCACTTATTGATCAGGTCGCACTGCGCCTGGCGGATGACCCCGAGGCGGCGATTGCCACCCTAGCCGAGCCGATTGCGGATGTTGATACGCTGTTTAATCCTAACGTGGTGAAAGTCGTGCGGTCGCTACAGGGGCGGGCGCTCTACTTCTCGCGAGCGCCGATTCCCTGGGATCGCGAGCACTTTAAAGCACAGCCAAGCCTACTAGAAACCGATGCTTGGCTGCGCCATATTGGGATCTACGCCTACCGAGCGAGTTTCTTAGCCGCCTATCGGGATCTAGCGCCCTCCAGCCTGGAGCAGTTGGAGCAGTTGGAGCAGCTTCGGGCACTACAGCATGGCTACGCTATTCAAGTGGCGCTGGCGAGCGCGATAAACCCCGCCGGAGTCGATACGGAAGAGGATTTGGCGCGGGTAAGGTCGCTGTTGTCTGCCGAGCGTAAAGGAGGCATTTCATGACGCGTGTTCTCTTTGTTTGCCTGGGCAATATTTGCCGCTCACCAACCGCGGAGGGCGTTTTTCAGCAGGCGCTCGACCGTGCAGGGTTGAGCAAACGCGTGGAAATCGACTCCTGCGGTGTTGGCAGTTGGCATGTTGGCAAAGCGCCCGATCCCCGTGCCCAGGCAGCTGCGCTGCGTCGTGGTATCGATATTAGCCATCTGCGCGCCCGTCAGTTAAAAGCGAGTGACTTCCTGGAATTCGACTACGTGCTGGGCATGGACAGCGATAACCTGGCGGCGATGCAGGCGCTAAAACCGGCCGACAGCCAGGCTAAGGTAGGGCTGTTGTTGGAGTATGCAGGACTCGCGAATACCGATGTTCCTGATCCTTATTACGGCGGAGAAGCGGGCTTTGAGCAGGTATTGGATATGATTGAGCAAGCCAGTACCGGACTGATTGCAGAGCTGACCTGTGGGCGCTGATAGCTTGGATGGGGCATCCGTCTGGGTGGACCTCACTACAGCCAATACGCTTCGCCTACCTTGCCAAGCGGCGCGCTACATTGCACCGACAACGCTCTCTAGCCTGCAGGCTGCCTTGTATAGCGCGCGTATTCATCAGTGGCCAATTACCCTGCTAGGCGGTGGCAGTAATGTGCTGCTGCCACCAACGCTTCACGGTATGGCGCTTCGCCCGGCACTTCGCCATTGGTGGCTGGAGCGCAGTGGTGATGACGTCACCGCCTATGTGGGTGCCGGTGTGAGCTGGCATGCCTTGGTAATGGCATTGGCGACGCATGGCTTGTGGGGGGTTGAAAATTTAGCGTTGATCCCTGGCGATTGCGGCGCTGCACCGGTACAAAATATTGGTGCTTATGGTGTCGAGCTCAGCGATGTGTTGAAAGCAGTCCAGGTTGCCGAGTTGGCCACTGGCGAGATGTACTGGTTGAACGCTGATGCGTGCCAGTTTGGCTATCGCGACAGTATTTTCAAGCGAGCACTAGCGGGTAAGGTAGTGATCACCCAACTTGCGCTGCGGCTGTCCGCCACGCCGAGGCCCGTGCTGGGTTATGGCGATTTGGCGGCTCGCGTGTCGGAGTCACCGACCCCTTTGTCCGTGGCTCAAGCGGTCTGTGCGATTCGCCAGGAAAAATTGCCTGACCCAGCTGTGCTAGCGAATGCGGGCAGTTTCTTCAAGAATCCGCTAGTGAGCAATGAGCATACGCATCGGCTGTTGAAGGAGTATCCAGACATGCCGTATTTTCCTCAGCCCAATAACCAAACTAAGCTGGCAGCAGGCTGGCTGATTGACCAGTGCGGCTTAAAGGGGCAGCGCCTGGGAGCATTTGGCGTCCATGAGCGCCAAGCGTTAGTGCTGGTGCACTTTGGGGGAGGAGATCGCCCAGGACTGCTGAGTTTTGCAGACACTATTGCTCAGACCGTGTTTGATCGGTTTGGTGTATTGCTAGAGCTAGAACCGCGGGTGATCTAACGTCTGCTTATCTTTATCACCCATAAACAACCCCGCCGAAGCGGGGTTGTTTGTTGCGAGCACTTACTCTTGCGAGTTTTGCTGTGCCTGCTGCTTGCGTAGTTCGCGCGGGTCGTTATGGGCACGACGGCGACGACGCGGTTTTGGCGCCTCCTCATCAGCTGTCGGGGCCTCGCTAACGGGATTTGCCGCTGGCGCATTGTCGGCGGGTTGCGCTGACACGTTCTCTTGCTCTTCTGGAGCAGGGGCCGCTTCCATCTTGGTAGCCGTCTCGTCGTGAGCTTCAGCAGCTGGCTGCTCGCTCGCTTCTGTTGAAGGCTCTTGATCCGCCGCCGGTGAAGGCGCTTTCGCCGTTGAGGGCTCTTCACTGACTGTTGGGGCTGAAGCTTCTTCATCCGTAGAAGCCGCTGCTTCGGCGTTGGCAACCGGAGTGTCTTTAACGCTGTCCTGCTCAGCAGTCTCATTCGCTACTGTCTGAGTCTGAGGCTCTTCCGTGGGCACTGTGCTTTCAGCAGCAGCTTCTGCTGTACTTGCTTCTGCAGCTGCGTCATTCGCTTTCGGCTCGCTCTCTGCGACGTGCTCGGCAGCGGTTTGCGGCGCTTCCGTGGCGTCTTGGGCTGCGGTTTCTTGAGCCACCGGCGGCTGTTCCGCTTTGAGGTCGTCAGTTTGAGCATCGGCGGCCTTGGTCTCGTCAGCGTTTGGCGCGCTCAAGGCTGCTGCATCGCTGCTGTCAGCCGCTGGTGTGCTGGTGGCTTCGTGCTGCACTGACTCAGGCTGAGCCTGACGGCGCTGGCGCGTCGACTTGCGTGCTTTGTCGGCGCTGTTGGCCGGGCGCTCAGCAGTTGTGCTGTCGTCCGCTGCCGCTTGAGCCTGCTCAGCGCTATCGTCTTTTTCGCTGCTTACTTGCTCAGTTGCTGGCTTGTCAGCCGGTGTTGGCGATGCTTCCGTGTTGTTGTCAGGCGCGCTAGCGGCTTCAGATGTCGCTGTGGCTGCCGGGGCTTCTTGGGGCTGAGGTGCCTGCTCCGCTTCTGCCTGCAGTTTCAGCTGTTCTGCTTCCGCTTGAGGGTTTAGCGCCTGCTTGCGCGAACGATGACGCGGGTTGTTACGCGTACGCTTCGGCTTGCCGTCGTCTTGCTTGCTGTCGTCAGCCTGGGCCGTAGGCGTGCGTTCATCGCTTTTGGGCTTGGCATCACGTGGCTTGTCACGACGGTTATCCGGCTGGACGGCAGGCTTGGCTGCCTCCTCTTTAGGAGCGTCCTTGTTTACGGGCTCTTTCTGATGCGTGTTTTTCGCGCTCTCTTGGGCCTTGGCATCGTCCTGCTGCGGATGACGACGACGGTTGCGGGTGCGGCTGGGGCCGCTGCGCTTATCGCTTGCATCGTCATTGCGAGGAGTGGCATTACCGGATGGCGTGCTGCTGCGCTGCTCGTTTTTGGCCCTGGTGTCGCTGCGCTCCTGAACAGGTTTGGAGCGGCGTTCACTGCGTTGCGGGCGGCTACTCTTCGGCTGTTCAGTCTGCTTACTTGGTGCCTGGGCTTCCTGAGCTGGCTGCTGGCTGCCGTCATCGCCGCCTAGCAGTTTAGCAAAGCCGCGGATAAAGCGGCCAAGCACGCTGGGCTGTTCAGCAGCAGCGGCGGGTGCAGGGGTGGCTGCAGCCGCTTTAGCAGGCGTTTCTTCTGTTTGTAGCGATGCCGGTGCTGGGGCGTTGTGTACTACGCTCTTAACGGCCGCTTCGGCCCGCTGTGCAGGCGGTGCAAAGCTAGGGTCAGGTTCTTTGCCAACATCGGTGTCGGTAGACAGCTCGAAGCTGGAGAGCGTATGGCTCTCGTCTTCGTCCAAATGGTCATCCCGCAGGCGTTGAACATCGTAGTGCGGAGTATCCATTTCTGGGCTGGGTAGCAGCACCACGCGAACGCCTTGGCGAGACTCGATATCTGCCAGTACGCTGCGCTTTTCATTTAGCAGGTAAGTGGCCACCGGTACCGGCAAGATGGCGCGAATCTGCGCGCTGCGCTCTTTCATTGCCTCTTCTTCAATCAGGCGCATGATCGAGAGCGATAGTGAACGCACGTCGCGGATGGTGCCTTGGCCGTTACAGCGTGGGCACACTACGCCGCTTGTTTCGCCCAGGGAGGGGCGTAGGCGCTGGCGCGACATTTCCATTAAGCCAAAGCGTGAAATGCGCCCAATTTGTACCCGAGCACGATCTAGCTTCAGAGCATCGCGCATGCGGTTTTCGACTTCACGCTGGTTGCGCGCAGGGCCCATGTCGATGAAGTCGATCACGACCAAGCCGCCAATATCTCGCAAGCGAAGCTGACGGGCAATTTCGTCGGCCGCTTCGGAATTGGTTTGCAGCGCTGTTTCTTCGATATCACTGCCCCGCGTAGCACGCGCGGAGTTGATGTCGATGGACACCAGGGCTTCAGTGTGGTCGATTACAATCGAGCCACCAGAGGGCAGTTTTACTTCCCGCTGGTAAGCGGTTTCAATTTGCGACTCAATCTGGAAGCGAGAGAAGAGGGGGACCTCATCTGCGTACAGCTTAATTTTCTGCTGGTAAGAGGGCATCACCTGGCGGATAAATGCCAGCGCCTCGGCGTGAATCTCGGGGCTGTCGATCAGCACCTCGCCGATATCCTGACGAAGGTAGTCGCGCATGGCGCGAATGATGACGTTGGATTCACGGTAGATTAAGAACGGTGCAGAACGCTTACCGGCTTCTGTGGTGATGGACTCCCATACCTGAACGAGATAATCCAAGTCCCACTGAAGCTCTTCTGGGCTACGGCCAATACCTGCGGTGCGAACAATGAGGCCCATTTTGTCGGGCACAGTAAGTTGGCCCATGGCGTCTTTTAACTGGCTGCGATCATCCCCTTCAATACGGCGCGAAATACCGCCCGCACGAGGATTGTTGGGCATCAAGACGAGGAAGCGACCTGCCAAGCTAATAAAGGTGGTCAGCGCTGCCCCTTTGTTGCCGCGCTCCTCTTTATCGACCTGAACAATGACTTCTTGGCCTTCTTTGAGCACTTCTTTAATGCTCGGACGGCCAGAGACATCTTTGACAAAATATTCGCGGGAGATTTCTTTCAGCGGAAGGAAGCCGTGGCGCTCGGCGCCAAAGTCAACAAAAGCAGCTTCGAGCGAGGGTTCTACACGGGTGATTTTACCTCGATAAATATTGGCTTTTTTCTGTTCCCGAGCGCCAGATTCAATATCTAAATCATACAGGCGCTGTCCATCTACCAGTGCGACCCGCAGCTCTTCCGGCTGGGTCGCGTTAATTAGCATCCGTTTCATGTTGTCTCACGTAGCATGGCGTGCCGAAGCGCTTTTAAAGGCTAGCGTCGGCGAATCGCTGGGTGCTGCGTGCTTGTGCTCGGCGCATGGTTATGCTGACGCATTAAGCCGGGAAGGCAGTTTTGCCGACCCGGCCGAAAGGGCGTTGAGTACGTGGCGGCGGCAGAACATGTTTCGGTGGCTGTCACGTCCATCCGGCTCTGCTGACACCGCCCACACCTGGCATTCATCGATTCACCAACGCCGGTATCGGCACAGCGTTGATCTTTGCGCCCCAGAATTGGCAGTGCCTTGTGACGAAAAGGGGCTGCCACTCTGAAGCGTAACGTTTATTTAGTGACGGGCCTGCCGTTGCTGGCATGACCTGACGCTCTCTGTCGTTACCCATTTACTTAACGGCAGAGTTACTACATTTCAATACGTGATAAGCAGGTAGTGCGTACACTGATCCATGCTTTTTCGCTCTGACCTGCGTGTTTGTCGGGCAGGTGCGAAGGCAAAACGTGGGCAATCATTCGCCATACAAGGATTATATAAGCGGGCCACGTTCGGCCCGGCCACGTTGGCCGATGAGCGCTTTGGAATATAACAGTAAAGACAACCACCAGCAATTGACGCAATGCCGGTGGGTCTACGTTAGAATGCCGTTTTTAGCCTGACGTTAAAGAATGTCACCAGGAGTGCGCGGCAATGTCCGAAGGGCGTGAAGTACAGTGGGTGGATATCGCCCCGGAACAAGCGGGTCAGCGAATCGATAATTTTTTAATGACCCGGCTAAAAGGTGCACCTCGTGCATTGATCTACCGCATCGTGCGTAAGGGTGAGGTTCGGGTCAATAAGAAACGGGTAAAAGTGGATTATCGCCTGCAAGCGGGCGATTTAGTACGTGTTCCGCCACTGCGCCTAGCGCCTAAAGAGGCGGTGAAAGAGGTGAGCGATAATCTGCGCGACCTGCTTGTCGGCAGCGTCATTATGGAAGGGCCCGACTGGATGGTGCTGAATAAGCCGTCAGGCTTAGCAGTCCATGGTGGCAGTGGCGTTAAGATTGGTCTCATCGAGGCGTTGCGCCAAGTGCGGGACGACCTAACGTTCCTGGAGTTAGTGCACCGCCTGGATCGTGATACCTCAGGTTGTTTGCTGCTCGCCAAGTCTCGCGATGCGCTGGTAACCCTTAATGAGGCGTTGAAAAAGCACGGCATGGATAAGCGCTACTTGGCGCTGGTGGCCGGGCGCTGGCCGGCCCGTAAAACTTATGAAAGTGCTCGGTTGGACCGTTTTGATGCAGGTAACGGCGAACGGCGCGTGCGGGTAGATCCCAACGGTAAAGTGTCGCGCACCCACTTCTCTGTAGTGGAAACCTTTGAAAAGGTCACGTTAATTGAGGCTGAGCCCGTTACGGGGCGCACACACCAGATTCGTGTGCACGCAGCCCATGCTGGCCATGCGCTGCTGGGGGATGATAAGTACGCTACTCGTGAGAGCGGCTTGTTAACCAAGCAGCTGGGGTTGGGGCGACTTTTCCTCCATGCACGCTCGTTAACATTCCCCGAGCCTGGCAATGGCAGGCCGGTGACGGTAAAAGCGCCGCTTCCGGAGGCGCTTGAAGAGACGCTCAAGCGCGCACGTCAATAAAAGAGAACTGTTATGCGCTATGAGCTAATTATTTTCGATTGGGACGGCACACTCATGGATTCTGTGCCGAAGATTGTTTCCTGTATGCAAGCAGCAGCGGCAGACGCTGAATGGGGTGAGCTTGAAGTCAGCGCCATTGAAGACATTATTGGGCTGGGTCTTCCTGAGGCGATTGCCAAACTCTGCCCAGGCATTGAGCCAGAGCAGGCGGAGCGCTTGCGCCAGCGCTATTCCCATCACTTTGTTCATGGTGACACTACGCCTATGCCCTTTTTTGATGGGGTTGAAGCGCAGTTGGCAAGGCTGAGAGAGCGGCCCCAGCAGCGGCTTGCGGTGGCGACGGGTAAGAGCCGTCGTGGGCTTGATCGGGTTTTTAATGAAACAGGTAGCGGGGGGCTGTTCCACACTAGCCGGACTGCTGACGAAACGCGCTCTAAGCCCCACCCGCAAATGCTGCTAGAGATTTTGGCTGAGCTTCAGGTTCCAGCAGAGCGAGCGGTAATGGTGGGCGATACTGAGTATGATCTTGAAATGGCGCGTGCTATCGGTATGGATCGGGTGGGCGTAACTTACGGAGTGCATACTCCCGCTCGGCTAGCCGCTAGCCAGCCGGTGTGGGTCGCTGAAGACGTGCCGTCGCTATTTGACTGGCTGCGTCATGCATAAGGGCGTCCTTAAACGAAGAGTAGGAGCTGACGATGAGTGATGAGCAGCAGCGCGGTGGTGACAGTGAAGAGGCTTCTCAAGGTGAAGATCAGCGTGGTGTTCATGATCGCTGGACCCAGGGGCCGGATGTCTCCACCAAGGCACAAGAGTCTCCGTTGCCAGGTGGGCAGGATGACGATGCGGAAATACTCAGAGAGCGTCAGCGCCTAGCGCAGCTTGAAATGATGGATCGCTGGATTGGTGGCGTCTTGACCGAGCAGCGTAGAACACGCCGTTGGAAGCTGTTTTTTCGGCTGATGCTGCTGGCGCTAGTGCTGGTATCACTCACGGTTACGTTATATCGCGTGTTTTTAGCCGAGCCGTCAGCCGTGGTGCCTGCGCAGCAACATCTTGCATTGGTGGAAGTGCATGGCGTGATCGCCAGCGATTCGCCCGCTAATGCTGAGCGTATTATTCAAGGGTTAAACCGGGCTTGGGAGAGTCAAAGCGCGTCGGCAGTGGTGCTGCATATTGATAGCCCTGGTGGAAGCCCAGTGCAGTCGCAGCGTATTTACTCGGAGGTTATGCGGCTGCGTGAGCAGGGAGATAAGCCGATTATTGCCGTGATCGAGGATATCGGTGCCAGCGGGGCGTACTATATTGCCGCTGCGGCGGATGAGATAGTGGCATCTCCCGCCAGCTTGGTGGGCTCCATTGGGGTGATCTATGCCGGTTTTGGCTTTCAAGAAGCTATTGATGAGCTGGGCGTCGAGCGGCGGGTGATGACTGCAGGCGAGAACAAGGCGTTTTTAGATCCATTCCAGCCCTTGGATGAGGAGGTGGCTCGTTTCTGGCAGAGCGTGCTCACTCAAACTCATGAGCAGTTCATCAATGATGTACAGGCTGGGCGTGGTGATCGTTTGAGTGATAGCCCGGAGATCTTTTCCGGGCTGATCTGGAGCGGTGAGCAGGCGCTTGGCTTGGGGCTGGTCGATGAGTTGGCAAGCCTTGAACAGGTGGCGCGTGCTCAGGTGGGTGAGGCATCATGGGAGAACTATACGCCCCGCCTGGATCCCTTTGAGCGCCTAACGCGGCGTTTTACCCAGGCCGCAGCGGAAGTGCTTGGCTTGCACAGTAGTCATGCGCCTATAAAGTTTCAGGCGCAGTAGCATTAGGCATCGCCAAGCGGGTTCATGCCTGCTTGGCGAAGCATGTCGCACAAGGCAATCAGCGGCAGACCGATCAGCGCATTGGGGTCACGCCCCTCTAAGCGCTCAAACAGAGCAATGCCTAAGCCTTCCATGCGAAAACTGCCGGCGCTATCCAGTGGCTGCTCTATTGCTACGTAGCGCTCAATCTCCCGCTCGCTCAGCGTGCGGAACACCACGTCAAACGGTTCGATATGGACCTGATGGCGCTGGTGGCGCGTGTCTAATAAGGCCAGGCCAGTTAAAAAAGTGACTCGTTGGCCTGAGAAGCGGGCTAAGTGAGCGCAGGCCCGCTCCGTAGTATGGGGTTTGCCGAGAATATCCCCTTCAAACAGAGCAATCTGATCAGAACCAATAATGCAGTGATTGGGGAAACGTTCCGCGACGGCATTAGCCTTGCTCAATGCTAGGCGGTGAACGAGTGCCTTTGGTGACTCGTCTGGAAGTGGCGTTTCGTCAATATCGGGCGAGTAGCATTGGTAGGGCAGGTGTAGCCTGTCCAGCAGCGCTTGGCGGAAGCGCGAGCTGGAGGCGAGCACAAGAGGGGCGTTTTGCGTTTGCGGCACTATCGTCTCCTTGTGGCCTGAATGGCGCAATATGTACTGGCAATGAGTGTAGCGAAAGCCCAGCGGCATGCCTATTGACGCTGTTTTCATCGATAAACCGATAAGAATTATGCCATGAGCTTTGACACCAGGAGGGCGAGTGCCTATCATTGCGCGCCTATGTTGACCTCACAACTCCCCAGCCGGGTTGAGCCTTATAAGCTTGCAGCCCGCCGCGAACGACTTGAAGGCTTAGTGGCGCTGAATAAGCTGCCCCGCCTCGCTGAAGAAGCGGGTGACCAAACCGGCGACTGTCACGTCGTGCTTGGGTTTGGTGTAGATGCCCAAGGCCGTCGCGAAATTCGTGGCCATTTGCAAGCGACCCTGGCGCTGCCTTGTCGCCGCTGTATGGTGCCGCTTAGCCAAGACGTTTCCAGTGACTTCCTGCTTGGAATGATTACCGACGAAGCCTTGGCGGCCGAGCTGCCTGCCAGTCATGAGCCGGTGCTGGTGGAAAATGAACAGCTGGACTTGCTGACGGTAGTTGAGGATGAATTAATCCTCAGCCTGCCGCAGGTGGTCTATCACGATGAGACCGAATGCCATGTCTCGGCGGAGCAGCTGGTCAGCAAGACCGAAGGCGCGGCGGATGAATCCGCTTCAGCCAAGAATCCTTTCGCGGTGCTCAATGCTTTGAAAAGCAGTGGCGCTTTGAAAGGCAAAAAGTAAGCATCACTTACCCTACATACCTTGGAGTAAACACCCATGGCAGTTCAACAGAACCGTAAAACTCGTTCCAAGCGCGGCATGCGTCGTAGCCACGATGCGTTGAGCGCACCGACTCTTTCCCAGGACAAAGAAACCGGTACCACTCACCTGCGTCACCACGTTTCTCCGGATGGTTTCTACCGTGGTCGTAAGGTAGTTGAGGTTTAATCCTTAACTCTCTAACGAGTGGCGAAACAGAGTGGGTGCATTGCGCCTAGCGATTGATGTCATGGGGGGTGACCAAGGCCCTCGTGTCATCATAGAAGGCTCTGCAAGGGCAGTAATTGAACGTCCTGACCTAGAGCTCGCTCTGTTTGGCCCGCGTCAGCGTGTTGTCGCTGAGCTTTCGCGCTTGCCGCAGCCCTTGGCTGCGGCAGCGTCACGTTTAGTCGTCTGCGATGCGCCTGATACTGTGTCACAAGATGCTTCTGCTGCCTGGGCGTTACGCTCTGGGGGTAAGACCAGCATGGTGCATATGTTGCGTTATGTGGCACAAGGTTATGCCGCAGCGGGTGTTAGTGCAGGAAACACAGGTGCGCTAGTTGCGCTTGCAAGGCGTGAGCTTGGTATGCTGCCAGACTTTTCCAGACCTGCTATCAGTACGGCGATTCCTGCACGGGGTGGTCGTCGCTGCTATTTGCTGGATTTAGGTGCAAATGTGGATTCGCCCGCATCACGGCTAGTGGATTTTGCCATGATGGGTGCGGCAATGGCGCAATGTATGGATGGTATTAATTGCCCTCGAGTCGCGCTATTGAATGTTGGCGCGGAAGCGACCAAGGGCAGTGCGACGGTGCGAGAGGCTGACCGGCTGCTGCGTGAGCGCGCTACCACATTAAGTTTTGCTTATCAGGGGTATGCCGAAGGTGGTGACATCTTCCAGGGCGATATTGATGTCATGGTCTGCGATGGCTTTGTTGGTAACGTGGTGCTCAAGGCGAGTGAAGGTTTGACCCGTATGCTGGTGGAGCGTGTGCAGATGGCGTTTGAGTCACGCCTATGCGGGCGCTTAGCAAGTTTACTGGCCAAACCTGTGCTGAAGCGGCTAAAGCAGGAGCTTGACCCCGTTCGTTATAATGGCGCAAGCCTACTTGGGTTAAAACGTATTGTGGTGAAAAGCCATGGTGGCGCCCGTGCAGATGGGTTCTACTATGCTATTCAGCGAGCGCTGCAGGAAGTAGAACATGACTTGCCTACTCAGCTTGCCAAACACTGGGCTTAGCTCAGTGGGCAGATGAGTGGGTTACAGCAATGCGTTGCACGACTTTTGCGGGTTATCGGCGGCAGTAGGATGTGCCAACAGCCGTTTTATAACGGGGCCGATAGCCACGCCTATCGCTCAACTGAGCAAATGCCTACAAGAGCAAAGGTGAACGACATGTCTCAACCCCTTGCCCTCATTTTTCCCGGGCAAGGCTCTCAGCAGCTTGGAATGCTGCGAGAGCTAGCCGAGCGCTACAGTGTGGTGGGAACGACATTTGAGGAAGCGTCTGACGCGCTGGGCTACGATTTATGGAAAGTAGTCCAAGAAGGGCCGGAAGAAGCGTTGAATTCCACGGCTTGCACGCAGCCTGCGCTGCTGACATCAAGCGTTGCCATCTGGCGCGTCTGGCAGGAGCTGGAAGGCCCTCGCCCCAGCGTGATGGCGGGCCATAGCCTGGGTGAGTATAGCGCTATGGTCTGTGCGGGCGTGATGGGCTTTGCAGAGGGTGTCCAGCTGGTGCGCCTGCGCGGAGAGGCAATGCAAGAAGCTGTACCTGCTGGTGAAGGCGGAATGGCCGCCATTCTTGGGCTTGATGACAGCGCGGTGGAAGCCGCTTGCACAAGCGCTGCCCAGGGCGATGTCGTTTCTGCAGTTAACTATAACTCCCCGGGTCAGGTCGTCATTGCTGGTAGCAAAGCAGCCGTTGAGCGTGCCATTGCTGCTTGCCAAGAAGCGGGCGCTAAGCGCGCACTTGCCCTCCCTGTGTCTGTTCCTTCTCACTGCGCGCTGATGCGACCTGCTGCTGAGCGTCTTGCCGAAGCGATGCAGGCGATTGAGCTACGTGCCCCTCGCTATACTGTTATTCAGAACGTCGATGGCCAGGCGCATGCAGATGTTGATACGCTGCGCACTCGTTTAATTGAGCAGCTCTACCAGCCAGTACGTTGGTCCTCCTGCGTTGAAGCAATGTCTGAGCAAGGTGCTAATGTCTTCATTGAGTGTGGCCCAGGCAAAGTGCTGACAGGTCTTAATAAACGTATTGTGCGCGGTGCCAAGGGGCTAGCGGTGAATGACCCCGATAGCTTGGATGCAGCGCTTGAGCTTGCGCGAGAAACATTAGCAGGTAGTGCGTGATAAACGGCTATTTTCAGCTACCCTTGCTTAGTTCAGTGGAAGGAAACGTGTTATGACGCAAGAAAAACGAGTTGCCTTGGTGACCGGTGCGAGCCGCGGCATTGGTCGCGCTATCGCCCATGAACTGGGCCGCCAAGGGCGTATTGTCATCGGCACAGCGACCAGCAAATCTGGCGCAGAAAAAATCGATGCCGACCTGAAAGCTAACGGGGTTGAAGGCGCTGGTATGTGCCTGAACGTGACGGACCAAGCGAGCATCGATGAGGTCCTGAAAACCATTGGCGAGCGTTTTGGCGCCCCGACTATTTTGGTTAACAATGCGGGTATCACTCGTGATAACCTCCTGATGCGGATGAAAGAGGAGGAGTGGGATTCCGTCATGGATACCAACCTCAAATCTGTATATCGCGTCAGCAAAGCGTGTCTTCGTGGCATGACCAAGGCGCGTTTCGGGCGGATTGTATCGATCAGCTCTGTAGTGGCAACCATGGGCAACCTGGGCCAAACTAACTACGCTGCTGCTAAGGCAGGTATGGAAGGCTTTAGCCGGGCGTTGGCGCGAGAGGTTGCTTCCCGTGCCATTACCGTAAACGCCGTTGCGCCTGGTTTTATCGCCACCGACATGACCGAAGCGCTGCCTGAAGCCCAGCATGAAATGCTGCTAAAGCAGATTCCGCTGGCACGCTTAGGTGGGCCGGAAGAGATCGCCGCAGCGGTTGGCTTTTTAACCAGCGATGCCGCAGGCTATATCACTGGTGAAACGCTGCACGTGAACGGCGGTATGAATATGCGTTGATGGCCTTAGGCTTGGCGGTTGCGTCAACTTAAGGGCGTCTATAAACTACCCCGCAGCTTTTGGCTTGCGGTTTCCAAATAGCTGGTTATCTCTAACAGCTAATGTGAATGACTGGAGTACGTTGATGAGTACTATTGAAGAGCGCGTTAAGAAAGTTGTGGCAGAGCGCCTGAACGTTAAAGAAGAAGACATCCAGAATAGCTCTTCTTTCACTGAAGACTTGGGTGCCGACTCTCTGGACACCGTTGAACTGGTGATGGCTTTGGAAGAGGAGTTCGATACTGAAATTCCTGACGAAGAAGCTGAAAAAATCACCACGGTTCAAGAAGCCATCGACTACGTAAACGCCCACCAGTAAGGGCGCGGTCGATGCTGTGAACCAGGGTGGGGTGCTCACCCATCCGTCTTAAAAAAGCCGTCCTGATATGGGGCGGCTTTTTTGCTTTACGCTCACAATGAATATAACGTTCAATCTCCGTTATACTAGTCACCAAACTTCTGCAGCAAATGACCCAGATGGGTCGTGTCACCATGGATGCCTGGAGGAAACTGATGGCGCGAAGAAGGGTAGTGGTAACTGGGTTAGGCCTGGTGACCCCAGTGGGCAATAGTGTCAATGAGTCGTGGGCGAACATTGTCGCCGGTAAAAGCGGCATAGCGCCTATTGAGCACTTTGATACCAGTGGCTTCAATACGCGGTTTGGCGGTTCGGTAAAGAATTTTGATATCAGCCCTTACCTGAACCCCAAAGACGCTCGCAAAATGGATCTGTTCATTCAGTACGGCATGGCTGCCGGTGCTCAGGCGGTACAGGATTCAGGGATAGAGTGCACAGAGGAGAATGCTGAGCGAATCGGCGTGGCGATTGGCTCTGGAATTGGCGGGCTGCCAATGATTGAGCATAACCATAATGCGCTCAATAAAGGCGGTGCACGTCGGGTATCACCGTTTTTTGTGCCTGGTTCTATTATCAATATGATTTCCGGCAACATGGCGATCCAGCATGGCTTTAAAGGGCCGAATATTGCGATTACCACGGCTTGCACCACCGGTACCCATAATATTGGCTACAGCGCTCGCACCATCGCCTACGGCGATGCGGATGTCATGATTTGTGGCGGCGCAGAAATGGCCACCACACCATTAGGTTTGGGTGGCTTCTCTGCCGCGCGCGCGCTCTCAACGCGCAACGATGACCCGCAAGCAGCGAGCCGTCCTTGGGATGCCGACCGCGATGGCTTTGTGCTGTCTGATGGTGCAGGGGTGCTGGTGCTAGAAGAGTACGAGCATGCGAAAGCCCGTGGCGCCACTATCTACGCGGAGCTGGCTGGCTTTGGTATGAGTGATGACGCCTACCATATGACCGCTCCGCCCGAGGATGGTCGCGGTGCCGCACTCTCCATGCGCAATGCGATTAAAGATGCCGCTATTGATCCGGCAGACGTGCAGTATATCAACGCCCATGGCACATCAACTGCTGCCGGCGATTTGGCTGAAAGTCGCGCTATTGAAAAAGTGTTGGGCAGTGCGGCCCAGCAGGTGGCCGTTAGCTCAACCAAGTCGATGATTGGCCACCTATTGGGTGCCGCCGGTGCGGTAGAGGCGGTATTCAGCATTCTAGCAATCCGTGACCAGGTCGCCCCGCCCACCATCAACCTGGATAACCCCCAGGAGGGCTGCAACCTCGACTACGTACCCCATACCGCGCGGGATATGCGTATTGATATCGCGCTCTCCAACTCGTTCGGGTTTGGTGGCACTAACGGCTCCCTGCTGTTCAAAAAGGTATAACTTTTTATGCCCATGCCCCAGGTGCCATTTGATGACCGCGGGCTAGCGTATGGCGACGGTGTATTTGAAACAGTGCTGCTGCGCGATGGGGTACCCGTACTTTGGGATTATCACCTCGCGCGCTTGGAACAGGGCTGTCGGCGCTTGAATATCCCGTTGCCTACCTCTCAACAGCTGGCGCAGGTGTGGCAGTCGCCCCCTGCGGCAGCGCTGGAAGTACTTAAATTAATATTGACACGCGGAAGCGGTGGCCGAGGCTACGCGCTGCCTGATCATCCTGAGCCCAGGCTGATCTTTCGGCGAACGCCTTTTGTTACCAACGGGCAGCGGTGGCAACACGGTGTCTGCGTACGTTTGTGCCATCTTCGTTTAGGGCATCAACCGCTGCTTGCGGGCATCAAACACCTTAACCGTTTGGAGAATGTGCTAGCTCGCCAGGAGTGGCAAGAGAGCCATATTGCCGAAGGTCTGTTAGCGGACCAATCAGGCGAAATGGTGGAAGCAACCAGTATGAACCTCTTCTGGTCAACGGAAGGGCGTCTTTTGACCCCTCGGGTAAACCGCTGCGGCGTGGCAGGTACTCTGCGCGCTGCGCTATTGGCTAACGGCGTTATTGAAGAAGAGGGGCTGACAGTCTCGGAACTACCACAGGTTGAGCGCCTTTGGGTAGGTAATTCGGTACAGGGCGTGTGGCCTGTGTGTGAATTGCTTGATACGCAGGGCGGCCTGATCGCGACTTGGCCTGTGTTAGCAGGGCCAGACCCACTGCAGGGTGAGGCTCACCGCCTGCTGGGCTATCCCAGTGTGTTTCCCGCATCAGAATCCAAATAAATAGATTGAGGTGTCAACGTGAAACGGTTACTTACCGTCTTTGGAATATTGGTTGTGCTGGCCGTTGCCGCTGCGCTCGGCGGTTATGCTTATTGGCAGCAGCGTCTAGCGGCGCCAATTGCGGTAGAGGAACCCACCCTATATCAAGTGCCTGCCGGAGCTGGTTTTAATCAAGTCATTCGCGATTTAGAGGCGCAAGGAGTGCTTGAGGATGCCTGGGCATTTAAGCTACTGGCGCGGATAGACCCAGAGCAGATGCCAAGTCTACGGGTTGGCGAGTACCGCCTCACACCGGGGATGAGTTGGCGAGAGGTGATGGCCCTGCTGGGCAGTAATAACGTGGTGACTTATTCGCTGACCGTGCCTGAAGGATGGACCTTTCGCCAAATGCGTGCGCTGCTAAATAGTGCGCCGAAGCTTGAACACCGTACGGCAGACATGAGTGACGAAGAAGTCATGACGCTGCTGGACCGTGAGGGCACCTTTCCTGAAGGTTGGTTCTTCCCCGATACCTACCGCTATCATCTGGGCATGAGCGATGTCGATATTTTGAGCCAAGCGTTAAATCGGATGGAGCGCATTTTGGAGCAAGTGTGGGCGGAACGGGATGACGATTTAACCATTGAAACGCCCTATGAAGCGCTAATTATGGCATCGCTGATTGAGCGGGAAACCGGGGCGCCTGAAGAGCGCAGAGAGATTGCTGGAGTATTTAAGCGCCGGATGGAGCGTGGCATGCGTCTGCAAACAGACCCCACGGTAATATACGGCATGGGCGAGCGCTATGATGGCCGCATCACACGGGCAGACCTACGTGAAGCCACCCCTTACAATACTTATGTGATTGACGGCATGCCGCCGACGCCGATTGCCATGCCAGGGCGAGCCTCATTGGAGGCGGCGGTGAAGCCGCTACCCGGCGAAACGCTCTATTTTGTGTCCCGAGGTGACGGCACGCATCACTTCTCGCGCACATTACGCGAGCATAACAATGCCGTGAATCGCTATATTCGAAACCGTTAAATAGCTAAACACTGAACATGTCGATGGCGTATCTATTGAGTAAGGGGCAGCAATGAGCAAGCGCGGACGCTTCATCACCCTAGAAGGCGGTGAGGGAGTCGGTAAGTCTACCAATATGGCGTTTGTCGAAGCATGGCTAACGGCCCAGGGAATGGAAGTGGTGCGAACCCGTGAGCCGGGCGGCACCCCCCGCGCAGAAGCAATTCGTGAGCTGTTGCTTGACCCTGCCCCCCAAGAGCCGCTGAGCGTTGATGCCGAGCTGTTACTGGTCTTTGCGGCCCGTGCACAGCATCTAGCGGAAAAAATCCTGCCAGCGTTGGCACGAGGTGCCTGGGTAGTATGTGACCGTTTTACCGATGCCACCTTTGCCTATCAAGGCGGCGGGCGCGGGATCAACCCCGCACGCATTGCGCAGTTAGAGCAATTTGTACAGCAAGGCCTTGCCCCTGATCTCACTCTGCTGCTGGATATGTCGCCCGAAGCTGCCAAAGAGCGGTTAGAGGGCCGCCTACGCGAGCTAAATACCCAGCGTGACCGGTTTGAGCAAGAGCAGACGGATTTCTTTATGGCGGTACGCCAAGCTTATTTGGATCGCGCGGCCGCTTCGCCTGAGCGCTTTGCGGTGATTGATGCAGCTCAGCCGCTAGAGGTGGTTCAAGCGGCGCTAAGCCACGTATTGGAAGAACGGGTTGCCCAATGGCAATAACTGGCGTATTGCCCTGGCATCAGGCCACTTGGCAGCAGCTGGTGCGCCTTGCCAACAGCGGGCGCATGCCCCATGCCTTGCTGATTAGCGGTGCCCACGGGGTTGGCAAGCAGCAGTTGGCAGAAGCGTTGATCGCTAGAACGCTATGTGCCCAGCCCGGCGAGCAGGCTTGCGGGCAGTGTCACAGCTGCGCCATGTTGGCCTCTGGCTATCACCCTGATCTACTGCGGGTGTCGCCAGAAGAGGGCAAGCGCCAAATCCGCATTGACCCCGTTCGCGAAGTGAATCGGTTTGTCTCGCAAACGGCGCAGCAGGGTGGCTACCGAGTGATTGTGATCTCACCTGCTGAAGCCATGAATATTGCCGCCGCCAACGCGCTGTTAAAAAGCCTGGAAGAACCCGGCGATAAAACGTTATTTATCCTACTTTCAGATGTGCCCTCCCGCACGCTGCCAACGATTCGTTCGCGCTGCCAGCAGTGGCCCCTAGCAAGCGTGCCCTTTGATGACTGTAAAGGGTGGCTGACCCAGCAGCTGGGTGGTGATGAAGCTCACTTCTGGTGGCAAGTATCAGGCGGCCTTCCCCTGTTAGCGGTTGAGCTGGCCGCTCCCGATGAACGGGCGCTGCGCCACCAGATTCACGACTGTTTCGAACAGTTAGTGCGCGGGGCAGAGCCTGTTTCAGAGGCGGCGAGGCTGGATCGCCAAGCGATTGATGCGATCTTATGGTACGGTATTGCTTGGCTTGAAGACTTGATTCGTCTGGGACTATCGGGCGAGCAGAGCGTGCTACACAATCCTGATTTAACGCCGCTTTATCGCCAGGCGGTGAAAAATGGCCGCGTACAGGACTGGTTCCGGCTATTAGATTACGCCAGAGAGCAGCGCCGCTTGCTGGCCGTTGGAGCAAACCCGAATCCACAGCTGGTGCTTGAAGCTTGGCTGGTGCGCTGGTCTGCGCTGCTGCGCTCCTGACAATCTAATGCAATGAGGTAGTGATGGCTGCTCAAAAAGCACTCTCTTTAACGATACCCGACGTGCCCACGCTGCTATCTGCCTATATGCCGTTTTTGGATCGAGGCGGTATTTTTGTGCCTACCAAAACATTGTATAGCCTCGGGCAACCCGTTGTACTGCTGCTAACGCTGCCAGGGGTGAGCGAGCGACTCTCCGTCACCGGTCAGGTGATTTGGATCTCGCCAGAAGGTGTTAGTGGCCGAAGACTGCCAGGCATTGGCGTGCACTTTAGTCAGCAAGATTACTTTGTGCGTGACCGTATCGAGACCCTGTTGGCCGGGCAGCTTGATAAAGCGCCTCCCTCGTTTACGCTCTAAGCTAGCCACCTCCTATTTACTTCCAAAGAGCACTGCATGTTTGTCGATTCTCACTGTCATCTAGACCGTTTATCGGAGCATACACATGGCGGCGATGTGGCCGCCACGTTGGATGCTGCCCGTGCTGCCAACGTTAGCCAGTTTTTAGCCATCTCTACGACGTTAGAAGAGCTGCCGGGCTTGGCCGCCATTGCCAGAGCACATCACGATGTGGCTATTTCTGCGGGCCTTCACCCGCTCCACCAAGCGCCAAATGAGCCGACGGTGGACGATATCGTAGAGGCTGCTGAACAGTATGGGGCGGTAGCGATTGGTGAGACAGGGCTGGATTATCACTACCAGGAGAGCGTGTCTGTCAGCGTTCAGCATGAGCGATTCAAACGGCATCTCATCGCTGCGAATGAGCTAGAGTTGCCGGTCATCATTCATACCCGCGAGGCCAAAGAGGATACGCTGGCGCTGCTGCGTGAATACAGCAATCCTCAGGTGGGCGGCGTCATCCACTGCTTTACTGAAGACCTGGACATGGCGCGGGAGGCGGTTCGGCTTGGATTCTATATTTCTCTTTCCGGCATTATTACGTTTCGTAATGCGGCATCGCTGAGAACACTGGCGCGTCAGCTTCCGCTGGATCGGCTGTTAATTGAAACCGACAGCCCTTATTTGGCCCCTGTCCCTTATCGCGGTAAGCCCAATGAGCCTGCCTGGGTCGTTGAAGTCGCGGAGTGTATTGCGCGTGAACGAGGCATCAGCGTGGATGAAGTTGCCATGCAAACGACCGTTAATTTTTACCATCTGTTCCGCGCTGCGGCACCAGACGCGCCTGCCCATGTCAAAGAGGCCTTGGCACAGTCTGGGCTAGTGGTGTAACACGCGGTGACAACCACTGGAGGTCGGTGATGAGTATTGATCGACTATTGCAGCAGTCAGAAGGCTCAGCATCTATTCCCCCTGTTGATACCTGGCAGCCCGCGCTATCAGGAGAAATGGATATCCTGATTCAGGAGGATGGCTCCTGGCTGCATGAAGGGCAGCCGTTTGCTCGTCCTGCGATTGCCAAGCTGCTCTCCAGCCTGCTGCGTCTGGATGCCGATGGATACTGCCTGGTCACTCCCGTGGAGCGCTGGCGCATTGCCGTAGTGGACCGCCCCTTTGTCGTGGTCGAAGCGGATTTCCACGATGGTGCCTGGTGGCTAAAGACTCAATTTGACGATGTAGTACGTCTGGATGCCGAGCACCCCATGAGGTTGACTGCTTCTCCCAGCGGCGAGATGGCGCCCGAATGTGCTATCCGGTTCGGTTTAGCGGCTCGACTGCACCGCAACGTGTTCTATCGCTTGGTAGAGCAGGCGCGCGTGCAAGAGAATTCGTCAGGCCAGAGCGAGTGTCAGCTCTATAGTGCGGGAAGCTGGCACCTGCTTGGCCAGTGGAGCGATAGCGTGCCAAGTGAGGCGCCGTGAAGTTAACCGCCGAGCAGCAAGCTGTTGTTCACCATAGGGAAGGGCATGCGCGTGTAGCCGCCGTGGCGGGCGCAGGTAAAACCACGACCATGGCTGCCCGAGTGCTTCACCTGTTAGGCAGTGGCGTTTCTCCCAAGCGAATGCTGGTGCTGATGTTTAACCGCTCAGCGAAAGATGACTTCCAGCGTCGCCTAGCCAGCATGGCCCCCGCAGGCCAGCCGTTGCCCGACGTTCGTACTTTTCACTCCCTAGGCCACCGGCTGACCCAAAGCCTGTGCCGCTGGGGGGCGCTCGCCCCCAGGCGGCTACTCTCTGCTGAATGGCAAATGGAGCGCTTGCTTCGTCAAGCTAGCCTAAATGTGCTTGCCGGCCAGGTAGATCGTCGCGACGCTGCGCTGGAAGGTGATCGGCTAGAGGCGTTGGCGCATTTTTGTGGCCTAGTGAAGGCCGAAATGCTGCCTGCGGCGGCGCTTTATGAGCGCCTTAATTACGAGCCGGATACCGACTATTTTCCTACGGCCTTCGAAGAAGCTGAGCGTCTGCTGCACGCTGAAGGCGTCATGACCTATGCGGACCTGCTCTACCGCCCACTGCAGGCCCTGGAAGCGGACGCCACGCTCCGCAAGCGGGTCGAAGGTTTCTTGGATCATGTGATTGTTGATGAGTACCAGGATATCAATACGGTTCAGCAGCGGCTGCTGGCCGTGCTTGCTGGGCCGAGTGCGAATGTGATGGCTGTGGGCGATGCTAACCAGTGTATTTATGAGTGGCGCGGTGCTCGTCCAGACACGATGCTGGAGAACTTTACCGCCACCTTCGGCAAAGCCACCGACTATCCGCTCTCCATGACCTTTCGCCACGGGCATGCCTTGGCGCTGACGGCTAACCACGCCATCATGGCCAATCAGCGTCGGCCCGATCAGCTCTGCTTGGCCGAAGCAGGTAATCCCGATACTCGCATAACCGTAGGTCAAGGAAGCCGACTGTTACTGGATGCCTTGATGGACTGGCAGGCCCAGGGGAGGGC
Organism: Vreelandella aquamarina; assembly: GCF_900110265.1. GTDB lineage: Bacteria > Pseudomonadota > Gammaproteobacteria > Pseudomonadales > Halomonadaceae > Vreelandella > Vreelandella aquamarina. The sequence continues at coordinate 4,099 of NZ_FODB01000010.1, read as the reverse complement.
GCTCAGTGATGCTAGCCTGCTAGTGCGAAGCTGGGCGCTCTCGGTGCCTTTCCAGCTTGCCTTGCTGCAGGCGGGTATCCCCTTTCGTCTGCTGCGAGAAGATCGCTTCGTGTTCCGCTTGCCCCTGGTGCAGGCGTTGGCAGGTTATCTGAAACTCTCCAGGCGTCCAGAACTGCTTCACGACCCAGAGCAGTTGCTGCTGCTGTTATCTCAGCCAACCCCCTTTGTCGCCCGTGAACGCCTGCAGCGTCTGGCTTACCAGTTAGCGACAACCCAGCAGTGGCCGGAGCGGCACGAGCCCGTTCTGGCAGCGCTAAAACCGTTACAGCGGCGCACGCTAAAAAAACGCTGGGAGCTACTGTGTGAGCTGCCCAAACTTAACGTATGGCCCCCGGCCAAATTGCTCGGCCATGTGGTAGAGGCGATTGACGCTGAAAAAACGCTGAAACGTGCCGCCGCTAGACGCGATAAAGGAGAGGAGGACGTGCGTTTGCTCGACGTGCTGATTGAGCAGGCTGAGAGCGTACAAGATCCAGATGCCTTCATTGAGCTACTTGAACGTCCGGTGGAGAATCAGGCTGGCGGCGTGCTGGTCAGTACCGTGCACGGTGCCAAGGGCCTCGAGTGGCCGCTAGTGGCCGTTGCAGGCGTTAATGAAGAAGACTTTCCCCACTATAGCCGCGATAACCCGCTGAATGATGAGCGCTTAGAGGAGGAGCGGCGGCTGTTTTATGTGGCCATCACGCGTGCCAAGGAGCAGTTGCTGGTTCTTCACGACGGAGGTGCACATCGGCCAAGCCGTTTTATTGCCGAAAGTGCCTGGCAGGATGGTATGCGTGTCGCCGCTTGTTTAGCCAATCAGCAGGCGCCAGATACGCCGTTAGAAGTGCAATCCCCTAGCTTAGTGGCCCGTTACTTGGAAAGAGTAGGGCGCGCCGACATTGCCTTAGCCGCACCACAGGTGAAGGAGTCTTCAGCTGGTTACCAAGCGGGTAGCCACTACTACCCCGGTCAGCGCTTGCTGCACGCAGTGTTTGGAGAAGGCGAAGTGGCGGCAGTAGAGGGTAATCCGTCCGACCCGGTGATTGATGTGCGGTTTGTGCAAGCCGGGCGACGTCGTCTCATCGCCCGCCGTGCACCTATTGAGGTGATGGAGCCTCCGGTGCAGCCAGCGTAGCCAGCTGCACCATTGCTATCCCTGTTATATATTTGGCCTGTTACATATTTGGATAGTTCGGACCGCCACCGCCTTCAGGGGCTACCCAGGTAATATTCTGGGCGGGGTCTTTGATATCGCAGGTTTTGCAGTGCACGCAGTTCTGGAAGTTAATCTGGAAGCGTGGCTTGCCCTGATCATCCTCAACCACCTCATACACCCCTGCCGGGCAGTAGCGCTGAGCGGGTTCAGCATACTTGGGCAGGTTGTCACGAATCGGCAGCTCTGGGTCTGCGAGGCGCAGGTGGCAGGGCTGATCCTCTTCATGGTTCGTATTGGACAAGAACACCGAGGTGGATTTATCAAACGACAGTTTGCCATCTGGTTTCGGGTAGTTGATCTTCTCGAACTCAGCGGCTGGCCTTAACGCGCCGTGGTCGGTAGTGGTGTCATGAACGTTGGGGAGCTTATTGCCCAGCAACTGGTTCACAAAGTTATAGGCGCCACCGCCAACCGTGCCATATTTGTGAATGGCAGGGCCGAAGCTCGCGCTCTCTTTTAGCTCCTGATAGGCCCAGCTGGCTTCCCACTTGCTGGTAAAGTTGGCAAGCTCTTGCCCGCCTTCATCGCCGCCTTTGATCGCTTCAAATACACTTTCTGCCGCCACCATGCCTGATTTCATTGCCGTGTGCAGGCCTTTGATCTTGGCAAAGTTCAGGGTGCCCGCGTCACAGCCAATCAACAGACCGCCAGGGAAGGTCATTTTCGGCAGGCAGTTGAACCCGCCTTTGGCAATGGCCCGTGCGCCATAAGCCACGCGTTTGCCGCCTTCCAGGTACTGGCTCAGCACCGGGTGGTGCTTCATACGCTGGAACTCATCGAACGGGGAGAGCCACGGGTTCTGGTAGCCGAGATCCATAATCAGGCCAACGACGACCTGCTGGTTTTCCGCATGGTAGAGGAACCAACCGCCGTGGGTCTTGCTGTCTAGTGGCCAGCCGGAGCCGTGAACTACCAAGCCGGGTTCGTGCTTCTCGGCGGGCACATCCCACAGCTCTTTCAAGCCGATGCCGTAATGCTGCGGGTCGCGTCCAGCATTCAGTGAGAAGTCATTGATCAGTCGCTTGCCTAGGTGGCCCCGTGCGCCCTCTGCAAACAGCGTGTACTTAGCGCGCAGCTCCATGCCGGGCATATAGCCATCCTTGGGGGTGCCATCGGCACCTACGCCCATATCGCCAATCAGGATGCCGCGCACCACATTATCTTCAATGATGACTTCCTGAGCAGCAAAACCAGGAAATATTTCAACGCCCAGCGATTCCGCCTGCTCGGCCAGCCAGCGGCACAGGTTGCCTGCGCTAATCACGTAGCGAGTCAGTTCACCCCCGGTGTTGTGCATGCTCTTGGGTACCAGCGCATTGGGGATTTTCTGCGCCTTTTCGGCATCCTTCAGCAAATAGACATCGTCGCGCGTGGCGGGCGTATTCAGGGGAGCGCCGCGCTCTTCCCAGTCGGGAAACAGCTCCGCCAGGGCGCGGGGTTCGAATACCGCGCCAGACAGAATATGCGCTCCCACTTCAGATCCCTTCTCGACCACGCAAACGGTTAGCTCTTGCTCCGCCTCGTTGGCCTGCTGCATCAAACGGCAGGCGGCGGCCAAGCCAGAGGGGCCTGCGCCCACGATGACCACGTCAAAGTCCATTACATCGCGTTCAACGTTTTCCACCCGGTTTCTCCTTATTCTCATAAGCGCCATCTGTATCTGGCTAGCGAATGGGCACTAGCTTATGAAAAGATGGCCTTAATTTAAAACGGTCGTTTGCTTCTGGTTATCTCCCATGATAGGCATAATACCCGTGTCAGGTCACCCCTACGATGGCAAAAGCACACTTTATAAGTGTCGGTACGAATAGCGATACCGGCGGGCTACGACCAAGGCCGCACGAAGAGAAAGTTGTTGCTGGTGGGTAGGCTGTGGCAAATTGATAGGGTTTTTCATTTGCTAGCCTATCAAACGCTTGCATGAATTTTGAGCGCAGCCACTAGGTGGCGGCGCCTAGTCAGGTTAACGGCTTCTATCACGAGCCAAGCGAGGAACCTATGAAAGTACTCGTCGCGGTGAAACGCGTCATCGACTACAACGTCAAAATCCGCGTCAAAGCGGACCACTCTGATGTAGACCTTACCAACGTTAAAATGGCCATGAACCCCTTCTGCGAAATTGCCGTGGAAGAGGCGGTGCGCCTGAAAGAGAAGGGCGTGGCCACCGAGGTCGTGGCCGTGACCGTGGGCCCCAAGGCCGCCCAAGAGCAGCTGCGCACTGCGCTGGCGCTGGGGGCCGACCGCGCCATCCACATTGAAACCGACGAGCGCGCCGAATCGCTGGCGGTGGCCAAACTGCTGGCCAAAGTGGTAGACGAAGAGCAGCCCGGCCTCGTCATCCTCGGCAAGCAGGCCATCGACACCGACAACAACCAGACCGGCCAGATGCTCGCTGCGCTGACCAATCTGCCGCAAGGCACCTTCGCCTCAGAAGTCGCGGTAGATGGTGACAAGGTCAACGTGACCCGTGAAATCGACGGCGGCCTGCAAACCGTCGCGCTGACACTCCCGGCCATCGTCACCACTGACCTGCGCCTCAACGAGCCGCGCTACGCCAAGCTGCCGGACATCATGAAGGCCAAGAAAAAGCCGCTGGATGTCAAAACCCCCGCTGACTACGGCGTGGAAGTGGCTTCCAAGGTCACGCTGCTCAAAGTGGAATCCCCCGCCGAGCGCAAAGGCGGTATCAAAGTCGCCTCGGTTGATGAGCTGATCGACAAACTGAAAAACGAAGCCAAAGTGATCTAAGGTCGGCGTGACGTTGATCGACATGCTTTGAAAGGAGTGAATTCTATGAGCATTCTGGTACTTGCCGACCTGCATGAAGGTCAGTTGGCCAGC
>NZ_FODB01000069.1 GCF_900110265.1 Vreelandella aquamarina | reverse complement strand
CCACAGGGATGAAGCGGCTCATGGCGATCTTCTCAGCTCGGCGATGACGGTGGTCAGTATCTCACGGTGCAACGGAAAGACCGACAGGCTGCTAGGCGCTGGGTTTTTTGAACCAACCTGGTGCACTGATACCTTTTTATGAGCTTTTATGGTGCGCCAATAAAAAATAAAGGCGCTTTTGTGCGCAACCAAAAGGCCTTTGCTACATGAAGAGGCATCTCTCCATAGGTTTTTGTATTTTAAAAACAAAGCATTATAAATTTTTGATGCCATAATGGTGCAGAGTTGGCATGCTCTGTGCTTATACATTGTAGATGGTTTTGTCACCAGCTATTAGATCGTATGCAGAAGCCTCTCGGCATGCTACAACGATAGCCGGTCTGAAATGATCGCTGGGCGTTTTGTTATCCATCGTCAGGCAAACGTTAAGCGAACAAAAAAGACAAACGCGCCACATGCAGCTGCGTGTTGAACGATTTGTTGAATAACACTTTTATCGATAGCTTACAGTTACAAGCTTTAAGCCACGCTCATACCGGAGGACACTATGTCAGCCAAGACTCTCGCGCTAATCGAAGAACATGATGTTAAGTGGGTAGATCTGCGTTTCACCGACACGCGCGGTAAAGAGCAGCACGTCACCGTACCGGCACGCGACGTGAATGAAGAGTTTTTTGAAAACGGCCAAATGTTTGACGGCTCTTCTATTGAAGGCTGGAAAGGCATTAATGAATCCGACATGATCCTGCGTCCGGAAGACGGCACTGGCTTCCTGGACCCCTTCACCGAAGACGCTACCCTGATCCTGCGTTGCGACATCATCGAGCCTGCTACCATGCAGGGCTATGATCGCGACCCGCGCTCTATCGCTAAGCGTGCAGAAGCTTACCTGCAGTCTACCGGTCTGGGCGACACCGCCTTCTTCGGCCCAGAGCCGGAATTCTTCATCTTTGACGAAGTGCACTGGAAGTCCGATATCCAGGGCTCTATGTACAAAATCACGTCTGATGAAGGCGCTTGGGCAACTGACAACAAAGTAGAAGGCGGCAACCTGGGTCACCGTCCGCGCGTGAAAGGCGGCTACTTCCCGGTTCCTCCGGTCGATAGCTTCCACGATATCCGTGGCGCGATGTGTAACACCCTGGAAGCGATTGGCCAGACCGTGGAAGTTCACCACCACGAAGTTGCCAACGCGGGTCAGAACGAAATCGGCGTTAAATTCAACACACTGGTGAAGAAAGCTGACGAAGTTCAGGAAATGAAGTACGTGATCCACAACGTGGCGCACGCTTACGGCAAAACCGCTACCTTCATGCCGAAGCCGCTGGTAGGCGACAACGGTTCTGGTATGCACATACACCAGTCGTTCTGGAAAGATGGTCAGAACCAGTTTGCTGGCGACGAGTACGCGGGCCTGTCTGAAATGGCGCTGTACTACATCGGTGGTGTTATCAAGCACGCTCGTGCTCTGAACGCCTTCACCAACGCGTCTACCAACTCGTACAAGCGTCTGGTACCGGGCTTTGAAGCACCGGTTATGCTGGCCTACAGTGCCCGTAACCGCTCTGCTTCTATCCGTATTCCTTACACCGCTAGCCCGAAAGGCAAGCGTGTAGAGACGCGCTTCCCTGATCCGACTGCCAACCCCTACCTGGCATTCGCTGCCCTATTGATGGCGGGCATCGACGGCATTAAAAACAAGATCCACCCTGGCGATGCCATGGATAAAAACTTGTACGACCTGCCGCCGGAAGAAGGCAAGTCCGTACCGACCGTTGCCAACAGCCTGGACCAAGCACTGGAAGCACTCGATGCTGACCGTGCTTTCCTGACCGAAGGCGGCGTATTTACTGAGGAAATGATCGATGCCTACATCGAGCTGAAGATGGAAGAAGTGGAGCGCATTCGCATGACCACTCACCCGATCGAGTTCGACATGTACTACTCTTGCTAAGAACGGTTGCTAAACACCGTTTTAACAAGAGTGCTAACATCCACCCTTGCGGTGTGAGTAGCCTGAAAAACCCCGCCTCGGCGGGGTTTTTGTTGGAGCAACATAAGGGTGAGAAAGTAATGATCAGTAGATGGCGTTTGCGTCAAAAAAGTGGTTTGTCCACAGGGGCTGCGCTGCTGCTGGGCCTGTGGGTAAGCGCTGCGCAGGCTCAAACGGTGTATCGCGTGGTGGATGCGCAGGGCAACGTGACGTTTACTGACAACCCAGAGCGCGGTGGTAAAGCGATCACGCTGGCCCCGCTGCCAAGCGTGCCTACCGCTGCTCGGCCTGCTTCTCCGTCTCCCCGCGCCAAGGGGAATCCTGGCCAACCGTTTATGCCCTATGACCGCTTTGCGATTGCTAACCCAGCGGCGGGGGCCTCGTTGCGAAATAATATGACGCCGGTTGAAGTGGCGGTTTCGCCGCCGCTACGCGACGACCACCAAATTCAACTGCTCGTGAATGGCGAACTAAGCCAATCTGCCCTGCATAGCGATGCGTTCTGGCTGGCGGGCTTGCCAGCGGGCCAACACCAGCTGCAGGCCGAACTGTTGGATAGCCAAGGGCGTATTCAACACCGCACCGATCCGGTGACTATTTTTATTGCTGAATAGTGCAATGCACTACAATGGTGCATAGGAGTATCTGAATTTGTTCGGCAGTGCGCTATAACGGCTCGCTGTGCCCACACCGGCTGCCCATCAGCCGTGCATGCCGCCGTTTGTGCTTAATTGGCGCGCTTTTTGCAGTTCCTCTCTCAACGATCCCATCACGCTATTGTTCATCACACTATTATTAGAGCGACGTTTCAGGACACGCCATGTATCAGCGCTTATTAGAACATCTCACCACCGCAGTGCTACTGCTCGACGGTGAACTCCGTGTCCGCTGGATGAACCCAGCGGCGGAAGCGCTGCTAGCGGTGAGCTTTAGCCGTGTGCAGGGTATTAGTCTAGATACCTTGCTAGGCGGTGGGGAAAGTATTGATGAGGTATTGGCCAAAGCGCGGGATGCCTTTCACCCCTATACCCAGCGGGAAGCGCGTATCACGCCGCTCAATAGTGAGCCGCTCACGGTGGACTATACGGTAACGCCCCTCTCAGCCGATGAGCTACTGCTGGAAGTCGAGCCGAGAGACCGCTTGATGCAGATCTCCCGCGAAGAGGCGCTCACCACCCGCCAAGAGACCATTAAGGTGCTGGCGCGGGGCTTGGCCCACGAGGTGAAAAACCCATTAGGCGGCATTCGCGGTGCGGCGCAACTGCTGGAGCGTGATTTAGACGACCCGGCGCTGCGGGAATTTACCCATATCATCGTCGAAGAAGTAGACCGCTTACGAGATTTGGTTGATTCCATGCTGGGCCCGAACCGCATCATTAAACATGAGCCGGTCAATATCCATAAAGTGCTGGAGCGAGTGCGAGCGCTGCTGATTGCCGAGCATCCCCATGTCACCGTCAACCGCGATTACGACCCCAGCCTGCCGGATCTTTCCGGTGATGAGTCGCAAATGATTCAGGCGGTATTGAACGTGGCGCGTAACGCGGTGCAGGCCATGAGCGATGCAGAGACCCCCTCACCGGGGCTGATTCTGCGCACCCGTGCCCGGCGCCAGTTCACTTTAGGCGCCGAGCGGCACCGGCTAGTGAGCGAAGTCGGCGTGATTGATAACGGCCCTGGCATTCCTGAAAGCCTACGCGAAACCCTCTTTTACCCGATGGTGTCTGGCCGCGCGGAAGGCAGCGGTTTGGGGCTATCCATTGCTCAGTCAATTTTGTATCAACATCAGGGATTGATCGAATGCGACTCACGACCTGGACATACCGAATTTCGTTTACTGATTCCATTAGTTATTAATTGCACCGGAGAAGCGTCATGACTGAGGCGACACGTACCGATGTTGCACGGGTGGTTATTGTCGATGATGACCGCGCTATCCGTTGGGTGCTGGAGCGCGCACTGGCGCAGCCAGACCTAGAGGTTGAGTGTATTGAGCGTGCCGACACGGCGCTGGCACGGCTGCTGGAAAGCCCACCGGATGTGTTGGTGACCGATATTCGCATGCCGGGGATTGATGGGCTGGATTTAATGTCACGGGTTCGCGAAGCCCACCCGGACCTGCCGGTCATTGTCATGACCGCTCACTCCGATTTAGACAGCGCCGTGGCCTCTTACCAGGGGGGGGCGTTTGAGTACTTGCCCAAGCCGTTTGATGTGGATGAGGCGCTGGCGCTGGTACGCCGTGCGGTAGCCCACGCCCGTGAACGCCAGCGGCCGGTGAGCGTGCCGGAAGGCCTAAGCGCCGAGATCATCGGTGAAGCGCCCGCCATGCAGGAAGTCTTTCGCGCCATTGGGCGGCTCTCCCATTCGCACATTACGGTACTGATTAACGGTGAGTCGGGCACCGGTAAAGAGCGTGTCGCCCAGGCGCTGCATCAGCACAGCCCGAGGGCGGGCAAGCCGTTTATTGCTTTGAATATGGCGGCAATTCCTCGTGACTTAATAGAGTCCGAGCTTTTTGGCCATGAGAAAGGCGCGTTTACTGGGGCGGCTGCCCAGCGCCAAGGGCGCTTCGAGCAGGCCAACGGTGGCACGCTGTTTCTGGATGAAATCGGCGATATGCCCGCCGAGACGCAAACCCGTCTGCTGCGCGTGCTGGCCGACGGCGAGTTTTACCGCGTGGGCGGGCATACCCCGGTAAAAGTTGATGTGCGGATTATCGCGGCAACCCACCAGAACCTAGAGTCGTTGGTAGATGATGGGCGCTTTCGTGAAGACTTGTTCCACCGTCTGAACGTGATTCGCGTTCATCTACCGCGCCTTGCCGAGCGCCGCGAAGATATTCCCCGGCTAACCCGGCATTTTTTGGCCGAAGCGGCGAAAGAGCTTTCCACCGATATCAAAGTGCTGACCCCTGAGGCAGAGGCGCACTTAACCCGGCTGCCGTGGCCCGGCAACGTACGTCAGCTGGAAAATATCTGCCGTTGGTTAACGGTCATGGCCTCTGGCCGGGAAATCCTGGTAGAAGACCTGCCGCCAGAGCTACGCACGGTCGGTGCGTCGGAAAGTAGCGTCCACGGTGATTGGCGTTCAGCATTTCGCGATTGGGCTGATCATGCTTTGGCAGAAGGCCATACGCACCTGCTGGAAGAGGCGGTACCCGATTTCGAGCGCATTATGATTGAAACTGCACTCAAGCATACCGGTGGTCGCAAAGGCGAGGCCGCTGAGCTGCTGGGCTGGGGGCGTAATACGCTTACCCGTAAACTAAAAACGCTGCTGCCTGCGTTGGCGGATGACGCCTAGGGCATCGGCTCGGCGGAAATGGGGGCAGGGAGTACAAACACGGCATCAGCCAGTGTTGGCTCGGGGAGGTCGCACTCAGCCTGTTCCCAGGGCAGCAGGCTGAAAGTGTGTTGAATCCCCAGCCCTTCTAGCTGATGCCCCACACCATGGCGGCAGCTTCCGTAGGCGTGCGTGGTTAAGGTGCCTGTGAGCAGCGCAGCCAAACCCAAACCGGTGCGCACCGCGTTAGCCCTCTTGAGCCTTAAGGCGGTTGATGTCGGCAAGAATCTCTTCTGTCAGTGTGGCGTTGGCGCGCATATCGCCGTTGCGGGAAGCTTCCATCGCCGCTTGCAGCTTGCGTTCGTACGCTTGTTGAAGCTTCTTTTTTGGGTCGCGCTTAAATAGTCCAAACATGTGCACTATCCTTTTGGTGTATATTATTTGCATAGGTTTTGGGTGCTTATGTCGACTGCTGTACGCGTTTTTCGTTTTCCGGTGCGTTGCTGAGGCTAAACCGGTGGGCGGGCGTCCGCACACTGGGCTAAGAAGCGTGTAAAGTCGTCCAGGATAGTGTCCAGGCTACTATGCAGGCGATGATCGTCATCAATCATTCGCAGTGACAAGCGCTGTAGGCGGGCACGCTCAATCACTGGGCCTGGGGGTACCACATCATCGCGCCAGCCATGAATGATATGCGTATGCTGGGCTTGAATCGTCGGTGAGGTCTCTGGGTACTCAGGCAGGCCAAGCGCGGGGGCGAGTAAAAAACAGCCCAACACCGGTGTTTGCGTACTGGCGGCAGCGCTGAGCCAGCCGCCTAAGCTTGAGCCTGCTAATACACAGCGGGCGGGGTCATCACCACGAGCCAGCAGAGTAGCGGTAAGGTGTTTCAATCGCTCGGCTGGCTCGTCCATGCCCCGGTAATCCATGACGACCGGCTCACAGTCATCAAGCTGTTCAGCAATACCCTTGAGCGCCTGCATTTTCAGTGCCCCTGGGCCACTCTCCAAGCCATGTGAAAGGTAGACGGTCATCATCATGGTTTAATCCGCCGAACGCTGAATGGCTTCACCACCCTGCTCAATATCCTGGCCCATACCGCGAACTGTGTTACAGCCGCTAATGGTGAGTAGTGTGGCCAGTAAGAGTATGCCAAGCGCAATGGTGCGTTTCATTGGGTCTTTCCTCTCTACTAAATAATGCCCCGCTGGGGCGTCATGGTGTGATGAGTAACATAAGCGCTGTTGGTGCGGGTTGCCACCGGTAAGTAGCCATGAGGTGGAACGTTTTACCAACGCTGCTTATCTCTCCTTAGCATAGATGTGAACCGTGCGCATTTGTCGCATGTGTCAATATTACCCATGTCATCCCTGAGTTTTCTGTCAATTTCGGTTAGGCTGGGCTTTTATTTTTTTGTTTAATTTATTGATATTAAAGATATTTTTTATTTATTGGTATGATTGGCCCAATGCCTGCAGTGTTATAAGTGTTAATACTTATAGTGTCACCATTGATGATTTAACCAATTTCACTGTTAGCAACCAAGTTCCAACCCATCAAAGCGTGAGCAGGCTAATAGACAGTAGAGGAGGGCAGGAGGCCCAGTAAGCATCATGGACGTGAATGGACTCTTAGCCTGCTCACTCTTATCAGCATAAGGCCGTGCTGATCATCGAAGCCAAGGAGTGGCAGCGATGCAAAACAGCCATCTCGCAACTGTGAGGTGGTTTTTTTGCGTTTATTTTTCAATCATTAATACATTGATTTATATAACGTTTTTTCTCGCCTTAGGGGTGTTGCATAGTTCCTGTACAGATATGCAAAGTATTTTGGTCTATCCTTTCGGGTAAACCAAAATCAGCGGTTATAAGACGTCAACGCATCGGCCGCACACTGACAGGGACAAGCGCTATGGTGATGGTATTGATGTTCTGCATGTTCGTGCTGTTTCTAGGGTTTTCGGGGGTGGGCCTGTACATGATGTTTAAAACATCATTTATGACGGCTACAGAGGATCGCGACGACATGCCGCCTGATATGTAAGTAATTGAATAATAAATAAAAAGCCACCTTTTTTTTGGGTGGCTTTTGCATGTTGGCATGTAGAGACTCTTACCCCATCCAATAAAGGCTCAGCAGTGCAAAGCCATAGCCCATCACGCCACCAACCAGTACATCGCTGACATAATGCAGCCCTAGCCCCACTCGAGAAATTGCAATGAGTAGGCTGAGTGGAAGAACAATCGGCAGCAGCCAGGGGGTGTGGGCGGCCACTAATACGCTGAACATGACGGCGTGCATGGTGTGGCCACTGGGGAAACTGTAGCGATCTCGAGCGGGTTCACCGCAGTGTACGCCTCCCAGGTAAGTGATAAAGGGGCGCTCTCGGCACAGCTTGGTTTTGACCAGCTTATAAACCGTGACAGCTACCAGGGCGATCAGCGAGTACTGCATCATCCGCCACGTGCCATCAGGTTGAAGCCAGGGCTGGGCAGCAATCAGCAGTACCCACACCGGCCAGTCGCCTAACTTACTGGCTGTTTTCAGCGTTAGCCGCCAGGGGCGGTAGAGCGAGAGATGCGTGACCCGTTGGCAAAACCGCCACTCCCACAGGTCAAGACGATCGAATACGACAAGCGGGCGAGCTCGCATGGTGGGCCTCCTGGGCATGGTGTAGGTAGCGCAGAAACTGCTCAGCAATGCCCGACCAGCTTTGTTCTAGCGCGCGTAAACGGGCAACTCTTCCTATTCGTGCGTAATCGGCGGGGTGTTGGCACAGTGCCACGGCCGCTTCTTGAAAGCCGTGGGCGTCGTTAGGCGCTACGGTCACCCCGTTATGGCCGTTTTGGATCAGCTCCGCGCTGGCTGCATGACGATAAGCAACTACCGCCAAGCCGCTTGCCATTGCCTCCGTTACTACGTTGCCCCACGTTTCCGACAGCGAAGGAAATACAAACATATCAGCACTGGCGTAGTGGCAAGCTAGCTCATGTTTATCCACAAATCCGGTGAAATGTGCGTCAGGGAGTGCCTTCTCTAACTGTGCACGCCCTGGGCCATCACCAACGATCACCTGTGCCATATCGGGGCGCACATTGCGCATGGCTTGCAGCGTTTCTTGTAGCAGGGCCAGATTCTTCTCTGGTGCGAGTCGCCCGACATAGAGGGCGACCGGCTGGTGCTCGCTAACTCCCCACTGCTTACGCAGCTCTGCACTACGGTGAGCTGGAGAGAATTTTTCCCCATCAATCCCCCGAGCGAGCACCTGTACTTCATGGATACCCCGTTGGCGTAAAGCTGTGGCTTGCTGATGAGTGGGCACTAGTGTCAGTGCGCAGCCATTGTGAAAGTAGCGCAAATAGCGGCGAGTCGCGGCAGAGAGCCAAGAGGCGCCGTAATCATGGCAGTAATGATCGAAGTTGGTGTGCCAACCTGCCACCAGCGGAATGCTCAACTGTTGCGCTGCCTGGCGAGCTGCCCAGCCGAGCGGGCCTTGGGTGGCTAAATAAATCACATCTGGCCGGTGCTGTTGCCAAAACCGCTGCAACGTGGACGGGCGAGCAAATCCCACCTGAACATCACGATAGCCGGGCAGCGCCAGGTGGTTAACCTGTAGTTCTTGGGTGGCATAGGCGGCACTGCCGGGTGCCTTAGGCTTAGGGCGAATCACATCCATTGTGACGCCCAGCCGCTGCAGCTCACGACATATCCGGTTGAGAGTATGCGCAACGCCGTTAATTTCTGGAGACCATGTTTCGCTAACGATACAGAGCCGCATGAGCGATTCGTCCCTTTATCACGTTTCTCATTATGTTGCGCGGGCACAATGACACTGCCAAGACAGGCAAGTGAACAAGCGATGACAGACAGCCATCATGCAGTAAGTGAGGCGCTGAGTGTTTTTGGCCAGTCCACGATAGCGAGCCTTGCCATAACCAAAAACGTGTTTGATGTACCGAAAGGGGTGCTCCATCTTGGCACGGATACTGGCTTTGATTTTTTCGACTTTCTGTCGCCTGGCATCTCGCTTCTGGCGGGTGCCAGGCCGTTTGGCAATATACCAAGAGACGTCGTTGCGGTGCTTGTGCTCGTCTCTTTTTTGAATACCCAGGTAACCATGCCGGTATCGGCCATGCGAATAGGATTGGGGCATAGCGGTACCGACTGCGCCTTAGGCGAGTAACGTTGTTACCCGCCTAAGGCGCTGCGTACTAATGGGCGGTGCGCTTGCCGGTGGTGCTGTTGAACGGGTGAAGCGCATCGCTGGTCACGTACACCTGCAGCGTTTCACCTTCGCTGACCGGCGGCTGGCCTGCGGTACGCACCACCGTAGGTTGGTCGCTGCCTGCCAAGTTTAGGTAGAGATGGCTCTCTGCCCCGGCGGCTTCAAACAGCATCAAGGTAGCGTTCAACGTTATATAGGGCGCGGCTGGCGGGGCGAGCTGCATATCGTCTGGGCGGATGCCGACGGTATCAGTCTCTTTCGGCAACTGGCTCAGCACGCCCTGGGTATCCTGCTGCGCAAGGTAATCCAGCGGCAGCATGTTCATAGCCGGGGAGCCAATAAATTCCGCCACAAACATAGTGGCCGGACGGGCGTAGATCTCCATCGGGGTGCCCACCTGCTCGATCTGACCAGCATTGAGCACCACGAGCCTATCCCCCAGCGTCATCGCCTCGAGCTGGTCGTGGGTCACATAGAGGCTGGTGGTTTTTAACCGCCGCTGAAGCTGCTTGATCTCAACGCGCATCTGCACGCGCAGCTTGGCATCCAGGTTAGAGAGCGGTTCGTCAAACAGAAACGCGGCGGGCTCGCGCACTAACGCACGGCCCATCGCCACCCGCTGGCGCTGGCCGCCGGATAGCTTGCGCGGTTTGCGCTCCAAAAAGTCCTCAATCTCCAGCATCTTGGCCGCCGTGCGCACCCGCTGGTCGATGTCGTCTTTCTTGAAGCCGCGATTCTTCAGGCCATATGCCAGGTTGTTGTACACCGTCATATGCGGGTAGAGGGCGTAGTTTTGGAACACCATGGCGATATCCCGCTCGGCGGGCTCAAGTTGGTTCACCACTCGCTCGCCGATCTTTAACGTGCCTTCAGTGATGCTCTCCAGGCCTGCCACCATGCGCAGCAGCGTGGATTTACCGCAGCCAGAAGGCCCCACCAGCACCACAAACTCGCCATCTTGGATATGTAAATCGACGCCTTTGACCGCTGCCACGTTGCCCGCGTAGGTTTTTTTCAGCCCTTCCAAGGTAATGCTGGCCATGGTTATTTCTCCGTCTCGGTCAGGCCTTTCACAAACAGGCGTTGCATGAACAAAATCACTAATACCGGCGGCAGAGCCGCCATCACCACGGCGGCCATAATGAGATGCCACTGAGGGTTCTCTTCAGAGGTCATGCGCTGAATGCCCATCACAATGGTGTAGTAGTCCGGGTCGGTGGTGATCAGCAGCGGCCACAGATACTGGTTCCAGCCGTAAATAAACATGATCACGAACAGTGCGGCGATATTGGTGATCGAGAGCGGCATCAGAATGTCTTTAAAGAATTTCAGTGGGCCTGCGCCATCGACCCGCGCGGCTTCCAACATCTCCTCGGGGATGGTCATGAAAAACTGCCGAAACAGAAACGTCGCGGTGGCGGAAGCAATCAGCGGTATCGAAAGCCCCGCGAAGCTGTTTAGCATATTGAGATCTGCAACGACCTGAAATGTCGGAATAATGCGGACTTCGACGGGTAGCATCAGCGTGATGAAAATCAGCCAGAAGAAGAACATCCGAAAGCGGAAGCGGAAGTAGACAATCGCAAACGCGGAAAGCAGCGAGATCGACAGCTTACCCACGGTAATCGCCATGGCCATGATGAAGCTGTTCCATAGCATGGTGCCGGCCGGCGGCGCGCCCGCGTTTGAGACGCCGGATTGCCACATACGGGTAAAGTTTTCGATGCCGTGGGCACCTGGCAACATTGGTAGCGTGCCGCGCAGCAGGTCGCCCGGCGCTTGGGTCGAGGCCACCAGCGCTACGTAGACGGGAAACACCACCACCGCGACGCCGAGCATCAGCGTTAAGTGGGCAAAAAAGTTCGCCCAGGGACGATTTTCAACCATGACAAGACTCCAACAGTTAGCCTGCGGCTAGTAGTTCACCCGGCGCTCAATAAAGCGGAACTGCACCACCGTGAGTGCGACCACAATCACCATCAAAATCACCGACTGCGCGGCGGATGACCCCAGGTTCAGGCCCACGAAACCATCGGCGTACACCTTGTACACTAGTGTGTTGGTGGCCTGGGCGGGGCCGCCCTGGGTAGTGGCGTGAATAATCCCGAAGGTATCGAACATCGCGTACACCACGTTCACTACCATCAGGAAGAAGGTGGTGGGAGACAGTAGGGGAAACACAATGGTCCAGAAGCGCTTCATGGGGCTGGCACCATCAATGGCGGCGGCTTCGATAAGCGATTGGGGGATCGACTGCAGCCCGGCCAGGAAGAACAGAAAGTTATAGGAGATCTGTTTCCAGGCGGCGGCAAAAATCACCAGCAGCATGGCGTCCGCCCCTGAGGTTCGGTGGTTCCACTGATAGCCCACCATATCCAGCATATAAGGCACGATGCCGATGGAGGGATTGAAGATGAACCACCACAGTACCCCGGCAATGGCGGGGGCAATGGCATAGGGCCATACCAGCAACGTGGTGTAGGTGCTGCGCGAGCGAATCATGCGATTCACCGTGCAGGCCAACAGCAGCGCCGCCGCCATGGACAGCAGCGTGGTGCCAATGGCAAAAATGGCCGTCACCGAGAGCGAGTTGAGATAGTTGCCGTCACGAAACAGGCGGGAAAAATTCTCCAGCCCCACGAAGGTCGTGCGTAGCCCAAAAGCATCTTCACGAAGTAGCGACTGATAGAGCGCTTGTCCGGCCGGCCAGATAAAGAAAATCAGCGTGACAATGACCTGAGGAGCCAGCAGGGCGTAGGGCAAAAAACGCCCTGGGAAGGTCATGCGTTTGGTTTGCATAGGCAACGTATCCTGCGTCTATAAACGGCACCAATAAGTGGGGCACTTAAAAACAGGCTCGCCGCCTGCCAAGGGCAGGCGGCGAAGCAGGTGCTTACTTACTGATTCGCGGATTCAAAGTCGCGCAGTAGTTGGTTGCCGCGCTCTACTGCCGCATCGGCCGCTTCTTGGCCCGACTTGTTGCCGGTCATCACAGCTTCCATCTCTTCAGAGATGATGTCGCGGATCTGGACGAAGTTGCCAAAGCGCAGGCCTTTGGAGTTCTCGGTGGGCTCGTTCAGCGTCATCTGCTTGAGCGAAATATCCGCACCGGGGTTCTCATCGTAGTAACCCTGCTCTTGGCTCAGATCCCAAGCGGCTTGCGTGATCGGCAGGTAGCCGGTTTGCTGGTGCCACTCGGCCTGAACTTCCGGCTGGGAGAGATACTCGAAAAACGCTGCTACGGCGGCGTACTCTTCATCGCTATGGCCCTGCAAAGCCCACAGCGTGGCCCCGCCAATGATGGAGTTCTGCGGCGCGCCTTCTACATCGGCGTAGTAGGGCTGCATGCCAAAGCCCACTTCGAAGTCGGCATTGGCAGCGACGTCGGCACGGGAAGCAGAGGAGCCAAAGAAGATCGCGCACTCCTGGGAGTAGAACATGGGTTCGGCATCCGGGCCAGAACCCGGGCCGCCCCATTTGAACGCGCCAGCGTCTTGCCAGGTTTTCAGGTTGTCCCAGTGGCGGGCGACCAGCTCGTTGTTGAAGTTCAGCTCGGTGTCCATACCGCCAAAGCCGTTTTCCAGCGTACCCAACGGCGAGTTGTGCATAGCGGAGAAGTTCTCCAGCATCACCCAGCTCGGCCAAGAGGTGGTAAAGCCGCAGTTAGCAGCATCAGACTCGGTAATTTGAGTGGCGTACTCTGCGAGCTCTTCCCAGGTTTGCGGCGGCTGTTCTGGGTCTAGGCCAGCTTCCTCAAACGCATCACGGTTGTAGTACATGATGGGCGTGGAGGAGTTAAACGGGAACGACAGCATATTGCCGTTGGTATCGGTGTAGTAGCCCACCACGGCGGGCAGGAAGGCTTCGCGATCAAACGCACGGCCATGAGCTTCCATCAGCTCATACACCGGATAAATCGCCCCTTCGGCGTTCATCATGGTGCCGGTGCCGACTTCAAACACCTGCAGGATGTGCGGCTGCTCGCCTGCGCGGAACGCTGCAATGGCGCCGGTCATGGTTTCGGTGTAGTTGCCGCGGTAGCTGGGCGTCACGCGGTACTCATCTTGAGAAGCATTGAACTCCTCGGTCATGCCTTCCAGAATTTCACCGAGTTGACCGCCCATGGCGTGCCACCAGGTCACTTCGGTAGCGGCATTGGCAGAAACACTTAACGTGGCGGTCGCCACACCGAGGGCAAGCGCGTGCAACGTGAAACGAGACATAACGGCTCCTTGTAGGTCGTGCGCAGTACGTTTATTAAGGTTTTTGGGTGCACTGAATAGTAGAAAGTGTAGATGACGATTTCATGAATGCACGGTGAACTTGTCGTGACGGACAACATTCGGCGAGACGCTGGTAGCGCCCAGTAGGCAAAGGGAATGCGGGGTGCTAGGGTGGCTAAAAAGCCTAACCAACGAGATAAACATGACGAACGTAACTGCGCTGCTGACCCAACTGGTGGCGTTTGATACCACCTCTAGCGAGTCGAACCTGGCGCTGATTGAGTTTGTTGAGCGCTATTTAGCCGATTACGGCGTGACCGCTGAGCGTGTGATGAGCCCCTGCGGTACCAAAGCCAACCTGATTGCGCGCATCGGCCCTGATGCGCCCGGCGGGGTGATGCTTTCCGGGCATACGGATGTGGTGCCCGTCGTAGGGCAGCCGTGGAGCAGCGACCCGTTTACCCTGCGCGATGGCGGTGATGGCCGTTTGTATGGCCGCGGCACTTGCGATATGAAGGGCTTTATTGCCTGCGCGCTCGCCATGGTGCCCACCTGGGCGAAGGCACCGCTGAAGCAGCCGATCTACTTCGGCTTCTCTTATGACGAAGAGATCGGCTGCGTGGGCGCCCCCAGCCTGATTAAGCGCTTTTATGAGCACTACTCCACCACGGCCCACGTGATTGTCGGCGAGCCCACCAGCATGCAGCCGGTGGTGGCGCAAAAAGGTGCGACCAACCTGCGCACTACCGTGATTGGCCGTGAAGCGCACAGCAGCCAGGTGAATCAGGGCACGTCCGCGATCCACGTGGCCGCAAGGCTAGTGACGTTCATCGAGGACACTATGGCCGCGCTGGTGGAAGAGGGGCGCGTGGATGAGGCTTTTAACGTGCCGCATACCAGCTTGCATGTGGGTAAAATCAAAGGCGGCACGGCCATTAATATCATGGCTCGGGAGTGCCAGTTCGAGTGGGAAATTCGCCACCTACCCACAGAAACCTTTGAAGAGGTGTACGGGCGCTTTAGCGACTACTGCGCAACGCTCAGTGAGGCGTTAAGTGCTCAGGGCAAAACCGTGGAAATTATTACTGAACCGCTGAACGTGACGGTACCGGGGCTGGCCGACCGAGACAATCAGCAGGTGCTGCGGTTAGCGCAGGATCACCTGCCCAGCGGCTGCTGCCAGCACGCGGTGGCCTATGCGACGGAGGCCGGACAGTTCCAGGGGCAGGGGCTGCAAACCATCATTTTAGGGCCGGGCAGTATTGCCCAGGCCCACCAGCCGGATGAGTATATTGAAACGGCGCAGCTCGATGAATGTAGTGCGTTTATGCAGCGCTTAGGCAGCGCTCTGGAAACGCCATATTCAGGCTAACGCGTTTATTTGCACCCAATAAAAAACACCCGCCAGTGTGATCGGGCGGGTGTTTTCTTGAGACGCTTACGGTCTGGCTGTTAGTGCTGATGCTGCTCTTCGTAAAGCTCTGCTTTCGCATGGCGCATCACATCTTCGCACGCCTGTTGATGGGCAAGCTGGGTAAGCAGCCGTTGCGTGACTTCAAACCCTTTCCCCAAGCAGGTATCTACTTCGTCACGGCTCACCTGTGGTGAGACGTTGTAGTCGATTTTTATCGTGCGGCCACCGCCTTCTAGCCGGTCGGCAAACCCTCTAAGCCGCCACGCGATTCGCTCTTTCCAGTTTGCTGATTCTTCCGCGCCTTCGTTTACGCTAAACGTGCACTGCCATTCCGGTTTGTAAACCTTCATAGGAGAACCTCCACTGCGTTTGGAAAGAATGATTGATCGTGTTGTCGTACTCCGTCTGTCTAGGGATCTTGCTCTGTTACTATACCTAACTCAGGGCTAATACCGAAACAAAACATCTACATCGTTTGCTCCTTGCACAAGCCAGAGCCACTCCTATGACTCACTCATTGCCTAAAAGTTGCCCCTGCGGTAGCAATACTCCGCTGGCAACCTGCTGCCAGCCCTATTATCAAGGGGTCACGCTGCCACCAACTCCCGAAGCGCTGATGCGATCACGATACACTGCTTTCGCGTTGAATCAGCGTGACTACCTACTTGCCACCTGGCATTCCTCGACCCGCCCTCAGCAGCTACCACCCGATCCTGATACTCAGTGGGTTGCGCTCGATATTGTGGCCGCGCCAACCGTGCAAAATGACCAAGGCTCCGTACATTTTCGCGCCACTTTTCGTGAGTCGGGTGGCTGGCATGTGCTAGAGGAAGTCTCGCGTTTTGTACGGGAAGAGGGGCGCTGGTGGTATATCGACGGTACGCCTAGTGTCATGCGTTTAAAACCACGCCGGAATGAGCCTTGCCCTTGTGGCAGTGGGCGAAAATTCAAGGTATGTTGCCAGCAAGGCTAAGTAGTATGAGGCAGGAGAGGGGGTGAACGCTTTGCAGGTACTGTTGACTATTTGCCGTAGGATACTGCTACGCACTTCCTTTGCGGTCGCTCTTGGTATTGGGCTGCCTGCCAGCACCCAAGCGAGTGATCAGGCAGAGCTGAACAGCGCCCCTTTTCCTGCTTCTGATATTACCAAACAGCGCGTAAAGCATCTCCCAGTCGGGCGGTGATACAAGCGCGCACCGCGTAGCGGTGCCAGATTGACTTCGCCTCATTGCCCTGATATTTATACAGCATGACAAAGCGCGCCTACAAAGAACGGTTCTACCCCACTTCCGAACAGGCTGAGCTGCTGGCGCAGTCGTTCGGGTGTGCCCGTTTTGTCTGGAATAATACCCTGGCCTATCGCACCGAGGCGTATCAGCAGCGCGGTGAATCGGTCTCGCACTCATCGGCGGAAAAGCGACTGGTGGGCTTAAAGGCGGAGTTTCCGTGGTTGCGGGATGTTTCCAGCGTGATCCTGCAGCAAACGCTCCGCGACCA
>NZ_FODB01000005.1 GCF_900110265.1 Vreelandella aquamarina | reverse complement strand
GACAGAGCAAACAGCCGGAGGCCACCGTTCATGCGCATTGAGGACATGAGCATCGACCAGTTGCTGGAATTGAATCAATACGTCTGCCGGCGCATCGACGAACTGAGGGATCAGGAAAATCTGCAGGCACTGAGTCAGTTGCGGGTGGGCCTGAAAGTAACCTTCGAGGGCCGGGAAGGCCCGGTGTTGGGGATCGTCACCAAGATCAACCGCAAGAGTGTGATTGTTCTGGCCGAGGACGGCCCCAAACAGTACAAGGTCTCGCCGGAGTTATTAAGGCCTCTGCGTGACGTGAAGTAGGTCAACTACGTCGTGGAATGAACGCTTACGCTAAACAGCGCCACTAGTAGAAAGAAAAAAAGGGCTTGCCGTTTGGCAAGCCCCTTTTGATTGATATCACCTCATAACTTAAAACTCTTCCCAGTCGTCTCCACCAGCTTTAGTGGGTGCAGGCTTAGAGGAGAGTGCCGGGCGCTTGAGCTCTTGGCTGGTCCCGGACCGGCTGGCAGGCAGCGCTTGGCGCGTCTGGTCATTCAACTGGGGTGTTGTCTGGCTTTGTGAGTCGTCTTCCCCTAATACGAAGGAGTTGACTAGCTCATTAAGGTGCTCAGCGTGGCGGCGCATATCCGCAGCGGCCGTGGTGGACTCTTGCACCATGGCCGCGTTCTGCTGGGTCATGGTATCCATTTCGGCTACGGCGGTGTTGATCTGGCCAATACCACTGCTCTGCTCTTTGGCGCCGGCGCTGATTTCACCGATCACATCGGTAACTTTTGATACGCTCTCAACGATCTCGCGCATGGTGGCACCGGCATTACGCACCAGCTCGGCGCCAGTGTGGGTGTGCTGAACGGAGGTATCGATCAGCGCGCGGATCTCTTTAGAGGCATTACTGGAGCGGCTGGCCAGGGTGCGTACTTCTTGAGCAACCACCGCAAAGCCACGGCCATGCTCACCCGCACGGGCAGCTTCCACCGAGGCGTTTAGCGCCAGAATGTTGGTCTGGAAGGCAATCGCATCAATCATGGTGATGATTTCACTGATGCGCGTAGCCGAGTCGTTGATATCGCGCATCGTGTTTTCTACCTGCCCCATGGCCTCTTCACCCTGGTGGGCCACTTCCGCAGTGGACTGCACCAGCTTGTTGGCCTGTTGGGCATTGTCAGCACTGTGGTTCACGGTGGAGGTAATCTCCTCCATGGAGGCCGATGTCTCTTGAAGATTGGCCGCCGCCTGCTCGGTGCGAGTAGACAGCTCCTCGGAGCTACGCGAGATTTCGCCAGCAGAGTGATAAACGCTGACCGTGCTGCGGCGTACGTCGCGCAGAGTATCCTGCATGCGGCTGGCAAAGGCGTTGAACTGCACGGCTAAGTTGCCCACTTCGTCGTTGCTCTCGACCGAGAGACGGCGGGTCAGGTCGCCACGGCCTTGCGCAATATCCCCCATCGCATCAGCGGTGCGCTTTATCGGACCGACAATACGACGCACAAAGCCAAAGGCCAGCAGAGCAATAGCTGCAAATAGTGCAGCGCCTAGCAGCGTCGCGGATATAATCGTATTTCGTAGGTCGGCAGCGGCAGCAGCCTCTAACTCGGCCATTGCTTCATCAACATCTGTTACATACACACCAGCGCCTACAATCCAGCCCCATTTTTCTAAACGATCAATGTAGGAGTGCTTGGGCTCAGACTCATTGGTACCGGGGTATTCCCACGGGTATTCGTAAAAACCACCGCCATCTTGGCCAACTCGGATGAAATCCCGCACGATATAGGTGCCATCAGGTGCTTGCAGGTCTCTCAGGTTTTGACCTTCACGCTCCGGAGAGTGAGGCAATACGATGTTAGTACCATCGTACTCATATACGAAAATATAGTTTTCGCCTTCAAAGCGCATGGAGCGCAGCATTTCGGCAGCGCGCTCCTTCGCTTCACGGTCATTGGCACCGGCGTTTTCATAAATCGGGGCAATAGCCGTTGTTGCCATCTGCACGATATTGCGCACCGAGGCACGACGCTCTTCAATCAACAACTCACGCTGTGCCGCTAACGCTTCGCGGGAGTCCTTGACATTGCTATAGGCTTCAAAGCAGACCAAGACAACGGTGACCAACAGTAAGGGGAGTAATACCAGCATCAGCACCTTGGTCTGCAAACCCAAGGCCCAACGACTTCTCTTCTCAGAAGTAGCCATCATGTTCGAGTTCTATCCTCATCAAGTGGGGGATATGCGTTGTAATCGGTGCTTTGTTATCGGCAAAAAGTGTGTCAACTTTAGTCACTTCTCATGATTTTTTGCTTTATGAACAATAAATTCAAGCTACAAAACACCTTTACATAACATGAGTTAAGGATATCAACAGCCTATCAGTTCATTGTAGAAATGTGGTGGCCAGGGATGGCCCGTTTTGGCAGGATCTCACCTAAACAACTGCAACTGCCCAGCCTTTCATACCATCAAAGCTGGGCAGTTTTTTATATCTGCTAATTATACCTATACCCACTTCCATTTAATGTGTTACAGCGGCCCTTGGGCGACGCTCGTCCAGCATGCCTTTATCGAGAATAAAGCGGATGATCTCTTCAAGCCCGACGCCATCGTAGAGGTTGGTGAACACGAACGGGCGCTCACCGCGCATCTTTTTCGAGTCGCGCTCCATCACTTCCAGTGAGGCGTGGACCTGCTCGGCAATATCGATTTTGTTGATAATCAGCAGGTCGGATTTGGTGATGCCGGGACCGCCTTTGCGGGGAATTTTGTCGCCTGCCGACACGTCGATCACGTAGAGCGTTAAATCAGAAAGCTCGGGGCTAAACGTGGCGGAAAGGTTATCGCCGCCAGACTCGACCAGCACTAGCTCCAGCTTGGGATGACGGGCGTGTAGCTCATCAATCGCCGCTAGGTTCATCGAAGCATCTTCCCGAATCGCCGTGTGCGGGCAGCCGCCAGTTTCTACGCCCAAGATGCGATCCGCTGGCAGCGCATCGTGCTTGAGCAGGAAATCGGCGTCTTCGCGGGTATAGATATCGTTGGTGACAACGGCAATGTCATAGTGGTCTCGCAGCGCGGTGCAGAGCTGCTTGAGCAGGGCGGTTTTACCTGAACCGACCGGGCCACCCACGCCAACGCGTAAACAGTGAGTCATGGTTTTCTCCTAAATAACAACGCTCGTTAGCTTCTAAACAAACGGGAATATTGGGTTTCGTGTAGGGCGCTGGCCAGCGCCAAGCCGGGCAGCGCAGGGCCAAGCTCGTCATCGTCTAGCCGCTGGGCCTTCTCGACGGCATTCACCAGTTCGCCACGTAACTGCTCGATAATGCGCTGAGCAGCGGTGTGCCCCAGCGGCAGCGCTTTACAAGCCACCGCGAGTTGATTTTCCAGCCACGCCCAGCCAAAGCCGAGCTGCGCTTGACGCACAGGGATGCCGCGCTGGTAGGCCGCCCAGGCAAATAGGGTCACATAGCCTGCCTGTACCGGTAGCAAGGGCGTAAGTGAGTCTTCACTAGGCAGCCCTTCATTTTTGGGTAATAGGTCGAGGCTGCCCAGCAGCCGCTTCAGCGAGGCGCCCAGGCGGCTGTCTTCAGCAGCCAGTTCAGCGGTTTCACGGGTAGCGGCCAGCCAGTCGTCCCACTTTGACACCGCAGTGCCATCCTGCTGCTCGAAAGCACGATATAGCCGCTCGATCAGCGGCAGCTCACAGCAGCTTATGCCATCTTCCAGCACGCCGGATAGCCACTGAGACAGGCTTGGCTCATCACTCACCCAGCCTAGTTCAAAAGCGCTCTCTAGCCCTTGGGAAAAGGCGAAGGCCCCAATGGGCAGTGCGGGGCTGACGAGCTGCATCAGCCCTAGCAGGGCGAGGTCTGAGGGCTGTTCAGTGGGCATGGTGGTGCTCATGCGCGTGGTCGTGGTCGTGGTCGTGGGAGTGAGCATGACCGTGGCTGTGTGAATGACCGTGCGAATGGCTGTGCGAATGTCCACCGCCCACTTGGTTGTAGGCGCCCGGTTCGGGGTCGAAGGTGGCGTTGTGGTGCTCGAGCGTCGCGCCCAGCAGCTCAGCCAGCTCTTCGAGAACGTGGTCGGGCGGGAAGCGTACCCAGCCACCTTTAGCATCTTCACCCAGCGCCAGCTGTACATGGCGGTTGCCGAGGTGGTAAGCCAGCCGGGCCAGCGGTAAGCCAGTACTCACTCGCGCGGTCACCACGGGTTCAATGGCGGCGCAAATGCGCACGATCTCGCCATTTTCGGCTTTCAAGCCTTCGCCATCGCGCAGCACGGGGCCGCGATCCAGAAACAGCCCCAGCGGCTGGCCGCTGTCGCTTTCGGCTTTTAAGCGGCCACGAATGCGTAGCTCAAAGGGCAGTGTCAGCGTGTCGCTGGCGGTGCCCTCATCTATGGGGCCGAGGCGTTCAATCAGTTTCAACATTACTACCGTCCCGTTGAAAGAGTTGTTCGTCATATTCTGTGTCTCACTCTCCAGCTTGAAGCCATGGAGCCAGCAACCTCTGTGGGAGGCCGCTTCAGCGGGCGAAGGGTACCGAAGGCACGCTCAATTAATTTCAGCATGATGCTCTCATCCTTTCTCGATCCATGAAGGCTGAGCCGGGGGTAGGCCGTAGAGAGGGTCTTTTGCCATGGATGGCAAAAGTAGCGTACAGGGAGGTATTTACAGCGCCCTCTCGTAGGCCTACCCCCGGCGCCCCGGGCAACAACTCAATCAAAACAAGTGATACCGCTGCGCCAGCGGTAGCTCGGTCGCGGGCTCGCAGGTGAGCAGTTCGCCGTCGCAGCGCACTTCGTAGGTTTGCGGGTCGACGGTGAGTTCTGGGCAGGCATCGTTGAGCTTCATGTCTTTTTTACGCACGCCGCGCACGTTTTTACAGGCAGAAAGCGTGCTTTGTAGTCCCAGGCGCTCTTTGATGCCCGCGTCAATCGCCGCTTGGCTGACAAAGTTGAGCCGTGTCTGGCTGGCGGCGCGGCCAAAGGTGCCGAACATGGGGCGGTAGTGCACCGGCTGCGGCGTGGGGATGGAGGCGTTGGGATCGCCCATGGGCGCACCGGCAATCATGCCGCCTTTCAAAACCAGCGCCGGTTTGACGCCGAAGAAGGCCGGCTTCCACAGCACCAAATCGGCCAGTTTGCCCACTTCAATGGAGCCTACTTCATGGGCGATGCCGTGGGTAATGGCGGGGTTGATGGTGTACTTGGCGATATAGCGTTTAGCACGCAGGTTATCGGCCCCCAGCGCTTCATCTTCCGGCAACAGGCCGCGCTGCACTTTCATCTTATGGGCGGTTTGCCAAGTGCGGCAGACCACTTCGCCCACGCGGCCCATGGCCTGGGAGTCAGAGGCGATCATCGAGATCACGCCCAGGTCGTGCAAAATATCCTCGGCGGCGATGGTTTCACGACGAATACGCGAATCGGCAAAGGCCACGTCTTCGGGAATATTGGGATCCAGGTGGTGGCAGACCATGAGCATGTCGAGATGCTCGTCGATGGTGTTCACCGTGTAGGGCCGCGTGGGGTTGGTGGAGGACGGCAGCACGTACTCTTTGGAGCAGGCGGTGAGGATATCCGGGGCGTGGCCGCCGCCTGCGCCTTCGGTGTGGTAGGTGTGAATGCCGCGCTCTTTAAACGCCGCCAGGGTGTCTTCCACGAAGCCGGATTCGTTGAGCGTGTCGGTGTGAATGGCGATCTGCACATCGTACTTTTCCGCCACGCTTAAGCAGGTATCAATCGAGGCGGGGGTGGTGCCCCAGTCCTCATGCAGTTTGAGACCCATCGCGCCCGCTTCCAGCTGTGCTTCGAGCCCTTCTGGCAGGCTGGCGTTGCCTTTGCCGAGCAGACCGATGTTCATGGGCAGGTCGTCCACCGCTTGAAGCATCTTGCCAATGTGCCACTCGCCGGGGGTGCAGGTGGTGGCGTTGGAGCCGGTAGCAGGGCCGGTGCCGCCGCCCAGCATGGTGGTAACACCGCTCATCAGCGCTTCTTCCACCTGCTGGGGGCAGATAAAGTGGATGTGGGCGTCGATGCCGCCTGCGGTGAGGATTTTGCCTTCGCCAGCAATCACTTCGGTGCCGGGGCCAATAACGATCTCCACATCCGGCTGGGTATCGGGGTTGCCTGCTTTACCAATGGCGGCGATGCGGCCGTTTTGCAGACCTACATCGGCTTTGACGATGCCCCACCAGTCGAGAATCAGCGCATTGGTGATCACGGTGTCCATCACCGTGGCATCTTGGCGCTGGCTTTGGCCCATGCCATCGCGGATAACTTTACCGCCGCCGAACTTCACTTCTTCACCGTAGTGGGTGGCGTCTTTTTCGACTTGAATCCATAGCTCGGTGTCGCCCAGGCGCACGCGGTCGCCTACGGTGGGGCCGTACATATCGGCGTAGGCTTGCCGACTGATTTTGTTTACCGGTTTCATATTTGCCTCTGCCTCAAGCGTTGAGTCCAGTGCTGGGCGGCCATCGTCTGTGTGACACGCTGTGAATACATCCCTGTAAGCTTGACTGCGCCATCCATGGCGCAGACAGTCACCCAACCGATGCCCGCCCTACCGTCGGTTGTTCTTTATTAATCCGTTGGCTAATCGAGCGGCCCCATCACATCGCCACGGAAGCCGTAGATTTCCCGCTTGCCGACAAACGGAATCAGCGTGACTTCGCGGGTTTGGCCGGGTTCGAAACGGATAGCGGTTCCGGCGGCGACGTCCAGGCGGTAGCCACGGGTTTTATCGCGGTCAAACACCAGCGCGGGGTTGGCTTCGGCAAAGTGGTAGTGGGAGCCAAGCTGAATGGGCCGGTCGCCGGTGTTGGCCACCTCCACGGTGATACGCTCGCGACCCGCGCACAGCTCGATATCACCCTCTTGTAACTGATACTGTCCTGGAATCATGGCGCTCTCCTAACGGTGGATGATTAGTTGATCGGCGTGTGAACGGTGACCAGCTTGGTGCCGTCGGGGAAGGTGGCTTCCACCTGTACTTCATCGACCATCTCCGCCACGCCTTCCATCACGTCGTCTCGGGTGAGGATTTCGCGGCCGTAGCTCATTAAATCCGCCACGCTGCGGCCATCTCGCGCGCCTTCCATAATCTCAAAGCTGATCAGCGCTACCGCTTCGGGGTAGTTCAGTTTTAAACCACGCGCTTTGCGGCGCTCGGCAAGCTGGGCGGCGGTAAACAGCATCAGCTTGTCTTTGTCTCGTGGGGTCAGTTCCATGGAGTGTCTCCAGCGTTATCAGCGTGTTGCCAATTAAGTTAGCCAAATGCGCGGCGTATGCGCTTCGCGCCCGATCCAGCGCGGCCGTAGTAGCTGCCAGGCGTGTTCACACAGGGCCCAGGCTTCGTTACGGGATGTGCCTAGATAGCGCATCAGCAGTACGCCGTGGCGCACGGTTACCGCCCAGCGGGGGTTATCCGGCAGCGCTTCGCGCAGTGCTTCAATAGCCACAGCGGCATCGTCAATACCCACCGCCCAGAGCGTGGCCTGCACCGTGGCGCCGCCCTGCCCCCAGCGGCCCGCAAAGCGTGGGTGTGCGGGGTCCAGCGGCTGGCGTTCAAGCCACAGCGGCTTGCCATCCAGGGTTAAGCGAAAGTGCTGTTCGATGCGCCCCGTGACATAGGGCAGATCGCTGGCCGGGCGTCCGAGCGCCATCACTTCCCAGCCTAGGCAGCGGGCATTACCCTGCAGCGCAATATGGGTGCGCTGAGTACCCTTTGAGCCGTTAAACGCGATGGTTTCCTGGGGTAGCCACTCTAAGGTGCCGCCCTCTTCTACCGTCAGCTCGGTGTGCTGCGTCCAGGCCACGCCTTGGCTGTCGGCTTTGTAGAGCTTATTGGCAGCGGGCGTGGTGAGCAGCGCATGGGCACCGCGCTCTACATGGGCGCGGATGGTCAGCGCATCACCGCTCACGAGCCCGCCGGGCGGGTGCAGCACGTAAATGTGGCACGCTTCCTGGCTGCCTTCCGGGTAGAAGGGGCGCTGTACCCGTAACGGCCCTTGGTGGCGCGCCTGAATTAGCCTTGTCACGTCGTCGCGGTTGGCAAAGCGCAAGGCCAGCGAGGCGGCCCAGCGGCGCTCGGCGTCAAAGCGGTGGCCGGAACCAGCAGCGGGTGGGGCAAGTTCGCTCAACATCATGGGGCGCTGTCGCTTCCTTGTGGATTCATCATTGCCTTATAAATGCAAAGAATGCGCCAAAATGGTGAAAGGCGCTTTTTTACCGTCATAAAGACCTTTTTTTGAGCCTCAACCCTCTTGCCCAGCCCTCCAATGCACCAAATATGTGCATATAGCCATCACATTGCACCTAACCGGCGAACGGCTGGCCGTGTACGTCAATCCCTATACGGCTGAGGTGCTTGGTTCGCTGGATGACCGGGGAACGGTGATGTGGACCGTTCGCTACCTGCATAGCTTCAAGTTCTTCGGGCAAACCCCGCGCAAGCTGATTGAGATTGCCGCGGGCTGGTCGATTTTGTTAGTCGCCACCGGCATTTATCTCTGGTGGCCGCGCAACGGCAGGGGCGGCGTGGTGAGCCGCTGCTCGATATGAGCTACGCCGACTATGGCCCGCTAGGCCGCTGGCTGGAGTTTGGGATTAACGTTCACTTGGGGCAGGAGTTTGGGCTTACCAATCAGCTCTTCCTGCTGGCGGTATGCATCGCCATCATCGTGATGTGCGTGGCCGCAGGCGTGATATGGTGGAAGCGTCGCCCCGCTCGCCAAGGCTAACAGGACGGTAGGCCGACTTAGTGCGCCGCGTGCCCATGATCATGGGCACCTTCATGGTGGCTCCCTTCCGGAGAGGCACCCACTGGCAGCACCTGAAGTTCGATCTCCATCGGCTCGGCGTGCTGGAATTCAAGCGTCACAGGGACAGGTTCACCCTCAACGATGGGAGAACCCAGTTCCATCAACATCAAGTGTAAACCGCCCGGCGCTAGCGTCACGCTCTCGCCCGCCGGTAGCTCAATGCCACCGGGCAGGGGTGCCATGCGCATCACATCGCCGTCCATCTCCATAATATGAATCTCGACACGCTCGGTGATCGGGCTGGTCGCCCCCAGCAGCATGTCATCGCCATCGCCGTGATTGGTAAGGGTGACAAAGCCACCGCCCGCTCCGGCCCCCGGCGGAGTGGCGCGTGCCCAGGGGTGGGCAACCTCAATAGAGGATGCCTGCCCCGCCATACCTTCCTGGCGGGCACCACCATGATGGGCGGCCGATAGCGGTGCGCTTATTAACAGCATCGTTAGTAGCCACACAACCTTTGACGGCATTATGCGCTGCGGAAACATGATTCTCTCCCCAATCAATCCGTTACTAGCAGACAACCACTCGGTCGCGACCACTGCGTTTCGCCTGGTACAGCGCTTGGTCGGCGCGCTGCATCGAGCGTTGGTAGTCTGGGTGGCCATCATGAAGCGTAACCCCGACGCTCACCGTGACGTTCAATAGCGTATCGGCAGCGGCTAACATCGGCTCTTTGGCCACCGCGTGGCGCAGCCGTTCGGCAAACAGTCGGCTGCCGTCTTGATCCGTATCCACCAGCACAATCAGAAACTCTTCACCGCCCATACGAAACACGTAGTCGCCACCTCGGGTCGAGCGGTCAAGAATTCTGGCCACCTGCTGCAGTACGTTATCGCCAGCATCATGGCCATGGGTGTCATTAATTGATTTGAAGTGATCAATATCCACCATGAGCAGCGCAAAACACTTTTCCGAATGCCGGGCGATCTCTATTTCACGGCTCAGCACCACCGAGAGGAACTTGCGATTGAGCAGACGCGTCAGGCTATCGCGGCCTGCTTCGAGCCCCGAGGCGCGATCCAGAACGTCATCCAACAGCATCAAGATCGTGCGAGCCGCATCGCGAATGCTGCTCAACGCAGTCAGGCGACGCTGGCTGTCTGAGTCGCCTAGCTGGGCGAGCCACTCCTCGTCCACGCGACGAACATGCTGTGAAATGGTGGTAATTTCCGGCGCGCCCTCAAAGGCGTGGCACGCTTTATGGTGATACCAAAGCCCAAACTCGGAGCTGGCTAATCGGGGTAAAGCCGTCGTTGCCTGCTGCGCAGCCACGGCAAACATCAGTGCGTTCTCCCAATCGAGCAGTGCGGAGCGCTGTCGCTCGCGCTCATCGCCGATGCTCTGGGTTAAAGAGAACAGCTTATAGGCTTCTTCCATACGGGTATTACGATTATTCGCCACTGAATAGGCATGGCTCATTATTTCCATGGCCATATCAATATGATCAGACACGTAAACCGCTGCATCACCGGAAGAGAGTTCAGCGCTAAAGGTGCTGTTAATGTGCTCATAAAGCGCCTGCTTTAGCTGCCGTGCGCCATTAAGTACCAAGTTCACCGGGATATCGATACGCGCATGCACCTGGCCGACTTTTTCCTGCTGCTCGACCAGGGATTCGAAATCGGCGTGCTCGACGGCAAACATAGCGCTGAGCCAGCGCTGCATGGAGGGGTGAAGCCGGTTTTTCACCTGCTCATTGGAGAGAAACAGCGACGCGTGGGGGTCTTCCAGCATCACTTGATAGAAATGATCGGCAAAGATATCGCGGCGGGATTCCACCAGTGTCTCCACCGCTTGGCGTAGCGCCAAAGGCGTGCGCTCCAGGAGTGACTGCCACTCGGCAGCGAGCTGATGTTTGTCTTTATAACGCATATCCCACCCGATGGTTATTGTTGAAACCCGCCATATTACACATAAAACGCAGCGCCAAAACCTACTCAGCGCAGGGTTTTAAGCAAAAAGCCCGCCTTTTTGATGTTTTAATAAGAGCGGGTAAAGTGAGCGCGCATAATTCATTATTGCTAATAAAGCATATTTTTATAAAAATATTTAACTAGCCATGTCGCTTGACGGTGAAGCAGGCACCACGTATACCAATTGATATTCTTTAAAAGTATCAAACGAGGATAAGGCCATGGATATCCACTTCACGCAATACCAGCCACCCAAAGCGCTCGCTTCCGGATTCTGGCAGCAGATCGGCTTGCCTGCTCGCGGCCGGAAGCTGCATGAGCTGCTACATGCAGGCGTCGAATATCGTGTTTACCCCAAGCTTGCCAAGGTGTCAGGTATTGAGCAGAAAGCGCTGGCACGCTATGTGGATATCCCTTCTGCCACGCTGAGCCGCCGTGCCAAGTCAGGCCGCTTCAAGATGGCGGAAAGCGACCGGTTATATCGCTTTGCCGAGTTGTTCAAGGCGGCGCTGGACCTGTTCGAGGGCGACGCGGAGGGTGCCCGTGCCTGGCTGCTCAAACCCAATGCCGGGCTAGGCGGGCGTCGCCCTGTCGAAATGAGCGCTACCTCAGCAGAGTACCAAACGGTACTAAACCTGATTGGACGGTTGGAGCACGGGGTCTCGGTATGAGCGAGGTCACCGCTTACCGGCTGGTGAAGCGCAAGTTTCAGGAGACAGCGTTTGATGGCGAGGGCGCACGGCTTTACGGCGGGCGTTGGAACAGCCCAGGCAATGCCTGTGTGTATGTGGCGAGCTCAGAGTCGTTGGCGCTGCTGGAAATCATGGTGCATCTGGAAAGCTATCGGCTGCTCAACGCCTATGCACTGCTGCGCCTGACGCTGCCCGCAGAGAGTATTTTAAGCGTTGGCGTAGACGACCTACCAGATCACTGGCAGGAAGCGCCAGCGCCTGCGGAAACGGCTGATTTAGGCGATGGCTGGCTAGCCTCCGGCCAGAGTTTGGCGCTGGCCCTGCCCAGCGTGGTGGTGCCGAGAGAGCTTAATTACATGCTCAACCCGGCCCACCCTTTATTCGAGCAAGCCATTGCCAGCGCCGAGGAACTGCCCTTCCAACCCGATACACGGCTGTAAACCGGGTGTGGATAACTTAAACCGTCAAATGCTGCTTAATCAGCTCGTTAGAGAGCTCGCTGATCTCGCCTTTGGCCACTGGGCGTCCGCGGCCCATGATCACGATGCGACCCATTTCAGCACAACGCTTAATTTTATTTCTATCGCATCCATCAGCCGCAGCACATATTTAAAAAACTCTTACCAATCAATAAGATAAATATATAAAATGCATGCCAGCACTAGATGTACTCCACCACGACTGCATCTTCTTGCAAGGACAAGTTTCATGATAGAATGTTAACCCTAAAACGGTTCGTATCACTATGTCCTTACGATGGACTATTACATGGCAATCTCAGTCATAAATAGAAAAAAATATTTAACTTATTAACGAAGTGACGCAAAAAACTTTACATCACCCTTCTTAAAGCATTTCTATTTAACTATTTTTTGTTAATTACTGGCTATTAAACTTCTGGAGCTAAAACATGGCTCTATAAACTTCAATCAACTTTATGACTTGAGGATCACTATGACTAACAGTCAAAAAAAACAACCAGACATGATTCAGATTGAAGAAGCTGAAAAGCAGATAAAAGATTACTCTCGCACTGTAAAATTTACGGTCACGGAATATTCTTTTGAATTCATTGTTCAGAAATTAAAGCAAGAACGGTACTATGTCCCTGAATATCAACGAAATCTGATTTGGTCTCCCGCCGTTCAATCTAAATTCATAGAGTCTGTACTCATGGGGCTTCCAATTCCTTTTGTTTTCTTTTGGCAAGATGAAAATGGTCGGATGGAAATTGTAGACGGCTCACAGCGATTAAGAACAATTCGAGCCTTTATGGAAAATAAAATTCGCTTGCAAGGCCTTGAAACTATTCCTGCAGCTAATGGACTACTTCACTCAGACTTCCCAATTTCAAGGCAACTTAAATTTGCAGAAACACCTATACGAGTCATCATCTTAGACAATGCGACTGATGCACTTACCAGAACAGAGATGTTTGCCCGTATAAACACTGGCGGAACAACAGCTAATGACGCTGAGGTTAGGCGTGGCAGTTTGCCTGGCCCAGTAATGGACTTAATCATTGAATTGGCCAATAGCCCCGAATTCATATCCCTAACCCCTATAAGCAAAGCTCATATCGAAAAACGTGAGCGAGAGGAGTTAGTTACAAGGTTCTTTGCTTATCTAGAGAGATTTGAGCCTGATTTAGCTGACGGCTCGGGAGACATTCCTACCTATAAGGAATCTCCCAGAACCTTCTTTTTCAAATTTATAAAAGATGAAAATGCGAGAATTCTAGCAGAGTTAGAGAATAATGGCGCTTCCAGCTCGTTAGAAAAAATGCGGAACGATTTTTACCAGATGCTTTCTTTTGTGAAAATGACATCTCCTAACGGCTTCACGAAATCGACAACAGGGACGCAAGTTCCAAGGGTAAGATTTGAAGCAATTGCTGTTGGTTCAGCTCTTGCATTGCGTTCTGACCCAAAGGTAATGACACGTGCAAAAGATATGACCAATTTTTTAGAGTCAAAGGATTTTCAGTCTGTCACTAAATCAGACGCAGCCAATGTGAAAAGCAAACTCCTGGGACGAATAAATCTCGTCCGCAATTGGTTGGTAAAGCAATGAATGAAGTTTTAAGCTATTTAGAAGAGCGAAGAGAGGAATTCAATCGCCATCTTAAGATTGCGCGCATGCTTGAATCCCGAGTCGATGAATCACTTGACGAAGGAGATGAACCGATTGAGATCAGGCACGTCAACACTTTAAAATCAGGACTCTTAATCCATCTTTATAATATCGTTGAGGCAATAACTACAAGAACACTTGAAACAGTTGGCCAGACAATCGTAGCTGACAGGCCTGCAAATTGGAAAGAAAAAGTCTTAAACGAATGGGTACGTGCTGAGATTTGGAGCGGTGAAGATCGAATTGGCGACGGTGCTTTAAAGCGTTTAACTGAATTAGGAGCAACACTTGCATCTGGAAATTGCCCTCCAGGCTTCAGCATTAAAGGTGAGCCCGGCAGTTGGAACGATAAGTCGATAAAAAAAGTTGCTTCTCGTCTTGAGTGCGAAATTTTTTTATCAGGAGAAGTCCGTAGGGGAGCGTATGAGCCCTACTATCGCAATGATACAACAGCTTTGACTTATCTTGCTAATAGAAGAAATGCAATAGCTCATGGAGCAATTACTTTTGAGGAAGGAGCATATGACTTAACTCTCAACGAAATTGATCAACTAGCTAATAGAATTTTACCTTATTTAAAAGAGGTTTCAATTTCTTATCAAAACTACCTTGAAAACAAACTCTATCTTGCAAACGAGGAGGTAGGGTAATGAGTTCTACGAAAAAAATCGCTGCCGTAGATTTATTTTGTGGCGCTGGAGGTCTTACCCATGGCTTAATAAAAGCAGGCATTGATGTGCGCGTCGGTATCGATCTTGATCCAGCATGTCACTATCCTATTGAAAAAAACAATAACACCCGCTTTATAAAAGCTGACGTATCTCAATTGACCCCATTAGAAATACTAAGTATATTTAAAAATTCTGAGATTAATTTAATGGCTGGCTGTGCGCCCTGCCAACCATTTTCATCATATTCACGTTCCACTAAACAACATAAAGCGCATAAAGACTGGGGTCTTCTTTCCTCCTTCTCAGACCTAGCAATCAAGGTTAAGCCAACGCTTGTTACAATGGAGAATGTTCCTCCTCTACGGAATCAGGAAATTTTTAAAAACTTCGTCTCACAACTTATTGCGCATGGCTACTTTGTTGATTTTAAAGTGGTAAAATGCACAAAAATTGGCTTACCACAAAGTCGTCAACGCCTGGTTTTAGTTGCATCTTCTTTAGGGCCCATCACACTTCCAGACACATATATATCAGCTAAAACAGTCCGAGAAACTATATCAGATCTTCCTGCAATTTCAGCGGGTTCTTCTCATTCTCAAGACCCATTGCATGCTGCTGCATCATTGAGTGAACTGAATTTGGCACGTATACGACATTCCAAGCCTGGAGGAACATGGAGAGATTGGCCAGAGGAGCTTCGCGCGCCATGTCACGTTCGAGACAGTGGCTCGACTTACCCATCAGTGTACGGTCGAATGGAATGGGATGAACCAGCACCAACAATTACTACTCAGTGCTATGGTTTTGGAAATGGAAGGTTTGGGCATCCTGAGCAAGACAGAGCTATCAGCCTAAGAGAAGCTGCCATGTTACAGAGTTTTCCTAAAGAGTATTCCTTTTCTCCAGCTGGCACTCGTATCAACTTTAATAATCTTGGACGCCTAATTGGGAATGCCGTTCCTGTAGTACTGGGAGAGTATATTGGAAAGACTCTTGTTGAGCATGTCAGAACTGCTTAATCAAAGGAGTAATATTTAAACAAATAAATAGCATTCATAAAATTTCCTTTAGCGATTTCAAGGCACATTTTAAAATTTTCTGTTCCAGAAAAATTGATCATATAAAAACTGCAACTCACATTCCTAGTATAGGCATGGCGGAGAGAAGCCTCCGCCATGCATTCTTCATTTTGAGCTTGATCAGCACATAAGCCTATATAGCTATAATAATTATCAAACCGTCAAATGCTGCTTAATCAGCTCGTTGGAGAGTTCGCTGATCTCGCCTTTGGCCACCGGGCGGCCGCGGTCCATGATCACGAAGCGGTCGGCGTATTTGCGGGCGAAGGGCAGCTTTTGCTCGACCAGCAGCACCGTTAAACCATCCTCTTTGATCAGTTGGCGAATCACCTGGCCGATTTGGGCGACGATATTGGGCTGAATGCCCTCCCCTGGCTCATCGAGAATCAGCAGCTTCGGTTCGATTACCAGCGCGCGGCCAATGGCGAGCTGCTGCTGTTGCCCGCCGGATAGGTCACCGCCTCGGCGGTGCTTCATCTCTTTGAGCACCGGAAACAGCTCGTAGATGCGCTCGGGGATTTTTTTCAGCCCATCACCTCGGGCGGCCAGTCCAGTGCGCAGGTTCTCCTCCACCGTGAGCAGCGGGAAGATCTGCCGCCCCTGGGGCACAAAACCGATGCCCAGTCGCGAGCGCGCTTCCACGGCTTTTTTGGTGAGTTCGATCTCGCCATCATTGCCCTGGTAGCGCAGTTGGCCGCTCTTCACCGCGACTTCTCCCATGATGGCTTTCATCAGGGTGGTTTTACCCACCCCGTTGCGACCCATCACACAGGTGCACTGCCCGGCGGGCACGTCTAGGTCTAAGTCCCACAGCGTATGGCTCTCGCCGTAGAACTGGTTGAGCTTTTCAATCGCCAGCATCAGGCGCTCTCCTCTTCATCCGACCCTAGATACACCTCGACCACTTTGGGGTCGTTGGAGACCTGATCCATGCTGCCTTCGGCCAGCACGCTGCCCTGGTGCAGCACGGTTACTTTGCGCGCAATCGAGCGCACAAAGCCCATGTCGTGCTCTACCACCACCACCGACTGCTTGCCAGCAAGGCCGGTGAGCAGCTCGGCGGTGCGCTCCATCTCCTGCTCGGTCATCCCGGCCACCGGCTCGTCCACCAGCAGCAGGCGCGGGCGCTGCATCAGCAGCATGCCAATCTCCAGCCACTGTTTTTGGCCGTGGGAGAGAATCCCGGCGGGCTGGAAGCGCAGCGCGGTCAGGCCGATGGTTTCCAGCACGTCGTCGATGCGGTCGCTGATCTCGCTGGTCATGCGGGCGGTCAGCGTGGGAAAGATGCGCTTGTCGGCGGCCATGGCGAGCTCCAGATTGTCGAATACGCTGAGCGCTTCGAACACCGTGGGCTTCTGGAACTTGCGGCCAATGCCGAGGCTAGCGATTTCCGGCTCGTTCATCTGCAGCAGGTTATGGCGGCTGCCGAACCACACGCTGCCTTCGGTGGGGCGGGTTTTGCCGGTAATGATATCCATCATGGTGGTTTTACCGGCCCCGTTGGGGCCGATAATGCAGCGCAGCTCGCCGTCGTCGATGGTCAGGTTCAGGTTATTGATCGCCTTGAAGCCATCAAAGCTGACGGTGACATCTTCCATATACAGAATCGGGCCGTGGCGCACGTCGACCGGCGAGGCCTCGGTGGCCATAAAATCAAACACCCGATCCCGCGCTTTTAGCGATTGTAATAGGCTCATGCGGCGGCCTCCTTGGGTGGGTGATCATCCTCTTTGCGGCGTTTTAGGTGGCCTAACAGCCCCGCTACACCTTTGGGCAGCAGCACCGTGACCAGCACGAATAGCGCGCCCAGAGCGAACAACCAGGCGTCGGGCATAATGCCGGTGAAGATGGTTTTGGCGTAGTTGACCAAAATAGCGCCGATCACCGCGCCGTACAGCGTGGCCCGGCCACCCAGCGCCACCCACAATACAATTTCAATCGAGAACAGCGGCGAGAACTCGCTGGGGTTGATAATTCCTACTTGCGGCACATAAAGCGCCCCGGCAAGGCCCGCCAGCATGGCCGAGACCACAAACACAAACAGCTGGAAGCGCTCGACGCGGTAGCCAATAAAGCGCGTGCGCGCTTCGGCGTCCCGGGTTGCCACACATACTCGGCCCAGCTTGCTGGTCACAATCGCCCGGCAGAGGATATAGCCCAGCGCCAGCGCTACGCCGGTGGCGATAAACAGCCCCAAGCGCGTGGCATCGCTACGCAGGTTAAAGCCCAGCAGCTCACGGAAGTCGGTCAGGCCGTTATTGCCGCCAAAACCCATCTCGTTGCGGAAGAAGGCTAGCATCAGGGCAAACGTCAGCGCCTGGGTAATAATCGACAGATACACCCCGGTCACCCGCGAACGGAACGCCAGGAAGCCGAACACCAGCGCCAGCAGCCCCGGTGCCAGTAGCACCATGGCAAAGGCGAACCAGGCCATATCGAAGCCGTGCCAGTACCAGGGCAGGCTGTCCCAGTTGAGGAACACCATAAAGTCCGGCAGGACCGGGTGACCGTAGGTGCCACGGTCACCGATTTGGCGCATCAGGTACATGCCCATGGCGTAGCCGCCAATGGCGAAAAACGCCCCGTGGCCCAGGCTCAAGATGCCCAGGTAGCCCCATACTAAATCTACCGCCACCGCGAGCAGCGCGTAGCTCAGGTACTTGCCGAACAGGTTAACGGTGTAAGCGTTCACATGCAGCGGGTGCCCCTGGGGCACCGCCAGATGCAGCACGGTGACCAGCAGCAGCGCGGCAAACAGCACGCCGAGGAAGGTCTGAGTGGCCCGCTCACCGAACGGGCGGGTGAGCCAAAACTGGCTGGATGTTGCTTGCGTCATCATGGGTTAGCCCTCCGCAGCCCGGCCCTTCTGCGGGAAGAGTCCACGCGGGCGTTTTTGAATAAACAGAATGATGAAGACCAGCACGATAATCTTGGCCAGCACCGCGCCCGCCCAAGGTTCCAGCACCTGGTTGATCACCCCCAGCGAGAGCCCCGCCACTAGCGTGCCCCACAGATTACCCACGCCGCCGAACACCACCACCATGAACGAGTCGATGATGTAGTTCTGGCCGAGATTGGGGCCTACGTTGGTGAGCTGGGAGAGCGCCACGCCCGCCAAGCCCGCCACGCCGGAACCTAGCGCAAAGGTCATGATATCCACGCGGGTGGCGCGAATACCCATAGAGCGCGCCATAGCGCGGTTCTGGGTAACGGCACGCACTTCAAGCCCTAAGCGGGTACGGCGCATAATCAGCATCAGCGCAGCGAACACCACCAGCGCAAAGCCCAGCACGAACATCCGGTTGAGCGTGAGCGACAGCGCGTCGTTGATGACCAGCGAGCCGCTCATCCACTCCGGCGTCACCACGGTGCGGTTGAGTGGAGAGATCACCGTGCGCACCAGCTGCTGCAGAATCAGGCTGATACCGAAGGTTGCCAGCAGGGTTTCCAGCGGGCGGCCTTTGAGGAACTGGATCACACCCCGCTCAATGGCAATGCCCACCAGGGCGGCCACCATAAAGCCTGCGGGGATAGACAGAATCAGCGCCAGCCCGGGCTGGCCCGGCAGCAGCTGCTGCATCATCCAGGTGGTGTAGGCGCCCAGCATCATCAGCTCGCCATGGGCCATGTTGATCACGCCCATCACGCCAAAGGTAATCGCTAAGCCAATCGCTGCCAGCACCAGCACCGAGCCCAAGCTCAAGCCGAAATAGAGCGTTTCCAGGCCCCGGTTAATTTTGAGCTGCTGTTCAATACCGGCCAGCGCCGTGGCTGCTGCCTCGGCAACAACAGGGTCGTCGCTATTAGCCGCACGGCCTAACGCCACGCGAGCACGCGGGTGAAGGCTGCCGGTGAGCGCCTCGACACCCGCCATCTCGCCCTGCTCGGCGCGATAAATCGCTACCGCTTGGGCCAAGCGCGTGCGAACGTACTCATCTTCCGCGTCAGCAATCACCGGTTCCAGCGTTTCGGCCAGCTCGCCGTCCACTTCGCCCAGCAAACGGTCGGCGGAGGTACGGCGGCGTTCCACATTGGGCGAGTAGAGGTCCACCACGGCGATGGCGCTACGTAGCTGGTTACGCAGCGCATTGTTGATGCCGATACGGTCCAGGTCGCGGCGGGACATTTCACCCAGCGGCTCGTTAGTCAGCGCATCGGCCACCGGCCAGTCACGGCCGCGATTATCCAGCACCAGCACGAAGCGGCCATCGTCAGTGCGCTGCAGGCGGCCATCCAGCAGTGCCTGCAGCCAGTCGCGGGCGCGCTCATCGTCGCTTTGTAGAATAGCGGTAATGGCTTCGCCTTTATCGCGGTAGGAGTCCACATCCAGCGCGGTCAACAGCGCGAGTGCGGCTTGGTCATCGGGAGTCGAGGAGCTGCTTTGTGCCTGCGCCGACACGGCGGTGCCGAGTAGCATCAGGCACAGTAGCCCCAAGGAAAGGAAACGCCTCATGGGGTTCTTCCTTTGGTGATCAAATGGGAGAGGTAGCGTGCTCCCCTACTGCGCCATTGCGCTGGCACAGTAGGGGACGAAAGTTACTCGGCGAGCGCTGCTTCGGCTTCTTCTGCTGCGGTGCTGCCCCCACAGGAACCGTTCACAACGTTAAAGTTGCCGCACTCCATAGGCTTGCGCCAATCAGAGATCAGGTCACGGGAGCCCGGCAGGTAATCCGACCACGCATCACCGGCCACGGTAGAGGGCGTTTGCCAGACGATATCGAACTGACCGTTATCCTGAACTTCACCGATCAACACCGGCTTGGTGATGTGGTGGTTAGGCATCATCGCCGAGTAACCGCCGGAGAGGTTCGGCACGGTCACGCCGATAATCGCGTCTTTCACCGTATCCACGTCGGTGGTACCCGCTTTACGCACCGCTTCGGCCCACATGTTGAAGCCGATGTAGTGCGCTTCCATGGGGTCGTTGGTGACCGCTTCTTCATCGCCCGTCCAGTCGATCCAGGCGTCGATAAAGTCGTAGTTGGCGTCGGTGTCCACGCTCATGAAGTAGTTCCAGGCGGCCAGGTGGCCCACCAACGGCGCGGTATCGATACCGGAAAGCTCCTGCTCACCCACCGAGAAGGCAATCACCGGAATGTCGGCGGCATCGATCCCCTGGTTGGCCAGCTCACGGTAGAACGGCACGTTGGCATCGCCGTTAATGGTGGAGATCACGGCGGTGGGCTTGCCCTCTTCGCCAAAGCGGCGGATTTCGGAGACGATGTTCTGCCAGTCCGAGTGACCAAACGGCGTGTAGTTGACCATGATGTCTTCTTCGGCCACACCGTGCTCATCTTTCAGGAACGCTTCCAAGATGCGGTTGGTGGTGCGCGGGTAGACGTAGTCGGTGCCGATCAGCGCGAAGCGTTCAATACCGACTTCGTTGATCAAATACTCAACGGCAGGAATGGCCTGCTGGTTGGGGGCGGCACCGGTGTAGAAGACGTTTTCAGACGACTCTTCGCCTTCGTACTGCACCGGGTAGAAAAGCAGGCCATTCAGCTCTTCCACCACCGGCAGCACCGCTTTACGGGAGACGGAGGTCCAGTTGCCGAAGATCACATCCACTTCTTCCTGGGCCAGCAGCTCGCGGGCGCGCTCGGCAAACAGCGGCCAGTTAGACGCGGGGTCAACCACCACGGCTTCTAGCTGACGGCCAAGCAGGCCACCGGCTTCGTTCTGCTGCTCGATGAGCATTTCCACGGTGTCTTTCAGGGTCGATTCACTGATGGCCATGGTGCCGGAGAGCGAGTGCAGAATACCGACTTTGATGGGGGCGTCGTCTTGGGCAACCGCTTGCACGCTGGCGCCCATCACAGCGGCGGTGACCAGGGCAGTGGCGAAACGGCTAAGGGTACGTGGGTGTGTCTTGCGCTGCAGTGTGGTCACTTGAACCTCCTTGCGCCCCTTATGGTTAGGGCTCGTGTTTGGGGTACCGCGACCAAGCGTTGTCGTTATTGAGGCGACGGGGCACTTGGTGCGTCCACTCGTGGGTCGCGAGTTACAACTCGTATTCACACGTCGCTATACACACTGCAAGGGGTGCGCCAATGTGGAACAAAGGCCACTATTAAAAATACAATCAATCACTTAGCCGTGTACAAAAAAACACAACTCAGGCGGCTTAGCACCAAGATGGCGCAACGCGGCGGCGCGCATGCACGATATTCATGCACCAACACGGCGCTTTGCACCACCGGCGGGGATGCACCATAAAAAAAGCGCCCTAGCAGACGCTAGGGCGCTTTGGGGGTACCGCACTGAGCGTTAGTTAGCGGCAGTGGCCGCTTTATTACGACGCTTCTTGAGCAACGGCAGGCCCAGCGACAGCATCGCAATCACCAACAGAGAGAGCGAAATCGGCTTATCGATAAAGGTGCTCCAGTCGCCACCAGAGATCTGCAGCGCCCGGCGCATGGACTCTTCCATAATGTTACCCAGGATCAGCGCCAGAATCAGCGGCGCGGTGGGGAAGCCAAACAGGCGCATGCCCAAGCCCAACAGGCCAAAGCCCAACAGCAGCAGCAGGTCGAAGACGCTGAAGCTCATGCCGTAAACGCCGATCATGCAGAAGATTAAAATCATCGACAGCAGCAGCGGGCGCGGCAGATCGAGGATTTTAGCGATCAGCGGGATCAGCGGCAGGTTCAGTACCAGCAGGAAGATGTTGCCGATGTACATACTGGCAATCACGCCCCAGAACACA
This sequence comes from Vreelandella aquamarina, assembly GCF_900110265.1. Classification (GTDB taxonomy): domain Bacteria; phylum Pseudomonadota; class Gammaproteobacteria; order Pseudomonadales; family Halomonadaceae; genus Vreelandella; species Vreelandella aquamarina. Next base: position 68,023 of record NZ_FODB01000005.1, on the reverse strand, counting down.
TCCGGACGTTGCTCCAGCATCATCGGGCCAGGGGTGACGCCCATTACCAGCAGCGCGCCCAGCAGTACCGCCGTAGTGCCGGAACCCGGTACACCCAGGGTTAAAAGCGGCACGAAAGAGCCGGTACAGGCGGCGTTGTTCGCCGCTTCCGGGGCGGCCACGCCCTTAATGTTGCCCTGGCCAAAGGTGTCGCCATCTTTCGCCAGGCGCTTCTCCATGCTATAGCCCAGGAAAGAGCCAATGGTGGCGCCCGCCCCCGGCAATACGCCGGTAAAGAAGCCCAGTACCGAGCTGCGGCTGATGGGGCCAGCAATTTTCTTCACTTCACTACCGCTCAGCTTGAGCGAGCCGATGGCATTGCGCGGAGCTTCCTTGCCACCGCCCCCACGCAGCAGCATGTAGAACACTTCCGCCAGGGCGAAGATACCCAGCGCCACTACCAGAAAGTCGATACCGTCGAGCAGTTGAATCGAGTTGAAGGTAAAGCGCTCGGTACCGGTTTGCGTGTCGATCCCCACAATCGAGATCATCACACCCACTACCGCCGCAATCAGGCCTTTTACCAAGGATTTATCCGACAGTGACACCACCGCCGTTAAGCCCAGCACCATCAGTGCAAAGTACTCAGCAGGGCCAAAGCTTACCGCCACTTTGGAGAGCAGCGGTGCCACCAGCATCAAAAAGATCACCGATACCGTACCGCCGATAAAGGAGGCATACGCCGCAATGGCCAGTGCCTTACCCGCCATGCCCTGCTTGGCCATCGGGTAGCCGTCAAAGGAGGTTGCCACCGTGCCCGCCACGCCGGGGGCGTTGAGCAGAATGGATGAGGTCGAGCCGCCGAAAATAGCGCCGTAATAGACCCCTGCCATCAGAATCAAACCGGAGGAGGGCTCCATGGCAAAGGTAATCGGAATCATCAGCGCCAGCGCGCTGATCGGCCCTAGGCCTGGCAGCATACCGATAATGGTACCGGCAAACACACCGGCGAAAACGTAAGCGATATTGATTGGCTCAAGCGCGATGCCAAAGCCATACATCAGATTGTTTAAGGCATCCATGGGAGTGTCTCGCGTTAAAACCCGCTAAGCGTGCGTCAGCACGCCCTGCTTAGAACGGCAGTACGCCGGTGGGTAGGTAAACATCCATTACCCGTGTCATGGTCAGGTAAAGGGCCAGTACCACACCCAGCGATGCCGCCAGGTTGACGCCGTGGCGGCGATAGCCGTAGTAGGCGGTTAAACCAACGCTTAAGAGCGTGGAAGCCAAGACAAAGCCCAGCGGCACCAGCAAAAACGCATAGGCGGCGATGGCTAACGAGGTCACAATGACACGCGCCCAGGGGGTGAACAGCAGCGGGCCGTTGGTGGCCTCATGGTCGATCTCATCGGCCCCGGCAATAGCGCTCGGCTTTTCAAAAAACAGCAGCGCCGCCAGCAACAGCAGAGACACGCCCAATACTTTGGGGAACAGGTCGGAATCCACCGGACGCGGTAAGGGGAACGTCGGGATTTGCCAAGCCATGGCTAAATAAGCAGCCGCCACCAGCGCCAGTACAAGCGCTAGCCACTGGTTAGTATTCAATCGGGTCATTGGGATTTCTCCGAAGGAGCCAACGCGGATGCGCTGGCCCTCGCGGTAACAGACAGAAGATCCCAGCGGCGTGGCGCCACCGGGGAATCTCTAACGGGCGCTGGCGCTTACTGGCGCAGCAGGCCCAGATCGGTCAGCACGCTGCTGAACTGCGCTTGCTGCTCATCCAGGAAGGCACCAAACGTTTCGCTATCCTGGTAGGCATCGATCCAGCCCAGCTGGTCGCTGGCTTCGCGCCATGCGTCGGTTTCGAGCATTTCAGCGAATAGCGTTTCGTAGTACTCCACCGCTTCTTCCGGCATTTCCGGCGCGCCCATCACGCCACGCCAGATATCGAAGGTGTAGTCGTAGCCCTGCTCTTGGTAGGTGGGCACTTCGGCCAAACCGCCGCCCAGACGCTCTTCAGAAGAGACGCCCAGCGCGCGCAGCTGGCTACCTTCGCCAAGCTGGCCCACGGCTTCACCAGCACCACCGATCACCGCTTCAATGTGGCCGCCCATCAGGTTGGTCATGGCATCGCCGCCGCCAGAGAACGGGATATAGTTCACTGCCGAGGGCTCCATTCCCGCCGCCGACGCCAAGCCCGCCATCGAGATGTGGTCCATGGAGCCTGGCGCACTGCCGCCGCCCACACTCAGGCCGGGGTTGGCTTTGAGCGCTTCAAACAGGTCTTCCAGGGTTTGGTATTCGGAATCCGCCGCGACCAGAATAATCGAGTAGTCGGTGTTGATACGCGCAATCGGCGTGAAGTCAGTGTGGTCGTAGCGGGAAGCGCCTGCCAGCGGTACCAGAATCATCGGCGGGCTGGTGGCAAACAGTTTGTGGGGGTTGCCGCTATCGCGGGCGACCTGGGCCCACGCCACGACACCGCCGCCGCCAGGTACGTTGATGGCCGCGAAGCTTTCGTCTGCCAGAGACTCCTGCTGAATCACGCGGGACATGGTGCGTACCAGGGTGTCCCAGCCGCCACCGGGGTTGGCGGGGGCGATGAATTCGATGGACTTGCTCGGCGTCCACTCCTGCGCTTGGGCAGATGTCGTCATGGCCAGGGCCGCCATCGGCAGGGCCAGCACGGCGATGCGCTTCAAGGAAAGCGTAGTCATTGGCGTTCTCCACGTTTTTGTTCAGGCGTTATTGTTCAAACGGTGTTTTGGTGGGCGCGGTTTGTTGTGTGCGCCGAACAAACCAAAAGCACGGCTAACCAGCAGCGCGGGCGCTGGAGTGGTTAGCTTTGTGTGGTTACGCCGTGAACGTTAGAAGAGTGCTACCCCCGACGACAAGCTTATGACCATAAACGACAAACTGTTCTTTTTGTGCGTTTTGTTCATTTTGTTCACGCCGAGGCACTTAGAGACTGTCCAACCACCCCTTAGCGGCGCCTAGCAGCCGATAGCGCCGTTCGGGGCGGCCAACATCGCCATACCCTAGCTCGGCGCTCACCGCCTGTTCAGCGACTAAAAACTCCAAATAGCGCCGCGCGGTTGAGCGGCTGGCGCCCATGGTGCGTGCTACCTGCATCGCGGTGAGCGAGTCGGGCGCGGCAGCCAGCGCATCCACCACCCGGCGCAGCGTTAAGCGGTCGATGCCCTTGGGTAGCGCTCGGCTGTCGGAGCGTGTGGGTTCGCTCGGGGTAACCCGGGCCAACACGTGATCCAGCTCGTCCTGGCTCATCTCGGCACGGTTCGCCAGCACTTCACGCTCGCGGCGGAAGCGGGTCAACATCTGGTTCATGCGGGCCGCTTCAATGGGTTTGATCAGATAATCGAATACGCCGCCGCGCAGCGCTTCGCTGATGGTCTCCACCTCCTTGGCGGCGGTCACCATCACAATATCCACATGAACATGATCCCGTCGGATGGCTCAGAGTAGTTCGAGCCCCTCCACGTCGGGCAAGTAGGCATCCAGCAAAATGAGCTGAATATCAGCGGCGTGCTGGGCCATCAGCGCCTTGGCTTCACTGCCGTTGCGCGCCATGCCGACCACATAAAACCCGTCGCCCTGCTCAATAAAGGCGCGGTGGATATCGGCGATGCGAAAATCGTCTTCGACGACCAAAATGCCGTATTGCGTCGCAGACATGGCGTTTCCTCTTATTCATTAGCGTCGTCATTATTCGTGTCGTTATGAGGGCGCAGGCTCGGTGGCGGCCTCGGCGCATAGCGAGCGGTCCAGCACGGCAATAAAGCATGCGCCGCCCAGTTCGCTCTCTTCCAGCGTCACTGCGCCCCCGTGCTGGCGGCACAGCCGCGCCACCAGAGCCAGCCCTATGCCCCGATGCTTGCCGGTTTTGGTGGAAAATCCTTCGGCAAAAATCGACTCCGCATGCTCGGCGGGCACCCCGGCACCGTTATCTTCCACTTCAATAAGTAGCTGCTCGCCCAGGTCGGTGAAAAACAGCCGCACAGTGGGCTGGTCGCCGTGAGGGCCGTTGAGCGCGGCGTGGCAGGCGTTATCCAGTAAGTTACCCACCACGCTCATCATGACCTCTTGGCCGGTGGGCGTTAGCGGGCAGGAGAGCGAGCTCTGCTCGTCGATTTCTAACGTAACGCCCAGCTCGCGGGCGCGGGTGAGTTTGCCCAGCAGCGTGCCGCTCAATACCGCATCCGCCACGTGGCGCATTAAAAAGCTCATTTGCGCCTGGGCGCGCTCGGTTTCCTGATGAATCAGCGCCAGCGCTTCGTCGATACGCTGCAACTGCAACAGGCCGGAGATGGTGTAGAGCTTGTTGGAGAACTCGTGGGCCTGGGCGCGCAGCATATCCACATCGCGACTGGCTTGGGTGAGTGCTTGGGAGAGGTCGATAATTTCTCGGCGGCTACGAAAAGTGGCCACAGCCCCTTCTATTTCCCCTTCATGCAGAATCGGCACTCGGTTGACCACCACCGGGTGATCCCCCAGCCACATCTCCTGGTCAAACTCCTGCTCGCCATGCTTCAAGACTTCCAACAGCCGCGAATTGGGCACCACCTCACGGATCGGCTGACCCAGCAGCACATGCTCGTCGGGCAGCTCTAAAAAGCGCCGCGCCTGCTGGTTCACCAGGGTGATATGGCCATCCTGGTTCACCGCGAGAATGCCTTCGTGAATCGATTGCAGGATGGCCTCTTTCTCCATCGCCAAGCGGGCGATTTCGTAAGGCTCCAGCCCTAAAATGATCTTTTTCAAGTGCTGCGACAGCCAGTAAGCGCCCGCAAACCCCAGCACAATCATCAGCGCCACCAGCGCCCAGCCGAGGCTGGTGTAGCGGGCCACATCCATATCGACGCGGTCGAGCATAAAGCCCACCGAGACCACCCCGATGATATTGCCCTCCTCATCCCACACCGGCGTTTTGCCGCGCATGGCCGTACCCAGCGTGCCGGTGGCTTCGGAGACATACGACTGGCCATAGATAAGCGCCTGGTCGTTATCGCCGCCCACCATGGGCTGGCCGATACGCTCGGGCACAGGGTGGGAGTAGCGGATCGATTGGGCATTACCCACCACCACGTAGCGCGCGCCGGTCTCCTGACGCACTCGTTCGGCAAGGGGTTGAATAATGGCGGAGGGGTCAGGAGAGGAAAAAGCGTTTACAATCTGCGGCATCCCGGCCACGGTTTTGGCCACAGCCAGTGCCCGCTAGCCCATTTGGTGGGTGATGATCTCGGCTTTGCGGTGGTTCAAATAGGTGCCCTGGGCCAGCAACATGCCCGATAACAGTAGCCCCACCAGCATCATTACCTGTAGGCGAAAACTGCGCTTATACCAGCGGCGCTTGGCGCGGGTGCGGCGCCAGCGCTGTAATTCGGCCAGTGTTCTAGGGCGGGGGGCGGTCATAACGGAACTCATGGTGCGCGACCGCGTCATTATGGCACGCAGTGCCAAGCGGCGTTAGTCGTTGCGCTTTCACCTCACTTTGCTTATATAGCAGCCACTTACTGAACCCAAGCTCAAGGAGGAGTGTCGTGCGACATTTGCTACGCTCACTGGTATTCACTAGCAGCGCACTTTGGGCGACCGGCGTTGCGGCCTCGCCGTTCTATGCGCCGCCGCCTCCGAAAGAGGACACCCCCGAATTTAGCGGCGATGCGGAGCTTGGTTTTACCCGTCTTTCTGGCAACACCGACAGCCAAACACTGATCGGCAAATCGCGTCTGACCTGGCTGACCGGTCAGTTGACCCATTCGCTACGCGGCGAAGTGCGTAACGTCAGCAAGGATGGCGAAACCAGCGCGGAGCAATATCTGCTCGCAGGGCGTGAACGCTACGACTTTAGCGGGCCGCACTACCTGTTTGGCTTTGCCCGCTGGGAGAAGGACCGTTTTGCCGGGTACGACCAACAGCTTTCGGTAATTGGTGGCTATGGACGGCAGTTGTTAGAGAATAAGCAGCACACGCTCTCGCTGGAAGCAGGCCCGGGTTACCGCAATGATCGCCCGCGAAAAGAAGATAACCAGCAGTTGGCCGTGGCCTATACCGCGCTGGACTACCGCTACCGACTCTCTGATTACGCTGATATTGCCCAGGAGATGTCGGTAGAGTACACCGATGCAAACACCACCGGCCGTTCGCTAACGGCGCTTACCGCCCGTCTTAACGCTAGGCTGTCGCTGCGCCTCTCTTATGAAGTGAAGCACAACTCACAACCCCCGGAGGATGCCAGCGAGCGCACTGATACCACGACCAGCGCCTCGCTGCTGTATAGCTGGTAGCACCATCATGGTGCTACCCACGCCGATTAGAAGTGAAATTTAACCAGTGCACTCACCGCGCTTTCCGTATCCATAACGCTGTCGGAAAGGCCATATTTATTGTGCCAGTAGGAGTACTCAATCCCTGCGTAGAGCACTCCTGGACGGCCACGGTAGTGCCCTAAGTCTAATTTTAGCTGTGGGTTGAAATGAAACTCTGCGTCATGGTCCGATGCCGACGTTGAGTAGTCGATATAGCCATCAAACAGAAAACGCGATGCTCCCACCTCAAACGGCGCACCCCAGGTGAGCGTCATTTGCAGATCATCGGCGATTTCACTGTTATTGACGTAGTAGAACGTGCTGTTGAAGTACGTTGTGCCTGGCACGTCCCAGGCGAAGCTCACGCCTGTCAGAATGTTGGTAGCATTGGTGCCACCGCCAAATTCATAGGTTCCTGCTAGCGACACATCTTTCAGCGCGCCCCGCTGCAAATCGACGCCACTTAGCCAGCCAAGGCTGAGCGTTGGGGAGAATTCGCCATACAGATCGTCGTCACCATCGGCTTTACCTCGCCCTTGGTTACGATCCACAAACAAAAAAGTGCCGCCCCAGTCGTGTGCCGTCACGTTTTCAAAGGTGACATAGGTATCGGTGCGCTCATTACGCCCAAACGCTTGGTACTGATCGCTATATAGCAGCGAGATACTTGAGTCTGAAAATAGTTTTTCAGCCGAGGCAAGCGGTGATATCAACATGGCAGCGGCTAAACTAGCGATGGGTAAATATTTCATTGGGTCCCCTTATTGTTCAACACTGGCTATGCCAGCAAATTCAGTTAAACCGCAGCGGTACTTCGCCGCTACGGCGTTTCTTTTCTCAACTACGGTGTGCCCAGGCAGTCATACGCTTTTCTAATTGGGCAAACAGTTCGTACATCACCATGGCCATCGCGCTGATCACCAGCAGCCCGGCGAATACCAGCCCCATACGCATTTGCGAACCAGCGCTCATCATCAGGTAGCCGATGCCCTGGTTAGAGGCGACGGTTTCCGATACGACGGTGCCCACAAACGCTAGGGTGATGGCGATTTTCAACGAGGCAAAAAAGTACGGCAGCGAACGCGGCAGCCCTACTTTCAAAAGCACATCCATGCGCCGCGCACCCAGTACTCGCAGCACGTCTTCCATTTCTGGCTCCAGGGTTGCCAGCCCTGTGGCCACATTCACGACAATGGGAAAAAAGCAGATTAAAAAGGCAGTGAGAATCGCAGGTACCGAACCGATACCAAACCAGACCACCAGAATTGGCACAAAGGCCACTTTAGGAATGGCATTAAACCCCACCAGCAGCGGGTAGCAGGCGTTATACAAAAAGCGCGACGAGCCGATGATAAAGCCCAGCACTAACCCGACCGCCACTCCCAACCCAAAACCGATCAGCGTGGTCCAGAAGGTTTGCCAAGAGTGCTGACCAATGGGGCCTGCATAGGTAATCAACGCCTGCGCGGTTTCCAAGGCGCCGGGGAAGATAAAGCTCGGTACGTTAAATAGCCGCACCGTGACTTCCCAGATCATCACCAGCACCACCACCGCAATCCAGGGCGCCAGACGTTCAATCAGTTTGCTATTTACGGTCATAAAAAATGCCTTAATGGTGCCGACGCAGAGAGTCATCGATCAGGTGCTACGCACTTCACCAATCTGGGCGCGTAGTTCCTGCACCAGATCAATAAAGGGTTTTTCGTAGGTGGTCTCCAACGCTCGGGGGCGAGGCAGCTCAATGGAGCGACGCTCAATCACGCGTCCTGGGCGGCGGCTCATCACATACACCGTATCGGCTAAGAAGGCCGCTTCACGAAGGTCATGGGTCACCAGCACAACGGTAAATCGCTGGGCTTCCCATAAATCCCGCAGTACGCACCACAGCTCTTCGCGTGTAAACGCATCCAGCGCGCCAAACGGTTCATCCAACATCAGCAGACGCGGCTGGTGGATCAGCGCCCGGCAAATGGACGCCCGCTGCTGCATACCGCCTGATAGCTGCCAAGGGTATTTATTCTCATGCTCGGCGAGCCCGACGGTTTTCAGCAGTGAGCGCGCCCAGCCCACAAACTCCTCGCGGCGCTTACGAAACTGCCGACGGTAGGGCTCAACAATTTCCAGCGGCAGCAGCACGTTATCCAGCGTGGTACGCCAGGGCAGCAGGTTGGCATTCTGAAACGCCATACCGGAGATTTTCAGTGGTCCGGTGACCGGCGCGCCATCCACGCTGACACTCCCTTGGGTAGGTGCGTGCAGGCCTGTGCATAACTTCATAAAGGTGGATTTACCGCACCCGGATGGCCCCACGAAGGCGACAAACTCGCCCTCGCGGATGGAGAGATTAATATCCTCAATGGCGTTGCCTGTGCCGTCATAGGCCAGGCTTACATCATCAAAGCGGACAAACGCTGCCGACATTACTCAGCCTCCGGCAGCAGCATGCGCTCATCGACGGGCGGTAAGAAACGGGAGTCGAAGACTTGGCTGGGTGATGGCAGTGTGGGTAGGTCGTAGGCCTTAGCCACTAGCGCAACAGCATCCCGTAGGCGCTCATCGTCCACTCCCCCCACGCCATATTCGCGGGCATCTGGGGTGTCTACCACGCTTTCCAGGGCCAGCTTCAGACGGCGGGTTTCCATTTCAACGTCAATCAAGCTATCGCGCTCGCGCACGTACTCAATCGCCGCTTCGGGATCATCCAGGGTGTCGCCCAGGGCGCGGTTAAACGCCCGCAAAAAGCCTTGCACAGCCTCAGGGTTCTCGTTGGCGAAGGACTCGCTAACAATGATGGCATTGCCGTAAAGCGGAACCCCATACTCGGGGAACGGCATGATGGTGAGCTCCTCTTCGCTCATTCCCCGCTCTTCCAGGTTCAGCAGGCTGGTGAAGTAGAAGCCGGTAATGGCATCTACATCACCTCGGGTAAGCAGTGTTTCGCGCAGCGTAGGGTCGACGTTTTGCCACTCCACCGCATCGGCCGCTAGATCATTGGCCGCTGCAAAAATACCCCAAGCGCGGTAGCCGGTATCAAAGGCCGGGGCAGCGATGGTTTTACCGGCTAAATCAGCGGGACTTTCGATCCCGCTCTCTTTACGGGTGAATACCGCGGTGGGCGTTCCGTCGTAAACGATATAGACACCTTGAATGCCAGGGCCATCAGGGTTTTCAGCAAGAAATTCGACTAGCGCGTTAAGATCACCAAAGCCCATCTCATAGGCACCCGAGGCCACTCGGTTAATCGCGCCTGCTGACCCGCTGCCGGAATCAATTTGTACATCAAGGCCTTCTTCAGCAAAGTAGCCGCGGGATTCAGCCAACAGAAAGGGGGCGGAAGGCCCTTCAAAGCGCCAATCTAACTGGAAGCGAATGGTTGTCTCTTCCGCCTGACCGACCCCAGGCAGCCATAAAAGAGCCGACGCCCCCAATAATGCAACGCGTTTTAATCCCGGAAAAACCGCTGTTGAAGCATTCATAGCAAGCACACCTTGTATACAAAATTGTGCTACGTACCAAGCATGAATGCTGCCAATCTTTTACAACTATAATTATCTCAATACGTTAATAAGCATTGATAGATAATACTTAGGAATATATCGCCGTCTATCGCCTTATCTTCCCAAGCCAACATGCCTTATGAAGGTGCGTAGACATAACCATATGCACCAAATAGCAACTTTTTTAGACTTTCGTCTATACACCACGTATACTATGCGCAGTTTCCTGTCCTCGCGCCATTCATTGAATGGCGCTTTTTTTTGCTTTGAAAACCTGTGGCCAGCGGCGTTAAGTCGGCTCCCTCTTGGGTTTATTAAGCTAAAGGTTCTGCTCCCGCTCTTTCCTGCAACCTCCCATTCCAAATAGGTACTCTTCATGAACCAACCTGCCCAACGCGCCGAGGGGCCCTCGCGGTTTTCCCTCGGTGACCCTATTGTGCTGGTGCTTAGCATCGGCTTCATCGTGGCATTTCTGGCGCTTTCGTTTTACGACATTGACCTAGTCGCCAATTCCATCAGCGCAGGCTTTGCCTGGACCGCGCTGGTGCTGGGCAGCTATTTCCAGCTGCTGCTTCTGCTGACGTTTTTTATCGCCATTGGCGTGGCGTTAACGCCTGCGGCAAAAGCTAAGATCGGCAATCTCGATGCACCAGAAATGAGCACCTTTAAGTGGCTCTCGATCATTCTATGTACGCTGTTAGCCGGTGGTGGGGTGTTTTTTGCCGCAGGCGAGCCGGTGTACCACTTTGTGGTTACCCCACCCGCCTTTGATACCGAAGCGGGCACCGCTGAAGCGGTATCCGGCGCGCTGGCGCAGTCGTTTATGCACTGGGGCTTTATGGCCTGGGCGGTGCTGGGCTCGCTCACTGCCGTGGTGCTGGCACATGCGCACTACGTGAAAGGCCAACCGCTGCAGCCGCGAACGCTGCTCTACCCTGTTTTGGGAGAGCGCTTGATGCGTGGCCCGCTGGGCGGCTTAGTGGATGCCTGCTGCGTGATTGCGCTGGTGGCGGGCACAGTCGGCCCCATCGGCTTTTTGGCCACTCAGGTAAGCTTTGGCCTGCATGAGCTGTTTGGCCTGCCGGAAGGCTACACCGGGCAGCTGATGATTCTGGCCGTACTGGGCACTGTTTATGTGCTCTCTTCGATGAGCGGGGTGCATAAAGGCATCCAACTGCTGAGCCGTTTCAACGTACTGCTGGCCTTAGCGATCGGTGCCGTGATTATCGTGTTCGGCCCCACGCTGTTTTTGGTGAACACCTACGTTTCCAGCATGGGCGCGTATGTCAGCGAGTTTTTCACCATGGCCACGATGACCGCTGAAACCGCCCCGGCGTGGTGGATGCAGTGGTGGACGGTGTTCTTCTTTGCTTGGTTTATCGGCTATGCACCGCTGATGGCGATTTTCGTGGCACGCATTTCACGGGGCCGCAGCATTCGCGAAATGATTCTGGCGGTTGCCGTACTCGCCCCGATTGCCACTACCGTATGGTTTACGCTACTGGGCGGCTCCGGCATTTACTATCAGTTGACCGGGGTAATTGACCTGACCGAAGCGCTCAATAACTTCCAGTTTGACGTGGCGACTCTCACGGTGGCTCAAGCTCTGCCCGGCGGCACCTGGATGGCGCTGGCGATTCTACTACTGACCACGATTTTTGTGGCCACCACCGGCGACTCCATGAGCTATGCGATTGCCGTCGTCGGCGCAGGCCATGATGACCCTAGCCCTTACATGCGCGCTTTTTGGGGTATTGCGATGGCCCTGATGGCGGCCGTGCTGCTGTATATGGGTGCAGGTCAAATTGGCGCGCTGCAGCAGTTTATCGTGATCACCGCGATCCCGGTGTCGCTGATTCTGCTGCCCTCGCTATGGAACGGCCCGCAAGCGGCTTACGCCATGGCGCGGGAACAGGGCATCATCGACTAACGGTGATCAGCTAGCTCTAACTACAGCCCTTCCAACAGCCGCAGAATCATCTGCGGCTGTTGGTTCACTCGGGTTAGCATGGCAATACCCACCTGCTGAAGCAGTTGGGCGCGAATAAGATTGGAGACTTCTTGCGCGTAGTCGGCGTCTTGAATACGCGACTGTGCGGCGGAGGTGTTAATGATGTTGGTGTTAAGCCCGTCAATGACGCTCTCGAAGCGGTTCTGCACCGCGCCTAAATAGCTGCGCTGGCGGTCGACCTGCTTCATGGCTTCATCCACGACATCCATCGGCTTGGGCGTGGCCGAACCATTATCTAATACGCTGAAGTTATCCAACCCCAGCGCCTGACGCCCCATCGCCGAAAAGCTCACGCCAATCACATCCCCGGCGTTGGCCCCTACCTGAATATTGAGCGTTTTATCGCGCTCGATCAGCTTAATGCCGTTAAAGTTGCTCTGCTTGGCGACGCGGTCAATCTCTTCCAGCCGTTGGTCGATCTCTAACTGAATAGACGCCCGATCTTCTGAGGAATTGGTGCCGTTGAGCGCCTGAACGCTGAGTTCGCGGATGCGCTGAAGGCTGTCGTTGATCAGGTCCAGCGAGCCTTCGGCGGTTTGCACCATAGAGATACCGTCGTTGGTATTGCGGATCGCCTGGTTCATACCGCGAATTTGTGCGCCCATGCGATTGGCAATCGCCTGGCCTGCCGGATCATCCTTGGCGCTATTAATACGCAGCCCAGATGACAGACGCTCCATGGAGGTCTGCATCGCTTGCTGGCTACTGCGTAGATTATTCATCACCAGTAGCGACGTGATATTAGTCGCAAGGCTGATCACGGGCGTGACCTCGGAAGTGAACGCAAACAGTGCGGTGGTAGCGTGAATATCGGCCTATCTTTAGAAAACGTGAGCCCTGCCCCGTAAAACTTTCCCAGTCGCTACTATTTTTTTCAGTTCGTTTTTTTCAGTTCGGTCTCTTCAGTACGGCTAGCACTTCGTCCACTGGCCCCCGAACATAGTCGTGATGAAAGTAGCCATCGTCGACCACTTCGCCATCCCAGACCACAATGTCTAAGTCCATGGTCCGGGGGCCAGATTTGATCGGCCCGCGAACACGGCCTAAGCGATGCTCAACCTCTTTTAGGTAGGCTTTAAAGTCGCCCAGCTCAAGCGTAGTGCGCACCACCAGGGCGGCATTTAAGAAGTCTGGCTGCTGCTGAAAGCCTACCGGGGCAGTGCGCACCGCTTCGGAGCGGGCCAGCAGTTCGCACTCACTGCTCAAAATCTCAAGGGCTTTGGCAAAGTGATGCTCTGGCTCAATATTGGTTCCTAGCGAGATAACGCACTCGTGTTGAGCCGACGCGGGCGGGGGGGTTGACGTTACGGGTGACGACCTTAATGACATAACTATATCCCAATATAAGAGGCTGGATGACTAACGGCTGGTGAGCCGATGACCTAGCCCACACCGTTTTAGCGTATAGGTATCAATCGGCGCTCCAACAGAGTAGACGGTTAACCATCCCGTTCAAGCTCTGTACAAGTTATTGACAAACGCTGCACTCACGCAGAGAGTCTTTTTGATTACCATGACAACGTTAGTTAACAAACACTACCTGCTGCGAGGGATAAAGCAATGGAGACACCTGCTGCACTTGTAACCGGCGGCGCCACGCGCCTGGGCCGCTATTTTGCTGAAGCGCTAGCCGATAAGGGCTTTGATATCGCGCTACACGTGAATAGCTCCCGGGGGGAAGCAGAGGAAGTGGCAGACGCAATTCGCGGGAAGGGTCGTGAGTGCGAGATTCTGCCCTGCAACTTTTTAGAGGATTCGCTAGAAGGATTAATCACCCAAGCTAAAACGCGTTTTCCTGGGTTGAACGTGCTGCTCAATAGCGCCTCAGCTTATGAACCAGCGCCGATTGCCCGTACCGATATGGCCATGCTGGAGACTCAGTTTCGAGTCAATATGTTTACCCCGCTGTTATTGACGCGCCACTTTGCCGAGGTGGTCGAACACGGCCAGGTCATCAATATCATCGACAACAAAGTGGCCTATCACCAATATCCGTATGCGGCGTACCTGCTCTCCAAGAAAAGCCTAGCTGAGATGACCCGTATGGCAGCGCTGGAGTTTGCTCCGCGCCTACGGATTAACGGTATCGCCCCTGGTGTCGTGCTGCCTGCCTCCCAGCGTACCAGCGACTATATCCAGTGGCGCATCGAAGGCATTCCGGTCAATCACCAAGGCAACCCAGCACACCTTGTACAAGCCCTGCACTATTTGCTGGATAATGCCTTTGTGGCCGGGCAAGTGCTATTTGTAGACGGCGGCGAATCGATCAACCTAGAGGGTCGCCACTCCGAAAACTACCCTGGCGAGCGGCGCGACTGACCCAACACAATGAGGCCGCCCGAAGGCGGCCTTGTCGTTGATGCGTCGAGGATCACACGTCCTCATCGTCAGGCTTATGGTGCTCAGCCTCTTGCGCACTCGGTGATTTTCCACGCCGTGGGCGATGGCGGTCATCCACTTCGAGCTCTGCTCGTTTGGGCTGCCCTGCCGGGCTACCATCGATGGTGAAGTCCTGCTGCATGACACGCAGGTTGGCAGGCGGCGCAGAGCCGGACTTGTCCTGCCCGAAGTACAGGGTGGTATGCGGGAACGGAATCTCGATACCCGCCGAGTCGAAGCGCATCTTGACGAGGCGATTGTATGCCCGGCCAACGCCCCACTGGTCACCCGGCGTGGTCTTGATGACCACACGGATATTGACCGAGCTGTCGGCCAGCGCAGTAACGCCCGCCACAGTCATGTCCGCCAACAGTTGATGGCCATGTTCGTCACTGGCTTTAAGGTCTTCGAAGGCCAACTGGAGCTGGGCAATGGCATCGTCGATGTTCTCGCGGTAGGCAATACCGTATTCGCCCACGTGATTACCGTACTCACGCATGTAGTTGGAGACCGTGTCCACACTGGAGAACGGCACGATATGGTAGGTGCCGGAAAGGTCGCGAATACCCACCGAACGTATGCTCAACCGCTCAGCAGTGCCGGTAATACCGCCTACGGTCACGACATCGCCAGTATTCATGGCGTTTTCGACCTGGATGAAGACGCCGGTGATGACATCCTGCACCAGTCTCTGGGCACCGAAACCGATCGCCAGACCCAGCACACCGGCACCGGCAATCAGCGGCCCGATGTTGATGCCGATCTCCGACAGAACGATCATGCCGGTAATGGTCACCATGGCAATGGCCAGCGCATTACGGAACAGGCTCAGCAGCGTTTTGGCACGGGCAGAGGGTTCGCCGTGACCGGTTTCCGGGTTGAGCTTGTGCTCAATCAGGCTTGCCAAGCCCAGCCATATGCCCAGCGACACAATCAGGATCACTGCTACGCTGATCAGGTTACCCACCAGATTGGCACCGCGCTCGGAAGCATACCAAGCGGCGAGGTTAAAGGCTCCCCAGGCATCCAGCACCACCATGATCACCGCAACGACGATCACCGTGCGCAGCACGCGCAGCGCGTTGGGCACGTAGCTATTCAAGCGCACTTCCAAAAGCGGCAGTTTGCGGCGCAGGTCATCGGAGAGTTGAATACGACGACCAATGGTCTGTGTCAGGAACGTAGACAGCAGCAGGCCCACGACCACGGCGCCGAGCGTCTTCAACGTCGCAAAGAGGACAAAGGGCAGCGCATCACCCGGACGGGTAAGCGTCAGCACAAACACCATTAAGAAATAGATCAGCGCGAATAGGTGCCACGTGCGGGCAAACAGCTGCAGCGATACACGGCTCGCCGTCAGCGTCGAGCGCGCGCTCATTTTATTTAGATTATCGCGCAGGCGCACGCGGTTTTTGAGCACCACGCCCACCGCATAGATGAACGCCAGCAGCATGATCAGCGTGCCGACCGCTTGTCCCAGGGTGGCGGCCACATAGAAGTTGACCAGCGGTACGACGACCATCAGGCCGTATCCCACCATGCCAATCAGGCGCGCCAGCCAGCGGTTCCAATACGAGGCTTCTTGAGCTGAAATCGGTAATAAGCGAAGACCCTCGTAACGCGAGGAGAACAGCATTCGCACACCGGCTTTGAGCAGCTCGATGATCAAGAAGGCATTTAAAAAGAGCGACGCGCGGGTAGAGAGTTCACCGGTCTCCCCCACGGCAAAGGTGGCCACCAAGTTACCGCCAACGTACGCCAGGGCGATCAAAAGAATATCGACGACCGCGGCGACCGCGACACACAGCACTAAACGTAGCACCGGCGTCAGTCCCGTGCCCTGCTGTGACCAGCCGCTGATTTTGGTGAACAATGATTTTGCCAACCGGCGGAACACCATAAAAATGGCGAAGGTCGCCACGATCACGATTCCCAGATTGATGGCTGCGTTCATGAAGGCCGCCATATCGAAGCTGCTGCCCGCGCCTTGGCCGGTAAATATATTGCCGACGATCGCCACAGCCTGCTCGATCTGACCGCCCACATCACCTACTACACGGCTGGTCAACTCTGCCAACTGGCGGGGTAGTGAGACGTCCTCGGGCGCTACGTTGCCCCCCGCGGCAGCGGCTTCCGGCGACAGCTCGGCCGCAACGCCAGCAGGCAACTCAGACGCTTGATTACGCAGCAGTTCAATGAGCTCCTGGCGGGCCTGCTCGTCTTCCAGCAGGTCGGCCAGCGCCGCATAAGAGGGCTGCTCTTCAGCGACGGACGCATCGCTCTCGGCGCTTAACGTGGTTTGCGCCATGGCTGGCCCGGCCAGCATGGCGAACAGCGCCAGCATCCAGACGCTGAGCCAGGGGAGTAAACGTAGTGACGTCACACCATAACCTCCTTTTGGGTGAGTATTTGCCATCCTGCCCTCGTTAAAGTTCAACCTAAGAATGTTAAACACAGGATAGTGCATCCAATGGAAATGCAAGCTTTGTATAACGCTCGATCCAAAGTGACTAGCGTAACATGACTCGATGTAAGAGACGTTAACGCGGCTGTTTTTGGTACACCAATGAAACCGAGTGAAGGTAATTGCCGTTTATTGGCAGTAAGGCGCCAACCATTGATGGGCCAGCGCAATCAGCAGCCCATAGCGGGCACCTTTTGCCAGCACAATCCAGAGCAGCGCCCGCCACCAGGCAAGGCGCATCACCCCTGCCAGCACGGTGAGCGGGTCGCCAATCACGGGTAACCAAGACAGCAGCAGGCTCGCCTCACCAAAGCGGTGGTACCAGCGCTCGGCGCGGGCCAGACCCTCAGGCGACGCCGGAAACCAGCGGCGATGTTGAAACTGACGAGCGTAGCGGCCCAGGGCCACATTGATCAAACTGCCCAGCGTGTTGCCAGCCGTCGCCACAACCCACAGCACCAGTGCCGGCTCACCAACACACCATAGCCGCGCCAGCCACACTTCCGAGCCACCAGGCAGCAGGGTGGCACTGGCAAGCGCCACCCAAAACAGGCTGAACACGATACGCGCCCTCTAACGTTTAACGGGGCAGCTGGCCGCCGAGCTGCTGGGTAATTTCGTCGGCTATTTGACGCACCAGCGCCCCCAGTACCAGCAGGCGCTCTTCGGGAATGCGCGCCATGGGGCCAGACACAGAAATAGCGGCTAACGGGGTGCGGTGCTCGTCGAAAATGCAGGCCGCCACGCAGTGCAGGCCAATCGCATGCTCTTCCCGGTCGCAGGCAAAGCCTTGGGCGCGAATGGCGGCCATTTCCGCCTGCAGTGAATCCGTTTGATAGAGGGTATTTTCAGTCACACGGGCCAGCTCGTAGCCGCCTTCTAACAGCGCGCTGCGCTCCTCCTCGCTCATCCACGCCAGCAGCGCCTTGCCCACGCCGGAGGCGTGCAGCGGCGCACGGGACCCCAGCCGCGTGATCATGCGCATCATCTGCGGGGATTCGTTTTGAGCCAGGAAGACCGCCGTAGCGCCATCGCGGATACCCAGGTTCGCCGTTTCGCCGGTTTCTGCGGTTAAGCGGCGCAAAAACGGGCGGCTTTTGGCCACCACGTCGCGAGCTTCAAGGAAACTGTTACCAATGCGGAAGGTTTTGACGTCGATGCGCCACAGGCCCTGTTCGCTCTCTTGGGTAACAAAGCCCTGGCTTTGCAGCGCCTGCAGCAGGCGGTGGGTGGTCGAGGGGGCAAGGTCAGCCATCTCCGCCAGTTCCGAGAGCGCAAGGCCCAAGGGGCTGGCGGACAAATACTCGAGTAGCGTGAGGCCGCGTACTAACGATTGGCTATGCCCACCGCTGGCTTTGGTGGCTCCCGCCGGACGTCCGACTGATCTGCGCTTGGCTTCACTCACCTGATACTCTCCTGAAGGCGCTGAATGACGTAAAAAGCCAGCAGGATAACGCGCCGCGCGGGCGCTGTCGCGTTTACGGAAACAAATTCCACCAATGGCTAGCAGCGTGTACTAGCGATGCTGCCAGCGAGGCGCGCGCTTTTCGATAAACGCATCGATGCCTTCTGCCACATCGTCGACCAGGATGATTACGCTTTCTCGCGAGTGCCTTGGCGATGGTTATAGCCCAGCGGATGAGGCTCACCACGGGCTTTGGCCAGCTCAATCTGGCGCTGACGCTCGCGGGCGGCGGCGCGGGTTTTCTCGGGCAGTGAGTCGATACAGTGCGGGCAGCTGATGCCGGGCTCGTAGGCCGACGACTGCATATCTTCCTGAGAGATAGGCATCCGGCAGGCGTGGCACTGCTCGTGCTCGCCTTCGGTGAGGTCGTGGCGAACGGTGACCCGGTTATCGAACACGAAGCATTCGCCGCGCCACAGCGACTGCTCTTCCGGCACTTTTTCCAGGTAGTTCAGCACGCCGCCTTTCAGGTGGTACACCTCTTCAAAGCCCTCTTTCAGCATAAAGCTGGAGGCCTTTTCGCAGCGGATACCGCCGGTGCAAAACATAGCAACCTTCTTATGCTGCTCCGGGTTATAGTGCTTGCGCACATACTCTGGAAACTCGCGGAAGGTGGTGGTTTTCGGGTCCACCGCACCTTCGAAGCTGCCAATCGCCACTTCGTAGTCGTTGCGAGTATCGATTACCAGCACTTCGGGGTCGGAGATGACGTCGTTCCAGTTCTCTGGCTCCACGTAAGTGCCCACGGTGTCGTTGGGGTCGATGCCCGGCACGCCCAGCGTGACGATCTCTTTTTTCAGTTTGACCTTGGTGCGGTAGAACGGCGGCTCGTCGCAAAATGACTCTTTGTGGTCGATATCGGCAAGGCGCGGGTCGGCGGTGAGCCATGCTAGCAGCGCGTCGATGCCTTCGCGGCTACCGGCCACGGTACCGTTGATGCCCTCTTTGGCCAGCAACAGCGTGCCTTTTACGCCGTTATCCAGCATAGTTTGGCGCAGCGGCTCGCGCAGGGCTTCGAAATCGTTCAGGGTGACAAATTTATACAGCGCTGCCACCACAACGGGCGCAGTGGGAGTTGGGGTCGTCATGGAGTGCTCCTGGTAGTCGCCCTCGCAAAGGGCGGACCGGGTCAATAAAGGCGCGCATGATAACAAAAAGCCCGCCGTGGGTGCATCTCGGCGTGTTTGATGCAGATCAACGACACCGCCAACCGTCGATTATTTCGACGACATCATTGAGAAAGCTTCACCCCACGCCACGCGCACTCGGTCGTATAGTAGGCGGTAACTTAACTCAGTGATGAGGTGCTTTAATGAAGATTCGTCGCTCCCACGAGCGGGGCTACGCCGACCACGGCTGGCTGCGCTCCTACCACACGTTTTCGTTCGCCAATTACATGGACCCCAACCACATGGGCTTCCGCGCGCTGCGGGTGATCAACGAAGACCGTGTGGCCCCCGGCCACGGCTTTGGCGCCCACCCCCACCGGGATATGGAAATTATCTCCTACGTGCTTGATGGCGAGATGGAGCACAAGGACAACATGGGCAATGGCGAAGTGATGCGCCCCGGCGATGTGCAGCGCATGTCCGCAGGCACGGGCGTACTGCACAGCGAGTTCAACCACTCTCAAGAAAACGGGCTGCACTTTCTGCAAATCTGGATCGAAACCGCCCAGCGTGGCATTCAGCCCAGCTACGAGCAGAAGCACTTCTCCACCGCCGAGCGGCAGGGCCAGTGGCGCTTGGTGCTCTCCCCAGATGGTCGCGATGGCTCGGTGAGCGTGAATCAGGATGTCAGCCTGTACGCCAGCCTGCTGAGCGCCGGGGAGCAAGTCACGTCCCCGCCCTCACGCTACGCATGGCTGCATGTGGTGAAGGGGGCTGTCGAGGTGAACGGCGAGCGGCTCACCACCGGCGATGCCGCTGCGTTTACGCCGGATGAGCACGTCGAGCTCACCAGCAGCGACGCCAGCGAAGTACTGCTGTTCGACCTGGCCTGATAGGCAAAACGGCCCTTTCGGGCCGTTTTGTGACGCTGCGCGGGTCGGTAATATCAGCTATTCTGCGCCGAATAGAGCACGCGAATCTTCAGCGTGTGCTCTACTTGCTTCAACGCTTCCAGCGCCTGCGGGCCGTAGGCTTTATCGACATCAATCACCACGTAACCGACCTTATCGTTGGTCTGCAGATACTGGCCAGAAATGTTGATGCCGTTTTCTGACAGCACGCGGTTGATCTGAGAAAGCACGCCGGGCACGTTGTCGTGAATGTGCAGCAAACGGTGCTTGTCCGGGTGCGCGGGCAGTGCCACTTCGGGGAAGTTGACCGAGGTGACCGTGGTACCGTTGTCCGAGTACGTGATCAGTTTTTCGGAGACCTCGATACCAATGTTCTCCTGGGCTTCCAGGGTAGAACCACCGATATGCGGCGTCAGAATCACGTTATCCAGGCCGCGCAGCGGGCTTTGGAACTCTTCATCGTTGCCTTTCGGCTCAACCGGGAAGACGTCGATGGCCGCCCCATTGAGTTTTCCTGCTTTAATGGCATCCGCCAGCGGCTCGATTTCCACCACGCTGCCACGGGCGGCATTGATCAGGATAGCGCCATCCTTCATGGCGGCGATCTCTTTCGCGCCAATCATCCAGCGGGTAGAGGGCAGGTCCGGCACGTGCAGGCTGACCACGTCCGAACGATCCAGCAACTCCTCCAGGCTGGCGACCTGGCTGGCATTACCCATACCCAGCTTAGTGATCACATCGTAGTAAATCACGTTGAAGCCGAGCGACTCTGCCAATACAGAGAGCTGTGCGCCGATACTGCCGTAACCCACGATACCGAGGGTTTTACCGCGCGCTTCGTGGGAGTTTTTCGCCGACTTCAGCCAGCCGCCCTGGTGCGCGCGAGCATTCTTCTCGGGAATACCGCGCAGCAGCATAATGGCTTCTGCCAGTACCAGCTCCGCCACTGAGCGGGTGTTGGAGTAAGGCGCATTAAATACCGCGATACCGCGCTTGAGCGCCGCATCCAGGTCAACTTGGTTGGTACCGATACAGAAACAGCCAACGCTTACTAACTTCTCGGCCGCCTCAAACACGCGCTCGGTTAGCTGAGTGCGGGAGCGGATGCCGATAAAGTGAACATCACGAATCTTCTCGATCAGCGACTCTTCATCCAGCGAAGTCGGCAGATGCTCGATGTTCTCGTAACCTGCGTTGTGAAAATTGTCCACCGCGCTTTGGTGGACGCCCTCGAGTAGCAGGATCTTGATCTTGCTCTTTTCCAGGGACGTTTTGGCCATGGCTGAATCAACCTCTATGGTCGGCGGCATGCGCCGTGTATCGGTTCACGGGAGGCCCGTATAGTAGCACAGCCGCTTGCGCTCCCGGTGTCTTGGCGTGATGAAAAGTGTGCGCTTTCAAGATGAACAGAGTGCAAGTCGAACAATCACCCCATAGGGAGGGCAGACGCCACCCCCTCGCCTCGGTGTATACTGTGCGTTTATTTAACAGCATCCGCAGCCACACTCGTCGCCCTTGCTGATACCAGGGCGCCCGGAAAACGGTAGGCATTGCCCAATGAGCGACACCACACCCCCACAAGATTTTGCCGCAACGGTTGCCCAGCTAGAGACCATTGTGGAACGCCTGGAGTCCGGCGAACTCTCATTGGAAGATGCGCTGACCGCTTTTGAGCAGGGCGTTCGCCTGACCCGCGACGCCCAGCAGCGCCTCGATAGCGCTGAGCTAAAAGTACGGGCCCTGAGCGAAGATACCGACGGCAAACTGGCAGTTGCCCCGTTCGCAGGTGCCCCGGATGCTGGCAACGACAGCGAGGAGACGCCGCCATGGTGACCGCCCACGCCTCCCGACTAGCCACGCTGCGCCATGCCAGCAGCACCCGAGTAGATGCCACGCTGGCCGCGCTATTCGATGCACGCCCAGCGGTAGATGAGCGTTTAGAGGCGGCCATGCGCCACGGGCTTTTGGTCGGCGGCAAACGTTTACGCCCGCTGCTGGTCTATTTAGCGGGTCAAGCCCTTGGGGCAAGTGACGACGCCCTGGATGCTCCCGCGGCGGCCATCGAGCTGATTCACGCCTACTCGCTAATTCACGACGATCTGCCCGCCATGGATGATGACGACCTGCGCCGCGGCCAGCCCACGGTGCATAAAGCCTTTGATGAGGCGACGGCTATTTTAGCGGGCGATGCCTTGCAAGCCCTGGCGTTTGAAGTGCTGGCCAGCCGCCCGCACCCGCGCCTGGGCCAGCTAGTCACCACGCTGGCGGTCGCCTCTGGCCGCGATGGCATGGTGGCTGGCCAAGCGCTGGATTTAGCCGCCGTAGGAGGCCACCCGGACGCCGAAGCAATGGCGCATATGCACGCCCATAAAACCGGCGCGCTGATCGTGGCGGCCGTACGCTTGGGCGGTCTGGTCGCGGTGGAAGAGGACGACCCGCGCCTAGCAGCGCTAATTCGCTATGCCCGCGCCATTGGCCTAGCCTTCCAGATTCATGACGACATCCTGGATGTGACGGGTGACACCGCCACGCTGGGCAAAATTTCCGGCGCTGACGCCGCCCGTGCCAAGCCCACTTACCCAAGCTTACTGGGGCTGGCGGGGGCGCAGCGCAAAGCGAACACGCTTATTGACGAGGCCATTGCCGCCCTCGCCCCGTTAGGCGAGCAGGCCGCACCCCTGGCCGATCTTGCCCACTATATGATCGAGCGCGACCACTAACACATGCCTATGAAGCTGTTCGACGAGATACCCCGCGAGCGCCCGGCGACGCCACTGCTCGACTCTTTTGATCATCCCGCCGCGCTGCGGGCCATGAATGCTAAACAGCTCGCCCAGCTAGCGGATGAGCTGCGCGCCTACCTGCTCTACAGCGTTGGCGTGACGGGTGGCCACTTTGGCGCAGGCCTGGGCGTTGTTGAGCTCAGTGTCGCGCTGCACCACGCCTTTCACACGCCGAAAGACCGCTTGGTGTGGGACGTGGGTCATCAAGCCTACCCGCATAAAATCCTCACCGGGCGACGCGATGCCATGCTCAGCATTCGCCAGCACGGCGGCCTGGCGGCGTTTCCCCGCCGGGCAGAGTCCGAATACGACACCTTTGGCGTTGGCCACTCCAGCACTTCCATTTCTGCAGCGCTGGGCATGGCCCTGGCCGCCCAGGCGCAAAACGACCCGCGCAAGGTCTGCGCCATCATTGGCGACGGTGCGCTCACCGCAGGGATGGCGTTTGAAGCGCTGGCCCACGCAGGCCACGTGAATGCCAATATGCTGGTAGTGCTGAACGACAATGAGATGTCGATTTCTGAAAATGTCGGCGGCATTGCCACGTATTTAGCACGGGTGCTCTCCAGCCAGCCCTACCTCAAAATGCGCGAAGAGGGCAAAAAGGTGCTATCCCACCTGCCCGGCGCCCTGGAGCTTGCCAAGCGTACCGAAGAGCACATGAAGGGCATGGTCAGTCCCGCCACCCTGTTTGAGGAGATGGGTTTCCACTACGTTGGTCCCATCGACGGCCACGACTTAGAGGCGCTGACTCAAACGCTGCGTAACCTGCGCGACCAGAAAGGCCCGCAGTTCCTGCATATCAAAACGGTCAAAGGGAAAGGCTTCCTGCCCGCCGAAGCCGACCAGATTGGCTATCACGCGATTACTAAGCTGGAAAAAACCACCACGACCGTCAGCGCTCCGCTGGTGAAGCAAGCAGCGGCCTCCAGTGCGCCGAAGAACGCCCTTAAGAAAAAGTATTGCAACGTGTTTGGCGACTGGCTATGCGACATGGCCGCCGCCGACTCACGCCTCATGGGCATTACCCCCGCTATGGGCGAAGGCTCGGATCTGATTCGCTTCTCGCAAACCTATCCCGAGCGTTACTTCGACGTCGCCATTGCTGAACAGCACGCGGTCACGCTGGCCGCCGGCATGGCCTGCGAAGGCATGAAACCAGTGGTGGCGATCTACTCCACCTTCTTGCAGCGCGGCTACGACCAGCTGATTCATGACGTGGCGGTACAGGAGTTAGATGTCACCTTCGCCATCGACCGGGCAGGCCTAGTGGGCGAAGACGGTCCCACCCACCACGGCAGCATGGATCTTTCGTTCCTGCGCTGCGTGCCGGGCATGGTGATTCTCGCCCCGTCGGATGAAGCCGAATGCCGCGCCATGCTCAGCGCTGCCTACCACCATCCTGGCCCGGCTGCCGTACGCTACCCCCGTGGCACCGGCCCTGGGGCCGTCATTCCAGAGCACCTAGAGCCGCTGGCGATTGGCGAGGCCCAGGTGCGTCGCGAGAGCACCAGCGACGGCGTACGCATCGCGCTGCTGGCGTTTGGCAGCGTCAATAGCGCCGCCGCCGAAGTGGCTGAGAAGCTCAACGCCACCCATATCAACATGCGCTCGGTGAAACCACTGGACCGCGATGCTGTGCTCCACGCGGCGGACGAGCATGAACTGCTGGTCACCCTGGAAGAGAACGTCATTGCGGGCGGCGCGGGTAGCGCAGTGAACGAGCTGCTCAACGCGGAAGGCGTTCAGGTGGAAGTGCTGAACTTAGGCCTGCCGGACGCCTTTGTGGAACACGGCACCCCCGCCGAGCTATTGCGCGACTGCGGCCTGGACGCTGAAGGCATCGAGCGCGCTATTCGCGCCCGGCTGCCGTAACCTCCGCGTGTGAACCACGTATTTTTAACCTGTTGAGATGTCTATGTTATTTCTAATTATTGTGTTTGGTTTGATTGGCCTTGCCGTCGGTGGCCCCATTGGCTTACTCGTAGGTGGCGGCCTTGGCTGGTGGCT
This sequence comes from Vreelandella aquamarina, assembly GCF_900110265.1. GTDB lineage: Bacteria > Pseudomonadota > Gammaproteobacteria > Pseudomonadales > Halomonadaceae > Vreelandella > Vreelandella aquamarina. The sequence goes on along the minus strand of NZ_FODB01000005.1, from coordinate 43,089 downwards.
GGGTCGGCGCATCAGCCGTCGCTTGAACGCTGCCCGTGTGCAAATTCAAGAAGGCTTTTTGGAATCGATCTTCTCCGTGATGGGCTGCCTCTGCCAAGCCGATGGCAAAGTCACCGAGGGCGAGCTAGACGTTGCCGAAAAGCTCTTCGATCAAATGCACCTGCAGGGCGAGCACCGCGCCAAAGCTCGCGCCGCCTTTGACCGGGGCCGCGCGGCTGACTTCAACCTGGATGCCGAGCTGGCCAAGGTCAACCGCCTCACCCAGCGCCAGCCGGTACTGCGCCAAGTGTTTTTACAGGTTCAGTTGAGCGCGATTGCCGCCGATGGCGTGCTGCACCCCGCCGAGCACGAGATGATTCTGCGCGTTGCCCGCGGCGTTGGCTGTAGCGAGGCCGAAGTTCAGCAAATCGAAGCGATGCTGCACGGTGCGGCGGCCAACTCCCAAGGTGCCAGCGAAGAAGCCTTAAAAGATGCTTACCGCGTTCTTGGGGTATCAGAAGACGCCAGCGACGCCGAGATCAAGAAAGCGTATCGTCGCCTGATGAGCCAGAATCACCCGGACAAGCTGGCGGGCAAGGGGCTTCCGGAGAGCATGCGCGAGGTGGCGCAGGCCCGCACCAGCGAGATTGGCAATGCCTACGAGCGCATCCGCGCGGCGCGGGGCTAGTAGCTCGTGACAGGGTTCCAGGGAGTCGCTACAGTGAAAACTTCACGGTACTGCCTGGAGCCGCCAAATGATCACGCTATACAGCTTTCCCAATTCCCGCTCGCTACGCGCTGCTTGGACGCTTGAAGAGCTGGGCCTAGAGTACCAGTGCCACCACGTAGCGCTGGATAAAGGCGAGGGGCAAAGTACCGAGCATCTTGCTCGCCACCCGGATGGCAAGGTGCCGGTGCTGGAAGATGGCGAGCTAATGCTGTTTGAGTCTGCGCCTATCTGCCGTTATCTCGCCGAGCAGTATGGCGCTGGGCAACTGCTGCCTCAAAGCGTTGCCGAGCGCGCCCAGGTCGACCAGTGGCTCAGCTTTATCGTTACCGAGATCGAGCAGCCGCTGTGGTTACAGGCCAAGCACAAGTTCGCCCTGCCTCAAGATAAGCGAGTCCCCTCAGTGCTACCCACCGCCGCTTGGGAATTCCAGCGAGCCCTGCTCGCGCTCGAGCGCCGCTATCGTGGCCAGGAAAATCTAGTGGGTGATACCTTCACGTTGGCGGATCTGTTCTTAACGCACACGCTCACTTGGGCCACAAGCATGAAACATCGCTTGCCGGAGCCGCTGGTGGCCTATCGCGCCCGCCACGCCAATCGCCCAGCGCTTGCCCGCGCCGCCGAAAAAGAGCAGGCGGCAGCGCAAGATTGAACGCTACCCCTTACGCTCGATATCCACATCGCTGGCTTGGGTAAAGTCATCCAGCACCATCATGTGGCCGAGCTTGCCCGCTTTGGTGGAGAGGTACTGTTCGTTGTGGGGGTTTAAACCGGTGGTAATGGGCAGACGCTCGACGACGTTCACGCCATCGCGGGTTAGCGCATCCACCTTGCGGGGGTTGTTGGTCATCAGCTTGAGCGCGGTAATGCCCAAGTGGTTGAGCATCGGCACGCAGAGGTCGTAGCGGCGCATGTCGGCGCCAAAGCCGAGCTGCTCGTTGGCTTCTACGGTATCGGCGCCCTGGTCCTGCAGATGATAGGCGCGAATTTTATTGAGCAGGCCAATGCCACGCCCTTCCTGGCGTAAATAGAGCAGCACGCCGCGCCCCTCTTCGGCAATACGCTTCAGCGCTTCTTGCAGCTGGTAGCCGCAGTCGCAGCGCATGGAGAATAGCGCATCGCCGGTTAAACACTCAGAGTGCACGCGCCCTAACACCGGCTCGCCGCCGCTCACATCGCCCAACGTTAGGGCGATATGGTCTTTACCCGTGGCGTCGTCTTCGAAGCCATGCATGGTGAATGTGGCCCAGGGAGTGGGCAGCCGAGAGGCAGCAATGAAGCGAATGGTCACAGGGTTCCTCGCTGATTAACCAAACCAGTTAACCACACCAGTGTTGGCGAAGTGGGCGGACAGTTTACCAGGAAGCCGCGCAGGCCTCACGGTCTTAGCGGGGTGCGACGATTTTTGCCACGGTTTGCGCCGCCACCCACGGCTATCTTCACGTACAATTCCTATCTTCAGGTACGATGACTCCCTTACAATGCGGGCAAATTTCTCAAGAGCAAGTGTTTATGACCACCACACCTTTGCAAAACGACCGTTTTCTTCGCGCGCTGGCTCGCCAGCCCGTTGACCGCACTCCGGTGTGGATGATGCGCCAAGCCGGCCGCTACCTGCCGGAGTACCGCGCCAGCCGCGCCGACGCAGGCAGCTTTATGGACCTGTGCCGCAATCATGACCTGGCTTGTGAAGTGACCCTCCAGCCGCTAGAGCGCTACCCGCTCGACGCTGCAATTCTGTTTTCGGATATTTTGACCATCCCCGATGCCATGGGGCTGGGCCTCTACTTCGAAACCGGTGAAGGCCCCAAATTCAGAAAAACCGTCCGCACACCGGAAGAAGTCGCTGCGCTGACGGTGCCAAACGCCGAGCGCGACCTGGACTACGTGATGCGGGCGGTATCCACGATTCGCCGCGAGCTGAACGGCCGCATGCCGCTGATCGGTTTCTCCGGCAGCCCCTGGACGCTGGCGACGTATATGGTGGAAGGCGGCTCCAGCAAAGACTTCCGTCACTTAAAAACCATGCTGTATGACACGCCGGACACCATGCACCAGCTGCTGGACACCCTGGCACAAGCGGTCACCGACTACCTGAATGCGCAGATCCGCGCCGGTGCCCAGGCGGTACAGATTTTTGATACCTGGGGCGGCGCGCTCTCCACGCCTGCTTATTTAGAGTTCTCGCTGCGCTATATGGAGCAGATCGTTTCCGGGCTGATCCGTGAACACGATGGCCGCCGCGTGCCGGTGATCCTGTTCACCAAAAACGGCGGCCAGTGGCTTGAACACATTGCTTGCGCCGGTGCCGACGCGCTGGGTATCGACTGGTCGACCGAGCTTTCCGACGCCCGCGCCCGCGTAGGCCATAAAGTCGCCCTGCAGGGTAATTTAGACCCCAACGTGCTGTTTGCTCGCCCTTCGGCCATTCGCGCCGAAGTGGCCCGCGTGTTGGAGAGCTACGGCCACGGCCCGGGCCACGTGTTCAATTTGGGCCACGGCATCAGCCAGTTTACCAATCCCGATCACGTCACCGCCTTTATGGAGGCGCTGCACGACTTAAGCCCGCAGTACCATCAGGGCATTCCGACTCAAACGAACGACCAGTGCCCAGGAGCCAAGCAATGAGCGACTTACGCGACGACCAGTGGTTTACCGAAGTTTTTGATAGCCACGGCAGCGCTTTCTCGCTGAAAGTGACCGAAAAGCTGCTGGATGTGCAGAGCCCTTACCAGCACCTGGAAGTGTACGCCACCGAAACCTACGGCAACCTGATGGTGCTGGATGGCTGTGTGATGCTCACCGATCGCGACAACTTCCTATATCACGAAATGATCGCCCACCCGGCGCTGTTCACCCACCAAGACCCCAAGCGGGTGGTGATCATTGGCGGCGGCGACTGCGGCACGTTGAAAGAAGTGCTGCGCCATCCGGGCGTTGAAAAAGTCACTCAGATCGATATTGATGAAGAAGTGACCAAGGCTTCCGAGCGTTTCTTCCCGTCGCTGGTAGAAGCCAACGGCGACCCCCGCGCCGAGCTGCTGTTTGCCGACGGCGTGAAGTGGGTAGACGACGCGGCCGACGAGAGTATCGACGTGCTGATCATCGACTCCACCGACCCGGTCGGCCCAGCCGAAGGCCTGTTCAAAACCGACTTTTTGAAGCGCTGCCACCGCATTCTGAAAAGCGGCGGGGTGATGGTACAGCAGAGCGAATCGCCGCTTTATCATAGCGGTTCGATCATTCGCGAACTGCGCAACGACATGCGCGAAGCAGGCTTCGATAGCGTTGCCACGCTACCTTTCCCCCAACCGGTGTATCCCTCGGGTTGGTGGAGCGTGACGTTGGCCGGTAAAGCGACCAGCGTTGAAAGCTTCCGCGAAGAGGCTGCCGCCAGCCACGAAATGCCGCTACAGTACTACACAGTAGATGCCCACCGTGGTGCCCTGGCGCTGCCGCCCTTTATGCGTAAAGACTTCGCATAAGGTTGCGGTAACGTCATGCATCAGGCCGGGCTCTGCTCGGCCTTTTTTATGCGCAAGTGTTGCTGCGCTCGACGTTAAGGAATAACAAATGAACACCACGCGTTGGTTAGGATTGGGAATCACTCTATTAGCCCCGACCCTCTGGGTACCTGCCACGGCCATGGCCGATACCCTTGAGGCTGTTCAAGAGCGCGACAGCGTGCGCTGCGGCGTTAACGCCGCCCAGCCCGGCTTCTCATCGCTGGACGATAACGACCAATACCGCGGCCTGGACACCGATGTGTGCCGCGCCATTGCCGCTGCCGCGCTAGGTGATGCCAGCAAAGTCAATTTCGTACCGTTAGACTCGGTGGAGCGTTTTGCCGCGCTGCAGTCTGGCGAGGTGGACGTGCTCTCCCGCACCACCACCTGGACCTCTAGCCGCGACACCACGCTAGGGATGAACTTCACTGGCGTCAGCTACTACGACGGCCAGGCGTTTATGGTGGCCAGCGACCTCGGCGTACAGAGCGCCAAAGAACTGGATGGGGCGGCTATTTGCACTCAGTCAGGCACCACCAGCGAACTAAACCTTTCCGACTACTTCCGCATTAACAACATGACCTATGATGCGGTGGTGTTTGATTCACCTGAACAGTCGATTGCAGGCTTCGAAGCAGGCCGCTGCGACGTATTGAGCTCGGATGCCTCGCAGCTCTATGCCCAGCGCATTCAACTGGCCGACCCCAATATGGCCGTGGTACTACCGGAGATCATCTCCAAAGAGCCGCTTGGCCCAGCAGTGCGCCAAGGCGATGACCAGTGGTTCAACATCGTGAAGTGGTCGCTGTTTGCCATGCTGAATGCCGAAGAGCTGGGCGTCAGTCAAGCCAACGTGGATGAGCAGCTAAGCTCAGAAAACCCCGATGTGATGCGCCTACTTGGGCAAGATGGCGATTTTGGTGAAGCCATGGGCCTTTCGTCAGACTGGGCTTACCAAATCGTCAAACAGGTGGGTAACTATGCGGACATTTATGACCGTAACGTGGGCGCGGACTCTGATTTCAACATTGCGCGCGGCCTGAACGCTCTGTGGAAAGATGGCGGCATTCAGTACGCGCCACCTATTCGCTGACACGCTAGGCGACTAGCCACCGACCTCCGCCAGCGGCTGCGCACCAAAAAAGCGCAACGCGTAGCTGCTGACCTACTTTTTTGCACCACTACCTTCGTCAAATTCGCTGATTTTACGTTGAAAAGCGCTGAATTTGACGGCATATCTTTCTTGGCACCTTCCTTGCTAGCTTTTAATGATGCATCACCATGCATAATGACATTAAATCGAGGAAGGGGAACAAACATGATTAATAAGAAACACCTGGTACTGCTCGCCTCAGCGGGTGCCATCTCCCTCGCCGGTATCGCCACCGCACAAGCCAATACGTTAGAAGATACCCGCGCGCGCGGTGCTGTACAGTGTGGCGTTAGCGACGGCCTACCAGGTTTTTCCGCCCCAGATGATAGCGGTAACTGGCAGGGCCTCGACGTTGACGTATGTCGCGCCGTTGCTGCAGCGGTACTGGGCGACGCGGATGCCGTCAACTACATCTCCCTGAATGCTGTTGAGCGTTTCACCGCGCTGCAGTCTGGCGAAGTGGATGTACTGTCCCGTAACACCACTTGGACCACTACCCGTGACACCACCTTGGGCCTGAACTTCACCGGCGTTACCTTCTACGACGGTATCGGCTTCATGGTGAACAAGGATTTAGGTATTAGCAGCGCAGACGAACTCGATGGCGCCGCGATCTGTATCCAGTCTGGTACTACCACCGAGCTTAACGTCGCCGACTACTTCCGTGCCAATGGCATGGAGTTTGACCCCATCGTATTCGACACGTCTGAGCAAACCGTGGGCGGCTTCCAAGCTGGCCGCTGTGACGTGCTGACCTCCGACACTTCTCAGCTAGCGGCCTTACGCATCCAACTGGACGACCCCGCTTCTGCAATGATTCTGCCTGACATCATCTCCAAAGAGCCGCTGGGCCCAGTGGTACGTCAAGGCGACGATGAGTGGTTCAACATCGTAAAATGGTCGCTGTTCGCCATGATCAACGGTGAAGAGTATGGCATTACCAGCGAAAACGTTGACGAGATGCTCAACTCAGACAACCCGGATATTGCTCGCCTGCTGGGTCAGGACGGCAACTACGGTGAAGGTATGGGCTTAGAAGCCGACTGGGCTTACAACATTCTGAGTCAGGTAGGTAACTACGGCGAAAGCTTTGATCGCAACGTAGGCATGGGCTCACCGCTGGAAATTGAGCGTGGTATTAACGCTCTGTGGACCCAAGGCGGCATTCAGTACGCACCGCCGATTCGCTAAGCGTCTCGCTTGACCCCGGCCCGCCGCTCCCTCTTAACAGGGAATGGCGGGCCATCTGATTGACCTGCCGTATCGCGGAGACGCCATCCATGTCTGTAAGACCTAATGCTCGCCCGGCTGGCCACAAGCCACCGTTTTGGCGAGACCGCGCCAAGCGTGCGCTCATTTTCCAGTGTCTATTGATTGCCGCTGTCATTGTGTTTCTGTTCTATATTGTCGGCAATGTTCAAGACAACTTATCCTCACGGGGTATCACCACCGGCTTTGGTTTCCTAAACAATACCGCCGGTTTTGGGATCGTGCAGAGTCTGATCGACTACTCCTCCCAAAGCACCTATGGCCGCACCTTCTTCGTGGGCCTGCTGAATACGCTGCTGGTGGGTGGGTTAGGCGTGATCGCCGCCACCATCATTGGTTTTATTGTCGGTATCGCTCGTCTATCGCCCAACTGGCTGATCGCCAAGCTAGCCGCCGCGTATATCGAAACCTTTCGTAACATTCCGCTGCTGCTGCAGATTTTCTTTTGGTACTTTGCCGTGCTGCGCACTCTGCCAAGCGCCAGGGACAGCCTTGCCTTTGGGGAAGCGTTTTTCCTCAACGTGCGCGGACTGTATCTACCAGAACCGCTGTTTGAGTCCGGTTTTGGGCTAATTCCCGTGACCTTTGTGATCGCCATTGTGGCCAGCATTGCGCTGGTGATTTGGGCGAAGCGCCGCCAGGAAGCCACGGGGAAACGTATTCCTGCCTACTGGATCTCCTTTGCGCTGATTTTTGGCTTGCCGCTGTTGGTTATGTTGGTGACTGGCGTGCCTATCACTTGGGAAATGCCCGAACTGCGTGGCTTTAACTTCCGCGGCGGTATTACGGTGATTCCCGAGTTCCTGGCGCTATGGTTTGCACTATCGATCTACACCGCCTCGTTCATCGCCGAAATCGTGCGCTCCGGCATTCAGGCCATTTCCCATGGCCAAACCGAGGCCGCACAAGCGCTGAGCCTGCCGCGTAACCTGGTGCTGCGTCTGGTGGTCATTCCGCAGGCGCTGCGGGTCATCATCCCCCCGCTCACCAGCCAGTACCTCAACCTGATCAAGAACTCGTCGCTGGCCACGGCCATTGGCTACCCGGACCTCGTTTCGGTCTTTGCAGGCACCACGCTGAACCAGACAGGCCAAGCCATCGAGGTCATTGCCATGACCATGGCGGTTTATCTGACCATCAGTCTGCTGGTCTCCATGTTCATGAACTGGTTCAACGCCCGTGTGGCGCTGGTTGAACGCTAGGCCGTTGTCGAGGGCATTCCCATGATTCACAACCGAACGATGATCGAGCCAAAGCCGGCGCCCAGCAGTTCTGTGGGCCCTGTGGCATGGCTACGCAGCAACCTGTTCAACGGCCCGATCAACACGATCTTTACTCTGATCGGCCTGTATATTCTCTACCTGCTCGTGGTTCCCACGGTGCAATGGGCGTTTATCAACGCCGACTGGGTAGGCACTACCCGCGACGACTGCTCTCGCGAAGGCGCCTGCTGGGTGTTCATCAACGCACGCTTCACCCAGTTCATCTACGGCCTGTACCCGCGCTCGGAAATCTGGCGTGCCAATATCGTCTTTGCCGGGTTCTTCACCCTGATTGCCTGGCTGGCGATTCCACGCCTGCCCTTCAAGCACTGGGTGGCCGTGTTTGCGCTGGTCGGCTTCCCCGTGATCGCCTACGTGCTGCTGCACGGCGGCTATTTCGACCTGCCGCGTGTGCCGACCCATCGCTGGGGCGGCCTGATGCTGACCCTGCTGCTGGCCACCGTGGGCATGGTAGGCGCGCTGCCGATCGGTATCGTGCTGGCCCTGGGGCGGCGTTCGAACATGCCCATCGTCAAGAGCTTCTGCGTCATCTTTATCGAGTTCTGGCGTGGCGTGCCGCTGATCACCGTGCTGTTTATGGCCTCGGTCATGCTGCCGCTGTTCCTGCCCTCCGATATGAGCGTTGACCGCCTAGTGCGTGCCCTGATCGGCTTAACGCTGTTCCAGAGCGCCTATATGGCAGAGGTCATTCGTGGCGGCTTGCAGGCGATTCCAAAAGGCCAGGAAGAGGCCGCGGCAGCGCTCGGCATGACTTACTGGAAGCGCATGGGGCTGATCATTCTTCCCCAAGCGCTGAAGATGATGATTCCCGGCATCGTGAATACGTTTATCTCGCTGTTTAAAGACACCACCCTGGTCATGATTATCGGGCTCTTTGACCTTTTGGGGATCGTGCAAGCGGCACTGGCCGACTCACGCTGGTTAGGCTTCTCGTTGGAAGGCTATGTCTTTGCGGCCTTCATGTTCTGGATCTTCTGTTTCAGCATGTCGCGCTACAGTCAGTACCTAGAACGCAAGCTGCATACCGGCCACAAGCGCTAACGCCGCTTTTATCAACGATTTTTTAGCAGGATAGTGACATGACTCAAGCAGCCACCAACAACCCTGGTACCAGTACTTCTGACCTGATGGTTGAAATGCGCGGCGTGAACAAGTGGTACGGCGATTTCCACGTGCTGCGCGATATCTACCTGGAAGTAAAACGCGGCGAACGGATCGTCATTTGCGGGCCTTCTGGCTCGGGAAAATCCACCATGATCCGCTGCATCAACCACCTGGAAGAGCACCAAAAGGGCGAGATCGTGGTCGGCGGCGTGCCGCTGACCCAAGATGTTAAACGCATCGAGCAGATTCGCCGTAGCGTCGGCATGGTGTTCCAGCACTTCAACCTGTTCCCTCACCTCACGGTGCTGGAGAACTGCTGTATCGCACCGATGTGGGTGCAGAAGAAGCCCCGCAAAGAGGCCGAAGCCATGGCCATGCAGTACCTGGAGCGCGTGCGCATCGCCGAGCAGGCCAAGAAATATCCTGGCCAACTCTCCGGTGGTCAGCAGCAGCGGGTCGCCATTGCCCGATCGCTGTGCATGCACCCGGACGTGATGCTGTTTGACGAGCCCACCTCTGCCCTTGACCCGGAAATGATCAAGGAAGTGCTGGACGTCATGGTGGAACTGGCCGAAGAAGGCATGACCATGCTCTGTGTCACCCACGAGATGGGCTTTGCCAAAACCGTGGCCGACCGCGTGATCTTTATGGACCAAGGGCAAATCATTGAAGAGAACGCGCCTGAGCCGTTCTTCAATAACCCGCAGTCCGAGCGCACCCAGCTCTTCTTGAGCCAGATTCTGGGGCATTAACGCTGCCCACCCGCACCTGCATCGGCGTGACCGGGCTTGCGGGCAGTGCGGATGTGGAGGTAGATATGATCGCCTGGATTCCTCCTAAAGAGGGCGCTTAACCGCCCACAAGCGTAATGCTGGCAGGCAGTAGCGCAGGCTGCTCCCGATGCTTCGTCAGCGGCTTGCCCGCCAGCGCCGTGAGCAGAATTTGCAGGGGGTCGCCGTGGCTGACCACCAGCACCGTTTCACCCTCAAAGCGTTGCTCCAACGCTTCCAGCGCAGCGACCATGCGCGCCGCGACACGCTTGACCGGCTCCACCTGCCACTGGGTGTGGTCGGCGTTCTGGGCATCGAAGGCCCACACCTCCGGGTAGTGGCTATCCGCCTTGCCCTCCAATTCACCAAAGTGGCGCTCCCTCAAGCGCTCCTCTTTTTGCATCTCCAACCCAAACGCGGCGGCCACTCGGGCGGCGGTGTGCGTGGTGCGTAAAAAGTCCGAATGCACGACCTGTGTGGGTACCGGCCAGTGCCACCGTGCGACGGTATCTGCCAGCTGCTGCTCGCCCTGCGGCGACAGCCCATACGCCAACAGCCCTCGCTCGGGGGAGCTGATGATGGTGCCTTGTGCGTTAGCCTGGCTATGGCCGTGGCGCATCAGCAGATAGCGGTTTCGCCAATGATGACGTGAGTCGTCTATATCCATGCTCTTTTCTCTATGAAAACCGTGTTTGACCAAACACGGAACGGTTGCCATGGTTAAAGGGTAATCAATGACATGGAGGACGTATGACAATGACCACCTATATCGTGGTAGCCGACGCCGCTCGGGCACGTATCTTCACCCGTGATGCACTTCACCTCGCCGAGCAGGAGAGCTTGGTACACGCTGCAGGCAGGCTGCATGAAGGCGACTTGATCACGGACCGCCGCGGTGCCGATGTTCATGAGTCTACGTCAACGTCATCGCGCTCATCCGGCGAGGAAGGCGCGGCCTCCCAACATGAAAACGAGCTGTTTGCCAAAGAAGTCGCCCAGCGACTCTACACTGCGCGGGTGGACAACAGCATGGACAAGCTGATCATGGTCGCGCCTCCCAAGTTCTTGGGGCTGCTCAAAGAGAAGCTCGATAACCCCACGCAGAAGCTGGTCACCCACACGCTCTCGAAAGACCTCAGCAAAGCGTCCATGGCTGATATTCAGAACGCGGTCAGCGATCTTCGTTAACACTACAGTTAGCGCTTACTAACTTTTTTCCTGCTTTTTACTAAAGGCGTAGTCGCTCTCGCCGATACCCATCATGAACCCTGATGATCCCGAGAGCGACTATGTTTTCTTCCCTACGTTTACGTATCTTGCTAGCGGCCCTTATCGCTATTGTGTTGGCTTTAACGGTGAATGGCATTGCTAGTTACACGACTGTAAAGCATCACAATAGTGAGCAGGTTAATCGCAACCTAAGCGCTGTTGTGAATGGAAACACACAGGCCATCGATGAGTGGTTCAATGCGCGCTACACGATGTTAGCCAGCATGGAACACACTGCAGGTAGCGAAGAGCCGCTACAAGCCTTGCGACAATTAGCCGATTCTGGCGACTTTATGACCGCTTACATTGCTTACCCGTCCACATCAGAGGGAATTTTCTCAGACGGCTGGCAACCCCCTAGCGATTATGACCCACGCCAGCGTCCCTGGTATCAAGGCGCGGTGAACGCGCAAGACACTATCATCACCGCCCCGTATGTCGATGCTCAAACGGGCGGCCTGATCATTACCTTCGCTCGCCCCTTCTATCAAAACGGCGAACTAGCCGCTGTGGTTGGGGCCGATATTACGATTGCTGACGTTATCGATATTGTTGCCAGCATTTCCCCCACACCGTCTAGCTTTGGCTTTCTAACCACCAACGATGGCACGCTGGTTGCCCATCCGGATGAGTCGCTGACGCTGGAGCCTTCAAGTGTATTAAGCGATGCGCTCACGCCTTCGGACCTCACTCGCATCGTGCAGGCAGACTCCCCACAGCCGCTAGCTCTGCAAGGCAGCGATAAACTGCTAATGGGCAGTGCTGTAGGCGGCAACAGCGGTTGGCAGTTGGTCGTCGCGTTAGACGAAGCAGAGGCCACCGCAGACCTGCGCGCCATTGCCACCACGTCCATCGTTACCCTGCTGATCGTCGCGGCCATTACCGCTGTGGTATTTGGGCTGCTGCTGTCGCTACTGTTGCGCCGCCTGCTGGGGGTGCGCAACGCGATGGATAATATCGCCTCCGGCGAGGGCGACCTCACCCAGCGTCTGCCAGAAGAAGGCAACGACGAAGTCACTCAAATCGCTAGCGCCTTTAACCGCTTTGTTAACAAAATGGAGCACGTCTTAATCGATGTGCGCACCAGCAGCGAATCGGTGCACCACGCCGCTAACGAGATTGCCATGGGCGGCCAAGACCTCTCCCGCCGTACCGACAACGCGGCGTCTAGCCTTCAGCAAACCTCCGCATCGGTAGAGCAAATCACCAGCACCGTGCAGCACACGGCGGCCTCAGCACAGGAAGCCAACAAGCTCTCCCACGCGGCCACCGAAGTCGCGAAAGAGGGCGGTCAGGTGGTGTCGAACGTGGTCACCACCATGGAAGATATTTCCGACGCCTCCAACAAGATTGGCGAGATCGTCACGCTGATGAACAGCATTGCCTTCCAGACCAACCTGCTGGCGCTCAACGCCTCGGTAGAAGCAGCGCGGGCTGGCGAGCATGGCCGTGGCTTTGCCGTCGTGGCAGAGGAAGTGCGCAAACTGGCTGGCCGCAGCAGCGACGCGGCCAACGATATCCAGAAACTGATCGAAGACTCGCAAGCCAAGGTGAATAACGGCACCTCGTTGGTACGCAATGCGGGTAGCACGATGAAGGATATCGTAGACCACATCACCCGCGTAACCGACGTACTGGAAGAGATCAACGCTGCAACCAGCGAGCAAAGCGATGGCATCAAACAGGTCAACATCGCCGTGGCCGAGCTGGACCGGATGACCCAGGAAAACGCCGCCATGGTGGAAGAGTCCACCACCGCCGCCGAGCAGTTGAAAGAGCAGGCGGATCGCCTGACCGGCACGATCAGCAGTTTCAAACTCTCTAACGCGGCATCACCCGCGCTGCAAGCGCCGCAGGATCGCTTACCGCGCACGTCAGAGACCTTCTAAACGTCTCGTCTGCCACTCCTCCATGGCCGCCGCAGCGCTCGCGGTGGCGGCCATGTCATGCGTTAACCATGAATCTTTGTTCTACTGGTTCAAGGATGGCACTCGATACACTCTTTCGCCTCTTGCTGATGAACAGCATTGCCTTCCAAACCAACCTGCTGGCACTCAACGCCTCAGTAGAAGCAGCGCGGGCTGGCGAACACGGGCGCGGCTTTGCCGTGGTGGCCGATGAAGTGCGCAAGCTCGCCTCGCGCAGCAGCGACGCCGCCAAGGACATTCGCCAGCGCATCGATGCGTCTGCCGATAAGGTCGAAAGCGGCACGCAAATGGTACGCGACGCCGAAGCCGCCATGCACGAGCTGGCCGATAGCGTGACGCGCGTCACCCAAATGCTGGGCGATATCAGTACGGCAGCCGGTGAGCAGAACGACGGGATCAACCAAGTCAGCATCGCGGTGACCGACCTGGATCAGATGACCCAGCAAAACGCCGCCCTGGTGCAAGAGTCCACCACCGCGGCCGAGCAGCTTAAAGACCAAGCGGACAGGCTGGCCGCGCTAGTGGGTGGCTTTACGCTAGAGGCGTCGCAGCACCTGGCTCAGGCGCTGCCAAGCCCTGAAAAGGCCAAGGTGTAACCGCTAGGGAATCGGTGGCAGCGGAATATCGTCACTGCGCTTGGCCCCGGCGGTCATTTCGCGGCAGAGGCGTAAAAACTCCCGCACGCCGGTGGTGAGGTACTTGTGGCGATGCCAAATGAACGTGAACTGGCGCTTGAGATCCAACTCCGGCGTGGGCAGCGGCACCAAGCTGCCGCGCCGGAAGGCATCACGCAGTGCCAGCCGCGACACGCAGCCAATCCCTAATCCCGACTCCACCGCGCGTTTAATGCCCTCGGTATGCTCCAGCTCCAACAGCGTATTGAACCGGCTACGACGGTGGCGGGCGGCATGCTCCAGCGTCATGCGCGTGCCTGAGCCCTCCTCACGCATGATCCAATCCTCCCGCAGCAGCTGATCCAGCTCCAGATGCTCCCGCCCCGCCAGCGGGTGGCGCGGCGAGCAGAATACGCACAGCTCATCCTCGACCCAGGGCTGGCTGATGATCATATCGTCATCGCACTGCCCCTCAATCAGCCCTAAATCCAGCGAGTGCTGGCGCACGCCCTCGATAATATGCCGCGTATTGCGCACCGCCAGCCGCACCCGGCTGCCAGGATAGCGCTGCATAAAATCGCTGATCAGCAGCGTGGCGAGATAGTTACCAATGGTGAGCGTTGCCCCCACGTCCAATGCGCCCACGCCCTGTTGGCCCCGCAGTAGCTCCTCGACCTCCTCGGCGCGGTCGAGCAGGGCCACCGCCTTGGGCAGTAGCTGGAAGCCGAGCGCGTTGAGTTTCAGCCGTTTCCCGATGCGATCAAGCAGTTGGCAATCGAACTGGCGCTCCAGCTCGGCCAGCGCCGTGCTGGTAGCCGATTGCGACATGGCCAGCGCGCGCGCCGCGTGGGAAACGCTCTCGTGCTGGGCAACGGCTACGAAGACTTCTAGCTGACGCAGGGTGTAGTGCATGACCAAAACCTATCTGTAGAGTGATCGGCGAAGGGATATATCGATTTTAAAGATAAGCGTTATCAAGATAATTTGCTTAACAGATATACCACCCTTATTTAGAATTGAGAGCAACCTATAGAGCTATTTTTTATTCTTTTTTGGAATATGGCGAGCAAGGCTTAGGCCTCGCTGCCCCTGGAGGAGTTAGCATGAGCAAGTTTGCCCTGGAAGAAGTGTTAAGCGTTCACCACTGGAACGATACCCTATTCAGCTTCCGCACCACTCGCGAGCGCAGCCTGCGCTTCAAGAACGGCCAGTTCGTTATGATCGGCCTGGAAGTGGACGGCAAACCCCTGATGCGCGCTTACTCCATCGCCAGCCCCAACTACGAAGATCACCTTGAGTTCTTCAGCATCAAGGTGCCGGATGGCCCGCTCACCTCGCGCCTGCAACACCTGAAAGTGGGCGACCAGATCATGGTCAGCCGCAAGCCGACCGGCACACTGGTGTGCGACGACCTGCTGCCGGGCCGCAACCTGTATATGCTCTCGACCGGCACTGGCTTGGCGCCGTTTATGAGCCTGATCCAAGACCCGGAAATCTACGAGCGCTTTGAAAAAGTGGTGCTGGTACATGGCGTGCGTGAAGTCTCTGAGCTGGCCTACGCCGACTTCATCACCAAAGAGCTGCCCGCCCACGAGTACCTGGGCGAAGAGATCGCCGAGAAGCTGGTGTACTACCCCACGGTGACTCGCGAAGAGTTTCACACCATGGGTCGCCTGACCGACCATATTCGCACCGGCAAGCTGTTCGAGGACACCGGCCTACCGCCCATCGACCCGCGCCAAGACCGCGCGATGATTTGCGGCAGCCCGGCGATGCTGGACGACACCAGCGCCCTGCTCGATGAGCTGGGCCTGAACATCTCCCCGCGTATGGGCGAGCCGGGCGACTACGTCATCGAGCGTGCGTTCGTTGAGAAGTAAGTGCTGCTTGGATGGTGAATGGTGAATGGTGAATGGTGAATGGTGAATAGAAAATCGTAGCCCGTATCACCATCGCCTTATGCACAAAGCCCCTGTGGATGATATCCACAGGGGCTTTGTCTATTCAGCGCAACTCACTGTTCACGCCTTACCCTTCACTACTGACGCTTCACCGTTAAACCGCGTCTTTACCGGTTTCACCAGTACGGATACGGATGACCTGCTCAAGGGGCATCACAAAGATTTTACCGTCACCGATCTTACCGGTATTGGCGACCTGGGTAATCGCGTCGATCACCTGCTCGGCCATATCGTCGTCAACGGCGACTTCCAGCTTCACCTTGGGCAGGAAATCCACCACGTACTCCGCACCACGGTAGAGTTCCGTGTGGCCTTTCTGACGGCCAAAGCCTTTCACTTCCGTTACCGTAATGCCCTGCACGCCGATATCAGAGAGCGATTCGCGTACGTCATCAAGCTTGAACGGCTTGATAATGGCTGAGATCAATTTCATTGCGACATCCTCTAGCTTGGTGGCCCACTGTTATCAAAACAGCGTTGTTAAACGGTTGTCATAACCCATCAAGGTTGGCGGGGCGCTTGCATAGCCAAGCCCGTTACCCAGTCGGTTAAGCATACACCGCCATGGGCGGAGAATAAAAAACCCGTATGTACCTAGCTCATAACAACCAGCGTGCAACCTACCTGTGAAGGACAAAAAGGCCTCCCACGGTGGGGAGGCCAAAAGGAGCACGCCAGCTCACATGATTAGCGCAAGCTTATTTCTTAACGCTAAACTCGGGGTAGGCTTCCAGACCGCACTCAGCGATATCGACGCCTTCATACTCTTCTTCTTCGCTAACGCGGATACCTATGATCGCTTTCAGCACCAGCCATACCACTAAGCTTGCGATGAAGACCCAGCCAAAGATGCCCACGATACCGATCAACTGTGCACCGAAAGAAGCATCGCCATTATTCAGCGGTACTGCCAACACACCCCAGATACCGACCACACCGTGAACGGAGATCGCACCAACCGGATCGTCCAGCTTCAGTTTGTCCAACGTTACGATAGCCGCGACAACAATCAGGCCACCTACTGCGCCAATAATGGCAGCACCCAGCGCTGAAGGAGAAAGCGGGTCAGCGGTGATAGCGACCAGGCCAGCCAGCGCACCGTTCAGCGCCATGGTGAGGTCCGCCTTGCGGAACCACAGCTTGGCTAGAATAAGCGCGGCGATGACACCACCAGCAGCCGCTGCGTTGGTGTTCACGAACACTTGCGCAACGTTGTTAGCTGAACCGATATCGGACATTTTCAGCTCAGAGCCACCGTTGAAGCCGAACCAGCCCATCCACAGGATGAAGGTACCCAGCGTTGCCAGCGGCATATTGGCACCGGGAATGGCGTGGATAGAGCCATCTTTACCGTACTTGCCTTTACGCGGGCCAAGTACCAGCACACCTGCAAGCGCTGCAGCCGCACCGGCCATGTGCACAATGCCGGAACCCGCGTAGTCAGAGTAGCCCACTTCAGACAACCAGCCGCCGCCCCAGGTCCAGTAGCCAGACACCGGGTAGATGAACGCAGTCATCACCACGGCAAAGGCCAGGAATGCCCACAGCTTCATACGCTCAGCCACGGCACCCGAAACAATCGACATGGCGGTGGCCACAAACACCACCTGGAAGAAGAAGTCAGAGCGCATCGAGTAGTAAGGCGCATCGTCGCCACCGGCCAGCACTGCATCGGCGCTGTTTTCAGTACCGATCAAGAAGCCCAGGTTCGGCAGGAAGCCGCCTGCGCTGCTGGAGTACATGATGTAGTAGCCCACCAGTAAATACATGGTGCAGGCAATCGCAAACAGTGCGATGTTTTTAGTCAGGATTTCGGCGGTGTTTTTGGAGCGAACTAGGCCCGCCTCCAACATAGAGAAGCCTGCAGCCATCCACATGACCAGCACGCCGCAGATCAAGAAGTAAAACGTATCGAGCGCATAGCTCAAATCAGCTAACTCATTCATGAGGTGTTCCCCGTTTGTACTAAGAAGAGGTACTTGGAAAAGGTACTTGGAAGAGATACTTGTTGACGTTGCAACGTCATCAGCAACTCAAAGTCGGCCCTTAAACGGCGTCGGCACCGCGCTCACCGGTACGAATACGGATCACATCTTCCAACGGTGTGACGAACACTTTACCGTCGCCGATTTTGCCGCTATTCGCTGCATTGCAGATGGCATCCAGCACGCTATCCAGGCGCGCATCGTCGACGGCGACTTCCACTTTCACCTTGGGCAGAAAGTCGACCACGTATTCCGCACCACGGTAGAGTTCGGTATGCCCCTTTTGGCGACCAAAGCCTTTCACTTCAGTAACCGTAATCCCTTGAACGCCGTTGTCGGCGAGTGCTTCACGAACGTCGTCAAGCTTGAATGGCTTGATGATAGCGGTGATGAGTTTCATCCCGGATCTCCCCTGCTGGCTCGGTGGATAGCGGCATGGCCGCCCGAATTTAGTGCTTACCCTACTAATGCTCATACCGTGCCACTCACTTTTTTATTATTTAAATTCAAAAACTTAAATTATTAACATAAGTAAGTGGCGGTAACTAAGCACCGCTACCTACTACGTGCCGGACTTGCCCTGCACCATAAAAGAACATTGAAAAAAGCTAGTCGCTCCATTTCGATGCATTTGTACACGTACGCCCACCGCGCTTAATTAACAAACGGTACATGCGAATCGTCGGCGGGTTGCGTATCCTTACTCACAAGCAGTTCACATTTATGCGTGATCGTTTAAGGAGAGAGCCATGGCGCCCCAAGACCGCATTAGCCGCTTAGCCCAGCAGATCGGCGACCGCTTACAGAATGCGTCGCAAGCCCCGGAAGATATTCAGAAAGGTGTCCAGCAAGTGGTACGCGGCGCGTTTGACCGCCTGGAGCTGGTATCGCGGGAAGACTTTGATATTTTGATGGATGTGCTGCAGCGCACCCGCTCGCGGGTAGAAGCTCTAGAGCGCCAAGTGGCCAGCCTGGAAGCGGCCGTAGAAGCCTCTAGCAACACCGCGTCCACGCCCGTAGAAGCCGAAGTGCCGCTCGCCCCTGCGCACCCCTCCGGGGCGACGAAACCAACGTCCGATAAACCGTCCACTGGCGATACTGAGTAAGCCGCCGTTGTGCTCAGAATGGGGCAGGCTGAGCTGCCCCAAATTAGCGAACAAGAATCACTATCATTGACTCCCGTCGCGATAGTGCTATCGTGCGTTGATTGGCTGCCTCATTCACGATAGCGACGGCTCAGATGCCCCCGCAGGAACGCCTCATCACGCCCGAAATCACCCACCGCTCGCTGGTCCAGCTTGGCCAACGATTTGGCATTCACTACCGCGTGGACGGCACCCCTTTACAGCACCAGCCGGTCGCGCTGGGCCATGTGCACGATGTTGGCTTACCCCAAGGGCTGCACCTAACGCTGTCTAACCTGCAAGTAGAGCGCGGCTATACCTCCACGTCTTACCAAAGCGTCCCCTGGTTCTTTAGCATTATTTTGGAAGGCACGATTCAACTACAAATAGGCCAGCAGCACCTGCAGCTAGGTGCCGGGGAGGGAGTGTGCGCTCACTTTGATGCCCACCACCCGCTAACGGTGCACCAACCGGCTCAGCCGCGCCTGAGTACCGTGAATATTGCGGTGCGTACGACCGCGCCGTTAGGGCTTCCCGCTCCCGGCAGCCAACCGGCCTTGCACCGTTGGCGGCTGCCGAGTGCCTTACACCAGCACCTTTGCACCATAAGTGAGCAACCACCCACCACCTGGCGCCAGCCCCTCGTGTGGCAAGGTCTCGCGATACAACTGATTGGCCTGGGACTGCCGGAAACGACGCCCGCACTCCCCAAGCATCACGGCCTCTCCACCCGAGACAGACGCCGCCTAGCAGCACTGCACGCGCGCATCACTCAGCATCCCGCCGAGCCCTATAGCCTCGCGGCTCTAGCCAAAGAGGCCGCCATGAGCGCCAGCAGCCTGCGGCAGAAATTTCGCGCCTGCTACGGCTGCACGCTGTTCGACTATATTCGCCAAGTGCGCCTGGAGCAGGCGCACGCATCGTTGCGCCAAGGCCACAGCGTTCAACACACGGCCCACCGCTGCGGTTACCGCCATGCCAGCAATTTTTCGAGCGCCTTTAAGCGCCACTTCGGTGTTTCCCCTCACGAGCTTCAACGAGACAAGCCATAAGCCATCGTTCCCTTGATGCGATCACTTATGACAGCGCGCATAGCTGGCTTGGCACAACGCATACCTTTACGATGCCATAAAAAGTAATAATTCTCATTGCTTAATAATACTGATTCCACTTCCTCCCAGGATCACTTATGGCCTCCACCCATCGTCTGTTTTTACTGGCTCCCTTGAGCAGTGCGCTGCTCATCGCGCTGGCAACGCCTGCTGCGGCACAGCCGAGCACTGCTTTAGCCACCGTCACTGTGACTGCCCAACAGGCGGCGACCAAAGTTGCTACGCCCTTTATCGAAACCCCGCAGAGCGTTTCGACCATCACCGAAACGCAGATGTCGCAACGCGGCGTCAGTACCGTACAGCGCGCCACCGACTACACTCCCAGCGTGTACAGTAACCAAGTAGGGGCTTCTAACCGTTTTGATTACCTGGTGTTAAGAGGCTTCTCCGACGGCAGCTTGAGCAACACCTTTTTAGATGGCTTGAAGGTGATGGGCGACGCCAACTCCCATAGCAGCATGCGCATCGACCCCTGGTTTTTAGACAGCATCGAAGTGGTGCGCGGCCCTGCATCCGTGCTGTATGGCCGCGCCTCACCGGGCGGCGTGGTGGCCCTCAACAGCAAACGCCCTGAGTTTGAACCGGGCGGCGAGCTGCGCTTCAGAGTCGGCAACAATAACCAGCGCAGTGCCGCGTTCGATCTCACGGGCCCGCTGGGGGAAGAGCAGCGCGTTGCGTTTCGGCTCACCGGTATTGCCAGCGCCGCCGATACCCAGTTTGGCCCAGCCGAGGAGGAGCGCTACGCCATTGCGCCACGGCTGACCTGGGACATGACCGACGCTACCAGCCTCACCGTAGAAGCCTACCTGCAAGACGAACCGGAGGGCGGGTACCACTCCGGCGTACCTTATGAAGGCGCTGTGGTGGCTCGCAATGGCCGTACTATTAGCAACAACTTTTTCGATGGCGAAGCCGACTACGACGCCTATGAGCGCACCCAGCGCATGCTCGGCTATACCCTTGAGCACCGCTTTAACGATCGCGTGTCCGCCCGCCAACTGCTGCGCTATCTCAATTCAGATGTGACGCTAAATCAGGTGTATGGTTTTGGCTGGGCATCGCCGACCTCAAACGAACTGGCCCGCTACTACTCCGGCAGCGAGGAGTCGCTTCAGGCCTTAACGGTGGATAATCAGTTAGAAGCCCGCCTGACCAGCGGCTTTATGGAGCACACCCTGTTGTTAGGAGCGGATTACCAGCAGCGTGAAAACGAGGTTGCCTGGCCTTCCGGGGCGTTTCCCTCGCTGGATGCCTTCAACCCAGTCTACGGTAGCGAGCCGCTGGCGTTCTATGCGCCCGTTCGTGAGAACCACGAGTTGGAGCAAACCGGCGTCTACCTTCAGGATCAGATCGCCGTGGATAACTGGCGCGTGACGCTGGGCGGGCGCTTTGACTGGGTGAATATCGATAACACCAACCGCGACAGCGGCGCTACCAGCACGCTCAGCGACACCCAATTTAGCGGCCGCGCCGGGGTGGTATACTTGTTCGATAACGGCATCGCCCCCTACGTCAGCTACTCGACGGCCTTTACCCCCACCAGCTTCGTCGATGCCAACGGCGACCTGCTTGCTCCTATGGAGGGTGCACAGTGGGAAACCGGCGTGAAATACCAGCCCAACGAACAGCAGCAGTACAGCGCAGCGCTGTTCCACATCAGCCAGGAGAACGTGGCTACCAAAGAGCAGCCTACCGACCCCTACCGTGCCGTGGGCGAGATTGAGTCGCAAGGCATCGAACTGGAAGCCCAAACGCAGCTCACCGAGGCGCTCTCGCTCCAGGCGGGCTATAGCTTTACCGATATTACCTACGCCAAAAGCGACGACGGCAACCAGGGTAATAACGCCATTTACTCACCCCGCCACCAAGTACAGCTGTGGGGCCACTATGCCGTGCAGAAGGGTTGGCTAAGCGGTGTGGATATCGGCGTGGGCGTGCGCCACTACGCTGACATTGCCGCTGACCGAGCCAACACTGCCACGGTGCCGGACTACACCCTCGTTGACGCCACGCTGGGCTACGACTGGAGCCAAGCAGGCCTCAATGGCGTCGAAACCCGCCTGAATGTGCACAACGCGCTGGATAAAGCGTACGTGGCGTCGTGTAACTCACTGGAGTACTGCTATTTCGGTGCTGAACGCGGCGTCACCGCCAGCGTTCATTACCGATTCTAAGCAGCGACCACACCCAGACGCACGCGCCCTGTGCATGCCTGGGTGTTTCTATTTGCAATTGATAAACAGACTCGTTTAAATAAGGCGCTTATTGCTAGGTACTAACCTCATGCGCTGTTTCCCCCGACTGCTTATCCTGGCTCGCCGCAGCCTGCTTGCGGCTGGCCTGCTGTTGTCTACCGCCAGCCACGCCCAATGGGCCACCATCGACTGGACCATTGCCGAGACGCTGCTCGCGATTGACGCGCCGGTCAGCAGCATTGCGCAGCA
Source organism: Vreelandella aquamarina (assembly GCF_900110265.1). Lineage (GTDB taxonomy): Bacteria > Pseudomonadota > Gammaproteobacteria > Pseudomonadales > Halomonadaceae > Vreelandella > Vreelandella aquamarina. The sequence continues at coordinate 20,861 of NZ_FODB01000005.1, read as the reverse complement.
GCCCGACTACCACAACTGGGTGGGCGAGCCGCGCATTCCCGAGCATGTGATGGATATTGGCCTGCGCACCCAGCCCAACTTCGAGCTGCTGGCCCAATCGCCCCCCGAGCAAACGCTGCTCTCGCCTATGTTTACCGGGCTAATTCCCCGGTTGGAGAAAATCGCCCCAGTAGGCACCTTCACCCTCTACTCACCGGGCGCGGATACATGGCAAGAGATGCAGAGCCTCACCCACCAACTGGGCGAGCTGACCGACCGCAACGCCGAAGCCGAGGCGCTGATCGAGAGCACCCAACAGCTGATGGCCGAGCTGCGCCGCCAGCACAGCGACTCGCCCCCACTGCTGATGGTGCAGTTTATGGATGCCCGGCATGTGCGGGTATTTGGCGAGAACAGCCTCTACAACGCCGTGCTAGAGCAGCTTGAACTGCCCAACGCCTGGGACCAACCCACTAACGCCTGGGGGTTTTCACTGGCCGGTATTGAAGCGCTGGCACGCTACCCCGATGCCACGCTGGTGGTCGTCGACCCGCTCCCCGCAGGCGTGGAAGAGCAGCTTGAAGGAAGCGGCCTCTGGCAGCACTTACCCAACGTGCAAAACGGCCGACTGCTGCGCCTGCCGCCAGTTTGGAGCTTTGGCGCTCTCCCCTCCGCCCAGCGCTTTGCCCGCGAGCTAACCAGCGCGTTGAATGCCCATTATGCTGAGTAGCGCTCAACGCTTGAAATAAAGTAGGCTTAGCCAACGGTTTGCCGGGGTTAACCCTGGTGGGCTTGCCGGAAACCGCCGTGAAAGAGAGCCGCGAACGGGTGCGCAGCGCCTTGATCAACGCGGGTTTTGATTTCCCCAACACCAAACGCATTACCCTCAACCTCGCCCCGGCGGATCTCCCCAAAGAGATCTAGTGTGAATTAGTTATCGTTGTTATCTGCCGTTAAAAGTAAATGCATTCGTTCAACTTCGCTCATTGAGGCTTTCTGTAAGGCTTTCCAGCTATCCGGTGGGTTGCCACTGCTGAGCATTTTCTGAAAGACAGAGTAAGCATCATGCTTACTGCCATAAGCGCGTTTTGCAGCGTCATCATTGACCCACGCATAAATAATGATTTTGCTCGCAGCATCGTAGCGAAAGAACAGCCGGTACTGCTGGTAGAACTTTGCTCGTTGCCAATGAGTGTGCTCTGTGCCAAGCGTGTTCCCTTGGCGGTATTGAGTGCCTGATGGATCCTGCGGAATATCATTCAAGGCCAGCTTCATGATCGCTGCTAGGCGCTTGGTGGCCGCCTTGTTGCGATATCCGGCAGGATCTTTCGATTGAAGATGTCTCACCTTCAAGGTGAGTGCTTCGACTTGTTCCAAGAACAAGGGATGGGCATAAATCGTCCATCCATTAACCTCCAGAGGCTTCATTCGTCGTCATCATCCTCTTCCAGCGCCTCTTCGAGATCTACCTCAATACCTGCGGTAAGCCGTTCGGCCTCGGCAAAGCTACTGGCAGTCACCGGGCGAATATTTTCCGGATGCGCCAGAAGATCGCGCTCTAGAAAATTGAGGAAGTTGACCATCACAGGGTCGTGCTTGGCCTCATCACTCGCCCGTGAAAGCACCACTTCTCCATCAGGACGAACGGTATAATGGATACGGTCTCGGCGCTTCAGCTTTAGCGCCCGGCGAATCGATGCCGGAACAGTCGTTTGATAGCGATCCGTCAGAGTTGAGTCGTCTTCGATAAACGTGCTCACTGTCGCTCTCCGCTTGATAGCAATGCAAAGGTAATGCATACAAAGTTAATGCAAGCGCATTACCTCGTCAAGCCGTCTCCGCTACTTGAACCAGTTGCTTAAGCGCTACCAAAGCCCTCTTAATTACGTTAGGTTAAATACTTAAGCTAATGTAGCTTTATCCTACATTGGAGTAAGTGACAACAGCAGAGGAAAGGCGATGACGCTAGCCATTGTGGCCACGCGGGCGGGCGTGGGGTTGGAAGCACCGGCGGTACATGTAGAGGTTCACTTAGCTAACGGTTTGCCGGGGTTAACCCTGGTAGGGTTGCCGGAAACCGCCGTGAAAGAGAGCCGCGAACGGGTGCGCAGCGCCTTGATCAACGCGGGCTTTGACTTCCCCAACACCAAGCGCATTACCCTCAACCTCGCCCCGGCGGATCTACCCAAAGAGGGTGGCCGGTTTGATTTGCCGATTGCGCTGGGCATCCTCGCCGCCTCCGGCCAAATCCCGGTGGATGCGCTGGAAGGCATGGAGTGCGCAGGCGAACTGGCCCTGGATGGCAAGCTGCGGGCGGTACCCGGCGTACTGCCATTTGCGCTGGCGACCCGCCGCGCCAACAAAGCGCTGATTGTGCCCCGCGCCTGCGCCGATGAAGCCGCTCTGGCGGGCGATTTACCGGTGCTGCCCGCCGACTCGCTTTGGCAAGTGGTGGCTCACTTGCTGGGCCAGGAGAAAATTCAGCCCCACCAGCTCTCAGCCTCCGTTAAATCCACCGCCCCGGTGGCGGACTTAGCCGACGTGCGCGGCCAGCATCAGGCGCGCCGGGCGCTGGAAGTCGCCGCGGCAGGGGGCCACAACTTATTGCTGGCAGGCCCACCCGGCACCGGCAAAACCATGCTCGCCAGCCGCTTACCCGGCATTTTGCCGCCGCTTTCCGAGGACGATGCGCTACAGGTGGCGGCAGTGCGTTCGGTATGTGGCTTGCCGCTGGAAGCCGACTGGGGCCAGCGGCCCTTCCGCCAACCCCACCACAGCGCTAGCGCCGCCGCACTGGTCGGCGGCGGCTCCAAACCCAAACCGGGTGAAATATCGCTTGCGCACCACGGCGTGCTGTTTTTGGATGAGCTGCCAGAGTTCTCCCGCAACGTACTGGAGGTCCTTCGGCAACCCCTAGAAACAGGGGAAATTCATCTGTCTCGCGCCAGCCATGAGCGCCGATATCCCGCTCAATTTCAGCTCGTTGCCGCGATGAACCCTTGCCCCTGCGGGCACCTGGGCGACCCACGCCAACGCTGCCAGTGCAGTGCCAGCCAAATTCAGCGCTATCAGGCACGCCTCTCTGGCCCGCTGTTGGATCGTATTGATCTGCAAGTGGAAGTGCCCGCGCTGCCCCCGGAGCAACTCACCGCACAAACCCAGGGCGAGCCCTCCAGCGCGGTGCGCGAGCGAGTGATGGCGGCCCGGGAGCGGCAAATGGCTCGGGGCGCGCTCAACAGCCAGCTCAGCGGTAAAGCGCTGGAAGCCGCCTGCGCCCTTAATGATGAAGAGCGCGCCTGGCTGGCAGGCGTGCTGGAAAAGCTCAAGCTCTCCGCCCGCGCCTACCACCGCGTGCTGCGCGTTGCCCTCACCCTGGCCGACCTGCAGGGCGAGCCCAAGCCCTCCCAGCCGCACTTTATCGAAGCCATCGGCTACCGGCAGTTGGACCGGCTGTTGAAAGGGGCATAAGCCCCTTCGTCATTGGGCGTGCGTTGCTGCAAGGGCATCGACCAAGCGCTGGCACAGCGCATCCAGCTTTTGCCCCGTGGCGTCATCATGCAGCGCGCCGCTGTCGTTGAAGGCGCTGCCCGCTTTAGGTAGCGAGAGCGGCTGGAGCAGTACGGTGAGGCTCAAGTTGGCCAGCAACTGCTGGCCCAATGGCAGCGCGCGAATACCGCCTAGGCCGCCGGGGGAAGCCGCCACCAGCGCCGCCCACTTACCGGCAAACAGTCCCAAGCCGGGGGTATCGCCGTAGGGGCGCGAGAGCCAGTCCAGGGTGTTTTTCAGCAGCGGCGTGATAAAACCGTTGTACTCCGGCGAAGCGATTAGCAGCGCCTGGTGATCCGCCAAGATTTCACGCAGTTTCAGCACGTTCTCCGGCATTCCTTGGGCTTCGATATCCTCATCGAACAGCGGGCAGGGGTACGCTTTCAAGTCGATGAACGTGGCCTTGCCGCCCAACGCCTCGATGCGCCGGGCGGCTAGCTTGGCAAGCTGTTTATTGAGTGAGCCTTCACGGGCGCTGCCTGCAAATACAAGAACTTTCGCTACCGATGACGCCATTTTCCTCCCCTTCCGTAACGTACTTTAAAGACTCAACCATTTAGCATTTACGCCTGATAGGCAAGGCGTTTTTGGCTTATTAACGGACAGGCTCACGCTGGACACTAACAGCCACTGAAACGTCTGCTGATTGTCACCCAATCGTCACCATTGCCGAGGAGAATCATCGAAAGCTGAACCAGCCCCAACCACTCCTCGTCTAAAATGGTGAGATAGCAATGATAAAGCCAGCACTAGCCACTGCCCTTACTACTCTCTTTGCGCTTACCGGCACGGCAAACGCTCAAGCAGTCTTTCCCGCCACCTTAACCGGTCATGCCCAGCTGCCCGGCAGCACCTTTGTGGCGGCTCCGGCCGGCGCCCCTGAGCACTACAACGTCTCTGGCCGCTTTACCGCCCAAGAGGGACGCGCTGAGCAACTCTACACCACCGTTCAAGCCACGGGGCTAGCGCTTCCGTTCCCCAGCCAGCCACTGCAGGGTTTTTCAGGCATTCGCTCGCTGGGCGATGACCGTTTCTTGGTCTTAACCGATAACGGCTTTGGCTCCAAAGCGAACTCCTCCGACGTCATTCTGATGTTTAACATCATCAAGCCCGACTGGGACACCGGCCGCGTCGCCATCGAAAAGACCGTTCGACTATCGGACCCAAACCGCCGAGTCCCCTTCCCGATTATGAATGAAGCCACGCCAGGTCGTTTTTTAACCGGCGCTGATTTCGATATCGAATCGATACAGCCAGTGGGCGATAACTACTGGATTGGCGATGAATTCGGCCCCTGGATCATCCAGGTCGATAGCGAAGGCGAAGTGCTTCAGGTGCTGGCCACAGACCCCAACGGCACGCCGCTGCGCTCCCCTGACAATGCCTTTGCCCTCACCCCAAATCCCGGCGCACCTCTCGCTGAGGATGTGGTGGTGTTTCGCTCCGGCGGTTATGAGGGCATGGCGCTCTCCGAAGATCAAACGACCCTCTATCCGCTGTTGGAAAAGCCGATCTGGGACAGCACCGCCAATGCCCCGGAAACCATCAATGGCACTCCCGTCTTGAGAATGTTCGAACTCGACACTGACACCGGCGAATGGGGCGACACCACCCGCTATTACCCATTGGAATCAGCGGGTCACGCCATCGGCGATTTCAATCTTATCGGTGGCACCCGCGGCCTAATCATCGAGCGTGATGGTCGCCAGGGCGATCCGCGAGAAGCGTGGGCAGAGAACCCCGCCGAATTCAAACGTATCTATCTCATTGATCTCGAACGTAAGGACGAGCAGGGCGTGCTTGAGAAAATCGCCTATATCGATTTGATGGACATCCAGGATCCAGAGGGCCTTGCGCCGAGAGGCACGATCGACGGCACCTTTAATTTCCCCTTCGTCACCATTGAGAACGTTGATCGCGTCGATGAGCGCACCATCGTAGTCGCCAACGATAATAACTATCCGTTCTCGATTGGACGCCAGCAGGGGCAAGCGGATGATAATGAGCTGATACTGCTCGATGTAGAGGACTTTCTGAACGCCCAGTAAGATGAGTGTGAACATAGGTCGGTGAAGCACGGAATGAATGCTCAGCGGCGTTCATTTCGTGCTCGTAACGTTTAGACAGACCTCTCACCGATATCGTTGACGAAACCTATCGGTGAGCACTCTCGACAACCCCATCGACAAAATTATCCAGCGCTTCAAACAGTACTTCACGGATAGGATCTGCTTCGTTCACCAAGTGGTGGCGCGCCTCCGGGTGGCGGTGAATCTCCGCGTTGGGGAATTTTTCCGCCAGGATGGCCAGGTTCCACTCCCAATCCACGGTGAGGTCCTGCTCGCCCTGCAGAATCAGCGTGGGCAGCGGGTTGGGCTCAAGCGCTAACAGGCGCGGCATCCAACGGCGCATGGCCGTGATCCAGGCCACGCTCAAGCGCTCGGGCTGTAGCGGGTCCTGGTCGCGTAGAAAGGCGGTGAACGCTTCATCGGTGGAGTTGGGACGATACTTGCGCGGCAGCTCTTTGACAAAGGGGCTGGCGATTAAATGCAGCCAGCTGGCTTGGCTCCAGCGCCAGGGGCGCACCAGCGGGGCCAGCAGCACAATGCCAGCCCAGCCGGCCGTGTCGCGACGGGTGAGCGCATCGGTGGCGAGAATCGCCGCGCCGGTGCTTTGGCCAACGCCCAGCCACGGTTCCGGTGCCATGCCGAGAGTTTGCAGCGTCTCTTGCAGGTGCGCCAAGCAGTGCTGGTAGTCATCGAAGTCCTCAATTTCCGCCCGGGGGCCGCTGGAAAGCCCGTGGCCGGGCAAATCCCACAGCACCACGCGCCAGCCTTTGGCCAGCAGGCAACTGAGCAGGTGGCGGTACAGGCCCAAATGATCGAAATAGCCATGAATGACAAAGGCGGTGCCGGTAGGCTCGGGGGGACTCCACACTTGGCACCACAGCGCGAACCGTCCGGTATCGACGAATCCAGCATGCACTTCGCTAGTGTCGTTGAGCAGCGCCTCTAGACCGTAGTGGCGAAAGTAGTCATGCACAGCGTCCGTTAGCGCATCGCCTGGCGCCAAGCGGGAGAGCGACGACTCCCCTTGCGCCTGCCGGAACAGGTCTTCCAAGTGCTGGAAATTATGCATTGACATCTCTCCGTGAACACCACACTTCCATGGACTGAGTAACAGCACAAAATAACAGCGGCGGTGCCGCCCGCTCTTATCATTTGGTCGAGCATTTTAACGCTTTAGGGTCTACGCTGTTTACATGCCAACGCAGGTGTGGAAGTATTTTCCATAAATCACCCTTCACCCGAACCGTGGCACTCAAACCAACCACGGGCACCTTCACAGGAGAACCCCATGAGCGAGCGTATCACGCGTCACCGTTTACAGGTGGCAGCCGACCTAGATCGTTTCATCAACGAGCAGGCTCTGCCGGGCACCGGCGTCGACGAAAGCGCCTTCTGGGCCGGTGTCGATGCTCTGTTCCACGATTTGACCCCAAAAAACCGCCAGCTGCTCGAAGAGCGCGACACGCTGCAAGAGAAGCTGGACGCCTGGCATCGGGAAAACCCCGGCCCGGTCAGCGACATGCCCGCCTACCGCAGCTTCCTGAAAGAAGTGGGTTACTTGGTAGACGCGCCAAATAGCGTGAAAGCCACCACGGCCAATGTTGACCGCGAAGTCGCCACGCAAGCAGGCCCGCAGCTGGTGGTGCCGGTGAGCAACGCCCGCTACGCCCTGAACGCGGCCAACGCCCGCTGGGGCAGCCTGTACGACGCGCTGTATGGCACCGACGCCATCTCCGAAGAGGACGGCGCGGAAAAAGGCACCAGCTTCAACCCGAAACGCGGCGAAAAAGTCATCGCTTACGCCCGTGGCGTGCTGGACCGTGCCGCCCCGCTGGCCACTGGCTCGCACCGGGATGCCGTGAAGTACACCATCCGCGACGGCCACTTGGTCGTCAGTCTGGAAGGCGGCCGTGAAACCGGCCTAAAAGACTCCGGTAAGCTGATTGGTTTTAACGGTGATGCTTCCGCCCCCGAATCGATTCTGCTGGCCAACAACGGCCTGCACCTGGAAATCCAGATCGACGCCAGCCACCCCATCGGCAAGACCGACCCGGCACACGTCAAAGACGTCGTGGTTGAAGCCGCGCTGACCGCCATCATGGATTGCGAAGACTCCGTTGCGGCGGTGGATTCTGAAGATAAAGTCGGTGTGTACAGCAACTGGCTCGGCCTGATGAAGGGTGACCTGGAAGAGACCATCGAGAAAGGCGGCAAAACCTTCACCCGTAAGCTGCACGCCGACCGCACTTGGCAAACCACTGACGGCAACACCGTCACGCTGCCGGGCCGTTCGCTGATGTTCGTGCGCAACGTGGGTCATCTGATGACCACCCCGGCGATTCTGGACGAAAACGGCAACGAGCTGCCGGAAGGCATTCTGGACGCGGTGGTGACTTCGCTGCTGGCCCTGCACGACCTGAAGAAAGACGCCGACCAGCCGCGCAACTCCCGTGCAGGCTCGGTGTATATCGTCAAGCCGAAGATGCACGGCCCTAAAGAAGTCGCCTTCGCTAACGAGCTATTTGGCCGCGTGGAAGACATTCTCGGCATGAGCCGTGACACCCTGAAAATGGGCATCATGGACGAAGAGCGTCGCACCACGGTCAACCTCAAGGCATGTATTGCCGAAGCCACCTCGCGCGTGGTATTCATCAACACCGGCTTCCTGGATCGTACCGGCGATGAGATGCACACCGCCATGGAAGCAGGCCCGATGGTTCGCAAAGGCGATATGAAGAGCGCCGCGTGGATCACTGCCTACGAGAAAAACAACGTGCAGGTCGGTTTGGCCTGTGGCCTGCGCGGCCGCGCCCAGATTGGTAAAGGCATGTGGGCCATGCCCGATTTGATGCACAGCATGCTGGAGCAGAAGATTGGCCACCCGAAAGCCGGTGCCAACACGGCGTGGGTCCCTTCCCCCACAGCGGCGACCCTGCACGCGCTACACTACCACCAAGTAAACGTGAACGACGTTCAGCGCGAGCTGGAAGCCCAGGGCGAGCCGGACTTCCTGGATGACCTGCTCACCGTGCCGGTAGCGGAAAACCCCAACTGGTCGGATGAAGAGATTCAGCAAGAGCTGGATAACAACTGCCAGGGTATTCTGGGTTACGTCGTGCGCTGGGTGGAACACGGCGTCGGCTGCTCCAAGGTGCCGGATATTCACAACGTTGGCCTGATGGAAGACCGTGCCACGCTGCGTATCTCAAGCCAGCACATTGCCAACTGGCTGCACCACGGCATCGTTGATGCACCCCGCGTTGAGGAAACCCTCAAGCGTATGGCGAAAGTAGTTGACGAGCAGAACGCTGGCGACCCCACTTACACGGCCATGAGCGCCGACTTTGAAAGCTCTACCGCGTTCAAAGCCGCCTCTGACCTGGTATTCAAAGGTCGCGTACAGCCGTCTGGCTACACCGAGCCGCTCCTGCACGCATGGCGTCAGGTACATAAGGCTAAGTAAGCCCTATCGCTTAATAGCCCCCAGCCCTAAGGCTCGCGCCTTGGGGCTTTTTTATTTATGCTAGCCTTACGTTGACGTAAAAGAAACACACAGCAAGCTACGCGACAATTTAATGCGCTGGCAGTAGGTTGCCGAGAGGGTCTTATGCCAAGGATGGCATAAGTAGCGCCCAGGGATGGGTTCACAGCGCCCTCTTGGCGACCTACTGGCAGCAGATCCCCAGCCTGTCAGAGTGAATAACAACAATGACCGTGATGACCGCCGAGCAGATTGAGCACTTTTTAGATGAAGTCTTTCCCCAGCGGATGGGCAAGATAGTGAGCGTTGGAGAGATGTGCGCCACCATGCGCCTACACATTGGCCATGAGCACCTGCGCCCTGGCCCCCGCGTGTCAGGCCCTACCATGATGGGCTTTGCGGATGTGGCGCTGTACGTGGCGATACTCGCCCAAATAGGCCCCGAAGCGATGGCCGTGACCAGCGATTTAAACTGCCACTTTCTACGCGCAGCCTCCGGCGATCACGATATTATCGCCCACGCCAAGCTGATTAAGCTGGGCCGCCGCCTGGCGGTGGGCGAAGTACAGATTTTCTCCGCCAGCGATGACACGCGCCCCGTGGTGCATGTCACCGCCAGCTATGCGCTGCCGGATAAACTCTAGGCAGCCGAACAGCGCGGTCGTTCACGCTTTAACGCGCTCAACTCACTTTGGGGAGCTGGTCGATCAGCCGATCCAGCGTCATCGGGTAGTCCCGTACGCGAATACCGGTGGCGTTAAGGAAACGCTGCACAAACCCCGCCACAGCCACCTGGCAGCCGCCACCATTATCGCCCTAGCAGAGAGCCTGGGATTAGACGTGATTGCCGAAGGCACGGAAACTGCCGACCAGTGCACGGTGCTGGTTCGCTTAGGATGCCATGTGTATCAAGGCTACTATTTTGGCAAGCCAGCACCCGCAGCAGAGTTTGCGCGACGCAACGGCGCTTCTTCGCCTACAGCGTCATAAACGGCTGGGCGTCTTGATCGCTGAATAGGTAAACGTTGTAAGGCTCGCTTTGGGGCCCAGGCATGCCCGGTGTGCCAATTGGCATACCGGCTAAGCCGATGCCATCGACATCCGGTTGCTGTTCAAACAGTGCCTCAACCGCTTCCATCGGCACGTGTCCTTCAATCCAATAGTTGCCTATCTCAATGGTGTGGCAAGAGCCCATGCCGTAAGGCACGCCCGCCTGCTGTTTGATATCACCCAGCTCGACGTCATCAATAATGGTGACGTCTACGCCCAGCGCTTCAAGATGACGCGCGTACTCATCGCAGCAGCCGCATTGCGGGTTTTTATACAGCGTCGCCTCATCCGGCAGCGCCGCTTGGGCTGTTGCGGCACCAAACATCAGTGCACCGGATACCAAGAGCGCCGTGGCGTTACGTTTCATATGTATCTCCTGTTAAATGGTCTCTGTTATAAAGCTTACAACCTAGGGGTTGCCCATAGGTCAAGCCCGCTGCAGCAGCATCAGCCCGGTTATTTGACCTATGGGCGGCACCAGGTTCTACGCTAAAGGTTGGACGTTGATCGTAAGACGACAAGGAGGCTGATGATGGCAGCAACGACCCACCACACCGCACAGGTGTATCGGATGAAAACCGCCGAGCACATGTGCCCGTTCGGCTTGAAGACCGTCGACCTGCTCAGGCGCAAAGGCTACGCGGTGGATGACCACACCCTCACCTCTCGTGAGGAGATCGACGCGTTCAAGGAGCAGGAGAACGTCGATACCACGCCACAGGTGTACATAGATAACCAACGTATCGGCGGCTACGAAGAGCTGCGTGAGCATCTAGGGATGAGCGTTCCCAATGCCAAAGAGACTACCTACCGCCCGGTGCTGGCCATTTTTGCCATCGCGCTATTGATAGGCCTGGCGATGAGCTGGACGACCCAGGGCACGCTGCTCACGGCGCGCATGCCAGAGTTTGCCGTAGCGACCGCGATGGTGCTGCTGGGCCTGCAGAAGCTGCAGGATATCGAAAGCTTCAGCACCATGTTTCTCAACTACGACCTGCTCGCCCAGCGCTACGTGCCCTATAGCTACGTTTACCCCTACGCCGAAACCGCCGCCGGGCTGTTGATGCTGGCTGGTACACTGATTTGGGTAGCCGCGCCGCTGGCGCTATTCGTCGGCACCGTGGGCGCGGTATCAGTCTTCAAAGCGGTTTACATCGATAAGCGCGAACTCAAGTGCGCCTGCGTGGGTGGCAACAGCAACGTACCGCTCGGCTTTGTGTCGCTCACCGAAAACCTGGTGATGATCGGCATGGGCCTGTGGATGCCGCTGCGCATGCTACTGGGCTAGCGTCGATTAAGAGCGGCTTAGCAGCGCCGTGACGCCCAGGGCCAGCCAACCGGCCATCAGCAGCAGTCCGCCGATCGGCGTCACGATACCTACGCTCAACCCGGCCAGCGCCATCAGGTAGAGCGAACCGGCAAAGGCCAGTACACCTAACACCCATAAGGCGAGTACGACCTGCTGACCGGGGAGCGGACGTTGGCTGCGCCAAGCAAGCACCGCCAGCATGGCCAGCGTGTGCCACGCTTGGTAGCGCACGCCGGTTTCTACGATATCCACCATGGCAGCGCTGGTGCGTGCCGCCAACCCGTGGGCGGCGTAAGCCCCCAGCATCACCATGGTTGCCCCTAAAAGCGCCACCACACACCACCACAGCTTGTCGATTCGCTGCACGCCTGACTCCTTTTCACCTATGTTGGCGGCGCATCGCCACCCCGTTAATCATTGAGATATTCACCCCGCTGCATACCTTGCACGGGTCGAAACCGCTACAATAGAGGCCGTTTTGCCTCATCCACCAGGGTGCTTACTGTTTATGCCTACCCCCAATGAGTCGATACAGCTTACGCTCAACGGCGAACCCTACGCCATGACCGCTGGCCTCACCGCTGCCGACTTGGTCGAGCAGCTTGGCCTGGGCGGGCGTCGTATCGCTGTCGAAATCAACGAACAGATTGTGCCCAAGAGCCAACTGGCCGCGACCCCGCTGGCCGCAGGCGACCAGATCGAAGTGGTCCATGCCATTGGCGGCGGCTAGCTGCCGGTGCTTTTTCAAGGAATCGCTATGACGCAACTGACTGATACACCGTTCACCATTGCCGGACGTGATTTTAGCTCCCGCCTGTTAGTGGGTACCGGCAAGTACAAAGACTTTACCGAAACCGGTGCTGCCATTGCCCAGAGCGGTGCCGAAATCGTCACCTTTGCCGTGCGCCGTACCAACCTTGGCCAGGATGCCGATGCGCCGAACCTGCTCGACGTCATCTCGCCCAAGCAGTACACCCTGCTGCCCAATACCGCTGGCTGCTACAACGCGAAAGATGCCGTGCGCACCTGCCGCTTGGCCCGCGAACTGCTGGATGGCCACAACCTCGTCAAGCTGGAAGTGCTCGGCGACGATCACACGCTCTACCCCAACGTGGTCGAGACGCTCAAAGCGGCCGAGACCCTGCTGGCCGACGGTTTCGACGTGATGGTGTACACCAGCGATGACCCGATTGTGGCACGCGAGCTGGAAGCCATGGGCTGCTGCGCCATCATGCCGCTGGGCTCATTGATTGGCTCGGGCCACGGCATTCAAAACCCGCATAATGTCCGCCTGATCGTGGAGCAGAGCAGCGTGCCGGTCCTGGTGGATGCAGGCATTGGTACGGCCTCCGATGCCGCTATGGCCATGGAGCTTGGCTGCGACGGCGTGCTGCTCAACAGCGCCATTGCCCACGCCCGCGACCCGCTGCGCATGGCCAACGCCATGAAGCTCGCCGTCGAGGCTGGCCGCGATGCGTTTTTGGCAGGCCGCATGCCGCGCCGCCAAAGTGCCGACCCCTCTTCGCCTTTTGCAGGCCGAATCAACGGCTGATACAGAGACACCATGACCGATACGAACGACACCGCGCCCGAGAGCAACACCACTGGCCCCGAAAGTGCCGATGCGCCGCTGCACCGCCGCGGCATTAAAAGCTATGTGATTCGCGCCGGGCGCATGACCCAAGCCCAACAACGCGGCCTGGAAGACGTATGGCCGCGCCTGGGGCTGACCATTGCCGATGGTCGCCAGGATTTAGACGCCCTGTTTGGCCGCCAAGCCCCCCGCGTGGTGGAAATTGGCTTTGGTATGGGTAACTCGCTGATCGAACAGGCTGAAACTCATCCCGATACCGACTTTATCGGCATCGAAGTGCACGCCCCCGGCGTTGGTAAACTGCTCGATGAAGTGGATAAACGCGGCCTGACCAACCTGCGCGTTTACCGTGAAGACGCCCTGGCGGTACTGGAGCAGTGTCTGCCCGAAGGCTCGCTGACTACGCTACAGCTATTCTTCCCCGACCCATGGCCGAAAAAGAAGCACCATAAGCGGCGCATCGTGCAGCCTGCGTTCGTGGAGCTGATTCGCACACGCCTCAAGCCCGGCGGCACGTTCCACATGGCCACCGACTGGGAAGCCTACGCCGAGTGGATGGCGGAAGTGATGGAAGCTGCCCCCGGCTACGCTAACACCGCCACCGCCGAGACGTCGCCCTACGTGCCCCGCCCGGCCTTCCGCCCGCTCACCAAGTTTGAGGCCCGCGGCGAAAAGCTCGGCCACGGCGTGTGGGATCTGATTTACCGGCGGGAAGCGTAACGCTTACTCAAACGCCGTTAGCGCAAAGCTGTCGCACTCGGTCACCTTGGCAAACCACGCCTGCAGCCGTGGAAAGCGGTTCGGCCAATCAAAGGCCGGTAAGCGAAAGCTGAGGTAAGCCAGGGCGACAGCGACCACAATCGCCCCTAGCGTGCACTGGGTATGGCCAGCCAGCACGCTAGGGTGCGCTTCCAGCGTCACCAGTGTGCGCTCAATCGCTTTTAACCGCCGGTTTCCTAACAGCGTCTCATCCACGTCTGGCCCACCATGCTTGCGGCCAATCACCACGTTAAACGCCGCCTCCATCAAGCCCTGCCCCAGCCCCGCCAACGCCAGGGTTTCCGCTAAACCATCCGCTGGTAGCAGCTTCGCGCCTTCGCCCACGGCATCCAGATAGTGGGCAATCAGTAGCGACTCTGTCAGCACCTCGCCGCCTTCCGTCACCAGCGTCGGAATACGACTCAGCGGGGTAATCTTTAAAAGCTCGCTATCCGCTGCCCAGGGGTCGCACCAGCAAAGCTCTGTGCGCTCCATTAGCTCTTTTTCATACAAGCATACCCGCACGACGCGGGCGTAAGGTGAAGAAGTATTGAGATAAAGCTGCATGGTGGATTCCCCTCAGGTGACGAAAACGTATCGTAAACCACTCGATGCGGCCTGCCGCTACCACTTTTGAGGTAGGCCACCGACGTCAACGCACAACCCATGGGAAAAAGTTTGCCCTACAGCCCATCAACAGGGCATGAAGGGCTGAGTGGTATTTATAGGAAGGCATAAAAAAGAAAGCCGCTCCAAAGGAGCGGCAAAAGACCGTGACTAGCAATGAGAGGGAGAAACCATAACAGGGTACCGGCGCTGAACTGCCTAGTCGCTGTCGTGGTTGCCAGCGGCTCATCAAACGCTGACAAACACAATATAATCATTCTCATTCACCCCGTCAACACAAATGCGAATACTTTTTATTTATTTTTTCACCCGACCAGCTTGAGCCAAAACGGCAGCGTCAGCATGGCAAGCAGTGTTTGCCCGGTGATAATGGCCGCCATTAATTCCGCATCGCCGCCCAGCTGGCGGGCAAGGATGTATGCCGAGGTGGCCGTGGGTAGCGCAGCAAACAGCAGCGCGACGTTCCGGCTGACGGGGTCGAGCCCCAGTAGCCACGCTAACAGCAGTACACATGCTGGCATGCACAGTAGCTTAATGGCGTTAGTAGCAATCACCCCTCGGTCAATACGCAGCAGCGCCATAGGCTTAAGCGCGACCCCCACGGCCACCAGTCCCAGCGGTAGTGCTGCGCGTCCCAGTAACGTGACGGTATCTTCGCTCCAGCCGGGCAGGCCAACGCCGCTAAGATTCAGCCCAATCCCTGCCAAGCAAGCCAAAATCAGCGGATTTTTCGCCAGCGCTAGCGCGCTTTTACCCAGACTTGCGCGACCCAGCGTGCCCGCCGCCACAAAGCTGGCCACGCACATAACGTTCACCACGGGCACCATCAGCGCCACGGCGACCGCAGCCGTTGTGGCCCCCAACGGGCCGTGCAGCGCGGCGGCCCCCGCTACGCCCACATAGGTATTAAAGCGCACGGCACCTTGAAACACCGAGGTGAATGCCGCCGGGCTGAGCTGTAACCAGGCTCGAAAATGCCACAGCACAAGGCCAAACAGCGCTATTGCCCCCAGCAATGCCAGCGCCAACCGGCCAACGGGCACTTGGCTCACATCGGCTGTCGCCAGCGTGCCCACCAGCATGGCAGGGAACAGCACAAAATAGATAAACCGCTCCATTTGCGCCCAAAAATCGAGATGAGGCCAGCGCCCATACCCCATGGCGGCACCCAATAAAATCAATAAAAACAGCGGTCCTAGTGCTCCGGTAATGCTCTCCATTGTTCTTCCTTATTAAGTGCGACATCCCAGCACAGCGACATCTGCGGGATAGCTGTTACCATGAAACGCATACCATGTAATAAATTTCCCCGCCTTATGGCCTGCGTAGCGACTATTCTGCCATGAAGAATTTGCCTAAACCTGTCGATGTTACGGGTTTTCCAGCGCTAAAAGTGCTTATCCTGGTGACTGGCCTCGCGCTGGCTGCGTGCACATGGTACGTGTTCGCTAACTGGCTTCGCGCCGATAGCGATATCGTGTGGTTCTCTCCTAGCGGCGAATGCAACTTGCATATGACTCCCTGTTCGACAACGCTGGGGGACAGAGGCCGTCTTACGTTAGCCATTGATGCCGATGGCCGTATCGAGGCGCTTGAAGTGCTGCCCTTGGATGTCGAGGTGGAGGGCATCACCCCCAGCCAAGTGACGGTGGATTTTGTTGGCCGCGATATGGATATGGGGTTAAACCGCTTTGCGCTTACCACCACTGCGCCCGGACACTTTCATGGCCAGGGCCAAGTGGGCGTTTGCACGCAAGAGGTGATGCCGTGGCGCGCTAGGGTTATTCTGGAGACGCCTGACGGTAAGCTGGGTAGCTGGTTCGATTTCGATGTTAAAAGGAGTTAAGCGCATGGCAGCCTCCATAAAATGCAAGCCGCTTTGGCTTGGCCTAGCCCTGTTAGGCGTGCTAGTGGTGGCGGCCACCCTGGGCCTTTACCAGCTAGGCGTCGGCCAGGAGAGCGACGAACCGCAGGGCGGCCCTATCGCAATGCCCTCTACCCTGGGTGACGTCTCCCTTACCCAGCTAGGCGATGATGAAATTGCCATTATCTCCTTTGGCTACACTTACTGCCCCGATGTCTGCCCCATGAATCAGGCGGTCAAACGCCAAGCCCTGGCTCAATTGAGCGATGCTCAACGTGAGCGGGTTGTGCCTGTCATGATTACGGTCGACCCAGAGCGCGATACGCTCGACCGGATGAGCGAATATATGCAATTCTTCGGCAGTGAGTTTATCGGCTTAGTGGGAAGCCAAGAGCAGCTTACCGATGTGGCTGAGCGTTACGGGGTGATTTGGCGGCGGGTAGAAGCGCCGGAATCGGCCATGGCGTATACCATCGACCACAGCGCTTCGCTGTTTTTGGTCAACCGTGAAGGGGAAATATTGCAGCGGGTGCTCTACTCTCCAACGCCCCACGGGTTAGTATCGGCGCTGGAAAGCGAACTTGGCAGCTAACGCTAAAAGGGGAACCTCAATAAGTTAGCTGCCATGTAGTTACTCAGCCGTTGCGGCTTTGTTAGCAGTTGCCGATTGTAGATGATCCAACATCGCCATCAGCGCCTGTGTCTGGGTGCCATCGCGGGTATCGTGCAGCGGATTGATCTGCCACGTACTCTCAGCAAAGCCCCACCAGTCCCAGCACGCTTGCGGGTTGGCCATGCTGCTCTCTGCCTGTGGGTAAAGTACCACCTGACCATGCTCCGCCGCCCAGCGGTTTAAGCCGCTGTAGCGAACAAAGGTGTCGTCGATGGCCTCCGCGTTCATCTGGCAGCCGTGCAGCGCCACCGTTACCGGGCAGCCGCCCGCCTCACATGCCTCTGGTACGAACACATAACCGGTATCGGCAAAGCCCTTCGCTGCAAAGTCGGACTGGTCAAAAGCTAACAGCTCGCCTTCGCTGGCGTTCGTCTCACGCTCGGGATAGAGCCAAGCCATCATCTCACCGGCCACGTCTTCTCCACACGCCAGCACATGACTGCCGCCGCCGTTGCGACAATCGCCCAAAGACTGCGGGTCAATAGGGGCGTCTTTTGGCATCGCTACCGGCCAGCCGTGCCCGGTGTTTGCCCGCTGAACGTAGCGCAGTTGCTGCTCAGGGCTTTCCAGCCAGCCTTGCCACTGCTGAGCCAGCAGATCTCCTAACGCAGGCGACACCGTCTCGTCCGCATCGCCATGCCACACAAAAGCGCGTAGCTGGCTTAGCGCGTCTTGGCTGCCTACTTGGTCTAATGAAAGATAGCGCTCACGCCGCTGTTCCAGTTCATCCAGCGATGGGAGCCCGCGGCGTGTCATCATGCACTGGTTCAGGGCTAGGCTTAATGCCCCTTGAGCGCACCCCCATGGGCCTGCGGCTAGCATGCCCACACCGCTAAAGCGCTCAGGCCAAGCAACTGCCAACTGAGAGGCCATATAGCCGCCAGAAGAGACTCCTACCACGCTGGCTTGGTCGTTAGCAGCACCCAGCGCAGGTAGGCCGGGTGCCTCTTCCTCGGCGTGGGCAACGGCGCTGCCCAACAGAATAAGCGCAGCCATGAGACGGCGCTGATGAACGGCTATGCCCATGGCTTATTCAATGCCTAGCAGTTCAACGCGGAACGTGAGCATTTCATTCGGGCCAATGGGGCCTTGGCCGCGTTCGCCATACGCAAGATCAGCAGGAATATAGAGCATCCAGCTATCGCCAACGCTCATCAGTTGCAGGGCTTCTTGCCAGCCTTCGATCACTTGGTTGACCTGGAAGCTAACCGACTCACCGCGCTCGAAGGAACTATCAAATACGGTACCGTCGAGCAGCATGCCTTCGTAGTTCACCTCTACGGTGTCTTCTGCGCCGGGCGTTGCGCCGTCGCCAGACTCAAGCACTTCGTACTGCAAGCCAGACTCGGTTACTTCGACTTCATCCCGCTCAGCGTTTTCTGCCAGGAAGTCTTGTCCTTCTTCAAGATTCGTCTGCGCCAGCTCGGCGGCTTGCTGTTCACGCGCTTCCATTGAACTCTCTTGGAAAGCCATTAGCGCTTCCATCATCTCTTCTTCGTTCATCGCCAGCTCGTTGCCATCGAAGACATCGCGCATACCGTCGGTGAACGCATCAATATCGAGATCTTCAATATCTGCCTGCATGCTTTCGCCCAGCGTAACACCCAGGCTGTAAGCCAAGCGCTGCTCGTCGGTTTCCGGGGCGGCGGCGGCAAACGGCGCTACCAGCAGAAGGCCAGTCAGCGCGGTAGAAGAGAGTAGTGCTTTCATGGAAAAACCTTATCCAGCGGCGCAGTGCGCCATATGTTTTTGGGTGCCTCAAAGACTAACACCCGCTGCTTCAGGCTGCATTACCTGAAACGGCGGGTGTTAGTCAGACCACAATGATGCGTAGAGGTTTAGCCAATGCTACCGCGTACGTTATTACACCACCAGCGTTGGGCAGTGGGCGGCCCCGGCAACACGCTGGGACACACTGCCCAGCAGCAGATTTTTCTCACCGTTCGTGCCTTGAGCGCCAATCACAATCAGGTCGCACTCCCGTTTACGGGCAAAGCGTACAATTGTGCGGGAGGGTCGTCCTCCTTTCACAAAGGCACGTACTCGCATGCTATCCGCCCCTAATTCAATGGCGTGGGACTTAGCGTGTACAGCAATTTCCGTGGCGTACTCTTTGAGCGCATCATCGGGGATATCCAGCCTATTGGGGCGCACCATAGAGAGCGACGCTTCCAATAGGCTGTGGTGCTTAAATACGCACAGCAGGTACAGCTCTGCACCAGTGAGCATATGCAGGCCAACGGCTTTCTCTAGCGCTTTGATGGCCCCCTTGGAGCCATCGACTGGAACCAAAATGCGATTAAACATCCGCGTTCTCCTTGTGACTGCTTAACGGAAGGCAACATCACGCAGGAACAGCGCAATTTGCGGGAACATAATCAGCAGCGCCGCCGCCAGAATCAGCATAAAGATAAACGGCGGGGTGCCTTTGATCACCTCCCAGTAGGGGCGCTTAAAGATTGCAATAGCGGTAAAGATATCGCAGCCAAACGGTGGCGTTGCCGAACCTATCGCCACCTGCAAGGTAATCAGAATACCCACCAACACGGGGTCTAGCCCGGTGGCCGCAATCGCCGGTGCAAAGATAGGTGTGAGCACCAGAATAACCACGATAGGGTCAACGAACATACAGGCCACAAAGAACGAGATACAGATAGCGATCAGTACGCCCGTTGGCCCGGCGTCATTCACGCCCACGGCCTCCAGGATAGCCTGGGGTATCTGCGCAAAAGAGATAATCCAGGAGAACCCATTGCCTACGGCCACCAGGATAAATACCACAGCGGTAATCAGGCCAGTGGATTTGGCGATGGCGTAGATATCGCGCATTTTCAGCGAGCGGAACACCACAAACTCTAACAGCACCGCGTATAGCACACAGGCTGCCGCCGCTTCGGTGGGGCTAAAGATACCGCCATAAATACCACCCACGATAATCACCGGGAAACCCAGCGGCCAGAGCGCTTTTTGCACGGCGGTGGCCCGCTCTTTCCAACTGGCGCGCTCTTCGGTAGGAACATCTTTTACGATGGCATAAACAATGCAGTAGGCAGAGAACATAAACAGTATTAACAGGCCCGGCCCAATCCCGGCGATAAACAGCTCGCCAATCGAGGTACCGGAAATCACCCCATAAATAATCATGCCGATGCTGGGTGGGATCAAAAAGGCAATGTCACTGGCATTAATAATCAGCGCCAGCGTAAAGGGATCAGAGTAGCCCGCCTTTAACATCTTCGGACGCAGCGGAGACCCCACAGCCACCACGGTGGCCTGGGTCGAACCCGATACCGCCCCAAACAGCGTACAAGAAGCGGCAGTACTCACCGCCAGCCCACCTTTAATATGGCCAATAAACGACATCACCATATCAATCAGGCGGTTCGCGGATTGCCCACGAGTCATAATATCGGCGGCCAGAATAAACATCGGTACGGCGATCAGCGAGGCAGGGCGAATGCCCGCCATCATCTGCTGAATCAGCGTATCCATTTGACCAAAGCCGTTAAACATCATATAGAAGCCAATCACCGCGGCGGTGATCAGCGGGATCATCATTGGAAAGCCCAGCAGCAGCAGGGCAATCATGGTGACTACCATTATCGTCGTCATAGCGTTCCCCTAGCAGTCTGTCGGACTTGAGGTTAATGGATGAGCTGAGGCGTGGGTTCTTCACCCCCCCCTGTGTTGGTGTTGGTGTTGGTGCTGTTGTGTGGCTCTTAACCTGCCCCTCAGCTTCTGCAAGGCGGTTCTGACGCCTTGCCTGCTGGCCGGTTGGGCGCGGCGAGCCCTCAGCCCGCCGTCAACCGGTGCATCCGCTTGATATTCCACGCCATGGTGGCCAATCGCCACTCGCCGCTGACCTTATCCAGTCCGCGTAGCGAGAACTGCCGGAACCCCATCACGTGTT
>NZ_FODB01000061.1 GCF_900110265.1 Vreelandella aquamarina | reverse complement strand
ACGCGCGCTTTACGCCCAGTAATTCCGATTAACGCTTGCACCCTCCGTATTACCGCGGCTGCTGGCACGGAGTTAGCCGGTGCTTCTTCTGCGAGTGATGTCTTTCCTAGCGGGTATTAACCGCTAGGCGTTCTTCCTCGCTGAAAGTGCTTTACAACCCGAGGGCCTTCTTCACACACGCGGCATGGCTGGATCAGGGTTTCGCCCATTGTCCAATATTCCCCACTGCTGCCTCCCGTAGGAGTTCGGGCCGTGTCTCAGTCCCGATGTGGCTGATCATCCTCTCAGACCAGCTACGGATCGTCGCCTTGGTGAGCCTTTACCTCACCAACTAGCTAATCCGACATAGGCTCATCCAATAGCGGGAGCCGGAGCCCCCTTTCTCCCGTAGGACGTATGCGGTATTAGCCTGGGTTTCCCCAGGTTATCCCCCACTATCGGGCAGATTCCTATGCATTACTCACCCGTCCGCCGCTCGTCACCCAAGAAGCAAGCTTCTCTGTGCTACCGCTCGACTTGCATGTGTTAGGCCTGCCGCCAGCGTTCAATCTGAGCCATGATCAAACTCTTCAGTTTACAATCATTGTGATCCTTACGTGTCACTCGAAAGCAACAAAAGCGGATCAAACTTGGCTCAAGGTTCAAACGAATTCGAAAGATGTGAACATCTCTCTTGTGCGCCTGCCTTGATATTTGGTGATTTATCACCCTCATCGGCAAGCGCCCACATGAATTACCTGATCAAATTGTTAAAGAGCTGTTTCGCTGTGCTGGCTCGATGACCTGAACCGTGTTGCCTCAGCGAGGAAGGCGTATTCTACGCACTTCCTAGTGTTTGTCAACCGCTGTTTTCAGCGAGTGAAGCGAGCGATCTAAACGACAACAAGACGGCTCTAACTTCCTGACAAACCAGAGGTTTTTCAACCTCCTTCACCGCTGGTAACGCTTGGCGTCCCCGGCAGCGGATGCGTACTTTACGGATTCGCGGCCGGGTTGGCAAGAGGGTTTTGTAAAAAAACTCCAATATTGTTCTGATACCTTATAGCGCCACTTTAACAGCCCTCTATTAAGAGGACTGGTTAATAGCAGCAATACCACTAGATACCAGCGATTCCGAGCTAAGGTCGGCAATGGTTCGCGCCCCAGTTAACGTCATTGCTACCTTCATCTCTTTCTCAAACAGCTCCAGCAGGTGAGCAACGCCCGCCTCTCCTGCCGTGGCCAATGCATAGATAAACGCACGGCCTATTAATGCAGTGTCTGCCCCCATGGCAATCATCCGCACCACATCTAACCCGCTGCGCACCCCAGAGTCAGCCAAAATCGTCAGATCACCTTTAACAGCATCGGCAATGGCGGGTAGCGCTCGCGCGGTAGAAGGCACACCATCTAACTGCCGACCGCCATGATTCGACACCACAATGCCATCGGCACCGAAACGCACCGCATCGCGAGCATCCTCAGGGTCAAGGATACCCTTGATAATCATCGGGCCATCCCAGAACTCACGAATCCACTCAAGATCCTTCCAAGAGATCGCGGGGTCGAAGTTATTGCCAAGCCAGGCAATATAATCCTCAAGCTCTGTGGGCTTACCACGGTAATCAGACACATTGCCCAGATCATGAGGCCGACCATGCACCCCCACATCCCACGCCCATAAAGGATGCATTGCTGCCTGCAGCATGCGCTTCATAGGGCCATTCTTACCACTCATTCCAGAGTGAGCATCTCGATAGCGCGCACCGGGCACCGGCATATCGACGGTAAAAATCAGTGTTTTCACACCTGCCTCTTTTGCCCGCTTCAGCACGTGCTTCATAAAGCCACGATCTTTCAGTACATAAAGCTGAAACCAGATAGGGCGCTCCACAGCGGCGGCCACTTCAGCAATTGGGCACACTGATACGGTAGATAGTGTAAAAGGTATTCCCTTTTTCGTTGCCGCACGCGCTGCCTGCACTTCACCACGTCTTGCGTACATCCCTGCCAAGCCCACAGGGGCTAAGGCAACAGGCATCGCCAGCTTTTCACCAAACAGCTCGGTTTCTAGTGAGAGCGACGACATATCTTTCAGCACCCGTTGGCGCAGCGCGACATCGCGAAGGTCATCAACGTTACGTCTTAGCGTATGCTCTGCGTACGAGCCGCCATCGGCATAGTGAAAGAGAAAGGGAGGAAGGCGGCGCTTAGCAGCTTGCCGGTAGTCCGTGGAGGCTGAAATGATCATGACGGGCCCTGTGCAATGGAGGCGTTCTTATAAGTAGCCATTAAGAGTAGGCGTTAATTCGCTAACGAGGGTTTTATAATGATGCTCTCTGTTAACAGTAACATGCCTGCTACCAAATCATATTGGTAATACCAATTTACAAAAAACTATTCAACAACGTTAATGAGATGCTCGCAGCGTGTCAAACGAAGATACCCACTGAAGCTTTCTTACCCCCTAGACTTTAGTTTAAACGCCATGCCGGTGATTGAGAGTTATTGCCTACCCTAGTTTGCCGCTTGAGCCTGATAAAGAAACGCCCTATCATTGGTCTTACCAATTAAGGGAGCACTTATCAATGACCTACCCACCGCTCCGTCAACAGCGCCTCGCCGATGTGATTACGGAACGTCTGGAAGCTATGATTCTGGAAGGTAGCCTTAAGCCAGGCCAACGCTTGCCACCAGAAAGAGAGCTTGCCGAACGCTTTGGCGTTTCACGGCCATCATTACGAGAGGCGATTCAAAAGCTGGCGGCCCGCGGCCTGCTCACCAGTCGCCAGGGCGGCGGCACTTTTGTAAATGAAACGCTCAGTAACGGCTACACCGATCCACTCCTGGAAATGCTATCTCGCCACAACGAATTCCATTTAGACTTATTGGAGTTCCGTGATGCTATGGAGGGCATTTCTGCCTATTACGCCGCCCTACGCTCCACACCAGCCGATAAAGCTGTGCTTATTCAGCGATTTGAGGAGCTTGATGGTGGCTTTGTGGGGGCTGATCCGGCTCAAGAGGCTAAGCTAGATGCGGCTTTTCACCTAGCTATTGCGGAGGCTGCCCATAACGTTCTGCTGCTTCACACGATCCGCGGCATTTTTCATCTGCTGGAACAGAGCATCGTGGATAACTTGGCCCACCTGTTCGCCAAACCCGACTCGCGTACCCAGCTAATGAAACAGCATCGTGCCTTGCTGGATGCCATTTTAGAGGGGCGCGCTGAAGATGCTCGGACCCGCGCCCACGAGCACTTAGTGTATGTAGAAGAAGGGCTGCTTGAGATGGCTAGAGCCGAAACTCGCGCCCAGCGCGCTCTACGTCGTGCCCAAGGCACTAATAGTCCCGCATGAGTAGTCACGTCAGCAGCACCGAGCGGCGCTGGCATCTGCTATGGCTTATCGCCATTCCCGTTGGGCTGCTGCTGTTTATGTGGCAGGCGGCTCAGTTCGCTCGTGAACAGGCACTTTCGAATCTTCAGGATGATGCCGAGAACGAGCTACGCCTCTCCGCGGCCAACTTGAACGGCTATCTGCTGCGCTACGACTACCTGCCACAAATGCTCGCCACGCGTGAAGGCGTTCAGCGCTTTTTGGACTCTCCTGATAGCCAAGACCCTATGCCGCTCAACCTGCTGCTGGATCGCTTTCGATTCACCTCAGGCGTCTCGGACGTGTACCTACTGGATCGCGACGCCGATACCATTGCCGCCAGCAACTGGCATCGTCCCAACACCTTCATTGGCCAGAACTATGCCTTCCGTAGCTACTACTCGGATGCCATCGCAGGCGGCCAGGGGCGTTTTTTTGGGCTAGGCATCAAGTCCCTGGAGCGCGGCTACTACTTCTCCTCACCGGTATGGCTGGACGATACCTCTCCCGATGCCAAACCGGATGGCGTTATCGTCGTCAAAGTACTATTGGATGACGTGGAAGAGAGCTGGGCAGAGCAGGATGCTGAGCTGTTTGTCTCTGACAGCGACAATATTATCTTTATGGCCAGCCACCCCGAACTGCGCATGAATGCACTGTATCCGCTTAGCGACGAGCAGCGCGCCACGCTCCGAGAAACCCGCCGTTATGCCATGGAGCCGCTGACGCCGTCCGGGATTCAACTGGATACCCCATACGGGCCCGGTAGTTACCTAGTGAGCTTTGCCCATGGCCCGCTCAGCGGCGGGCGCTATTTAAGCCTAACGCGGCTGATTCCTGAATTTGGCTGGCAAATGCATATTCTCAAACCGCTCACACCCGTCATCAATGCCCAGTGGATCGCCGCCCTCATGGCAGGCGGCCTCTATGGCGTGGTCGCGCTGGCGGGCGGCATAGGCTGGCAGCGCCTGCGGCTGCGTCGTGAGCGCGAGGCCTTTGCCGAGCGTGAGCGTCAAACGTTAGCCCGCGTGCGTGATGAGCTTGAAGTCAGCGTAGAGCGTCGTACCCGCGACTTAGTCGCCAGCAACCAACGTCTCTCTGATGAGATTGAAGAGCGAAGGCGAGCAGAGGCCAACTTACGCCAAACGCAGGACGAGCTTATTCAAGCCGCAAAGCTGGCCGTGCTTGGGCAGTTAGCCGCTGGGATTAATCATGAACTCAATCAACCCTTAGCAGCGATTCGTGCCTATGCTGAAAACGCACGGCGCTTTATTGAGCTCTCGCGAATTGAGAGCGCCGACGCCAATTTAGCGCAGATTGTAGAGCTCACTGAACGAATGGCCGATATCAGCGCCCAGCTACGCCAGTTCTCCCGCAAAAGCAGCGAGCGCCAAGAAACCATCTCTGTCCAAGCGTGTATTGAGTACGCGCTACGCCTTTTCCATAGCCGACTGCGCGATGATGGCATCCGTGTGGTTCAACAGTGGCCTGACGAGACTCTCTGGGTCAAAGGTGACTTAGTACGCTTGGAGCAAGTACTCGTTAACTTGATAGGCAATGCCGTACAGGCGATGAAAGAAGCTAAACAGCCTGTCTTAACCCTCAGCGCCGAGATCAGTAAAGAGCAAATCACCATTAGCGTGTTGGACAGCGGGCCGGGGATTGCGACCAATCACCTTGGGCATATTTTTGAGCCTTTTTTTACCACCAAAGCACCCGGTAGCGGGTTAGGGCTAGGACTCTCTATTTCCTCGCGTATTATGGAAGATCTTGGCGGCAAGCTGCAGGCCACGAATCTCGCCACGGGTGGCGCCTGTTTCACAGTCACCTTACCACGCTCAACGGCCCCGGAGCCCTCTACTGCCCGCCTAAAACAGGAGAATCAACCCCATGCATGAGCCGTCGACGCTGCCGGTCATGGTGATCGACGACGAACCGCATCTGCGTATCACCGCCAGCCAAACGTTAGAACTTGCGGGCTATACGCCCCACTGCTTTGAATCGGCCGAACAGGCACTGGCCGCTCTACCATCTGATTTCCCAGGCGTGATTGTCAGCGATATCCGCATGCCGGGCATGGGTGGTATGGAGTTGCTCCATGAGCTCCATAGCCGCGACGCCACCCTACCGATCATCCTGATCACCGGCCATGGTGATATCTCCACCGCCGTGGAGGCGATGCGGGCAGGTGCCTGGGATTTTCTGGAGAAGCCTTTCGCGGGCGACCAGCTTCTGGATGTGGTGAGGCGTGGCATAGAGAAGCGCCAGCTAAGCCTCGAAAACCTGCGCTTGAAGGCCGAGCTAGAGGTGCAGCAAGCCGCACTGGGCCCGCGCTTGGTTGGGCGAACGCCAGTGATCTCAAGGCTTGCCGCGATGATTCAGCGCATCAGCCAGGTGGAAGCCGACGTGCTGCTGTTTGGCGAAACGGGCACCGGCAAAGACCTCGTCGCCCGGGCCATTCACGAGCGCAGTGCCCGGCGTAACAGCCCCTTCATGGCCATCAACTGCGGCGCGGTGCCGGAAAACACCATCGAGTCCGAGCTGTTTGGCCATGAAAAAGGCGCCTTTACCGGCGCAGTCGAACGGCGCATTGGCAAATTCGAGCACGCCAACGGCGGCACGGTCTTTTTAGACGAGATCGAGTCGATGCCGTTGGCTCTACAGGTGAAGCTGCTGCGCGTGCTGCAAGAGCGCAGCGTGGAGCGCCTAGGGGCCAACGAAGCGGTGCCGCTCAATATTCGTGTTATCGCCGCCACCAAAGTGGATCTTAAAGTCGCCGCTGAAGAGGGCCGCTTTCGCGAGGATCTTTACTACCGGCTGAACGTTGTGACGCTACCGCTGCCTGCCCTGCGGGAAAGGCGGGAAGATATCCCGCTGCTGTTCCAACACTTTGCCGTGGTCGCCGCCAACCGCAGTGGCCTGGAAGCGCCTACCCTGGATAGCCACGCAGTAGCCGCCCTGCTGGCCCACGACTGGCCGGGAAACGTCCGCGAGCTGCGCAATCTAGCAGAACGCTATGTGCTATTAGGTGCGGCGTTCGACTACCGCCTGGATGTGCTGCTGGAAGGCGGCTCAGCAGATACACGAGAACCCACCCTGCCGCGCCAGGTTGAGCTATTCGAGAAGAGCTTGATCAGTCAGTCGCTAGCGCGCCACCAAGGACGAGTGACGGATGTTTGCCACCATTTAGGAATCCCCCGCAAAACGTTTTATGACAAGCTCAAAAAGCACGGTTTAAGCGCTGGCGACTATCGCCACAGCAGCGAACCCTGATGAAATAGCTCAACCAGCACTCCCCAAGGCGGCACCCAGGGCACCAAGATAAGCATGGCGATCAACATTAATAGGTTGGAAAGTGGACGGCGGGTATCACCAAGCTTTAGCGCAGTACCGAAAGAGCGCTTTAAGCGCGCCCCTTCGAGGTCGACGCTAAACAGTTCATCCAAACTCAAGTGAATAATAAACCCAAACAGTACTGCAGCCCCGTGGCTCCACGCCAGCCAGGCAGGCTGGGCAAGCAAGTGAAAGCTTAGCGCAGCCGTAGCCAACGCACACAGCCCTGCCGCCATGAGTGAATGCCAGATACCTCGATGCACTGTCAGGCGTGAAAAAAGCACGGCTGCCAAGTAGCGCACACTGAAGTAAATCCCACCACACGCCACGAGCAGTAGCCCAGGTGTTAACCACGGCTGCAGCAACAGCACACCCAGCACCAGCGAAGGCACTGATAAAATATTAAAAATCAGCCGGATAGAGCGAGAACGGTCAGCGTCAATGTCGGGCAGAATGCCGCCAAAGGCCACCAGGGCAATGACCAGCAGTGCTTGCGGTGCCACCCACCACTGCGCCTGCCAGCCAACGTAGGCCATTAGCGTGCCGCCCGCTGCTGCTACCGTTATATGCGTGCGAAAATTAGCCATGTCGCGGCACCCTGGAAAACTGGATAAATTACCAGATTTTCAGTGCGCGCAACATGGCTAGGTTAGAAAAAAGAGTGGCAAGGCAACCGCTTAGCGCTCTTTGTCAGCCTCATCAAGGAACTGATCTTTTAACTTAACGTAATTGCCTGCGGTATAGGGGAAGAAAGCCCGCTCTTTCTCCTTGAGCGGGCGCAGCGCCTTCGCAGGGTTACCGGCATAAACGTAGCCGCTCTCCAGCCGTTTACCCGGCGTTACCACCGCGCCAGCGGCAATAATCACCTCATCCTCGACCACCGCGCCATCCATCACAATCGCGCCCATTCCCACCAGGATACGGCTGCCCAGCGTGCAACCATGCAGGATGGCTTTATGGCCAATGGTGACATCCTCACCAATCGTGAGCGGGAAACCATCAGGATTGAAATCACTGGCGTGGGTAATGTGCAGCACGCTGCCATCTTGAACGCTGGTGCGCGCACCAATGGTGATGCGGTGCATATCGCCGCGAATCACCGTCATCGGCCATACCGAGCAGTCATCACCGAGCGTGACATTGCCAATCACCACGCTGGCGGGATCGATGTAGACACGCTCACCCAACTGCGGTGAAACGCCTTGATACGTTCGTAAGGCACTGCTCATGATTATCTCCTTAACACGATAAGGGGGCTGGAAGGCGCACTATAGCAACCCACCGAGTAAGACGATAAACGTCAGCGGAATCGACACCCAGCGAATCGTCGTACGCCATAGTAAATAGCCGCGCTCCCCCGCGTCCAATGCGCTGATGACACGCGCTTGTGGCATCACCCATGCGGCAAAAATCGCGATTAACAGCCCTCCCATAGGGAGGAAGATATCAGGGGGAATACTGCTTACCAGCTCAAAGACGTTACGCCCAAACAGCGGCCTGAATTCTGCCAGGGTTGAAAACGAGAACGCTGATAGCAAGCCGATTAACCATACGCTGAGCGCTACCGCCGCCGTTGCCGTACTGCGCCGCCAACCCAGCCCCTGCAACGTGGCCACCATTGGCTCGGCAAGGTTGATCGCCGAGGTCCAGGTGGCCAGCAGCAGCAGCAGGAAAAATACGCTGAGCCAGAACGAGCCCCAGGGCAACTCGGAAAACGCGATGGGCAGCGTCACGAACATCAGCCCTGGTCCATCGGCGGGGTCCATGCCCTGAGCAAACACCACCGAGAAAATCGCAATGCCCGCCAGCAGCGCCACGCTAATATCCAGCACCGCCACGGCAAAGGCCGCCTTCGGCAGGCTCTGCTCATCGGGCATATAAGCCCCATAAGCCATCAAGGCACATGCCCCCACCGCCAGCGTAAAGAACGCATGCCCCATGGCGTGCAGAACGACTTCTGCCGTCACATCTTCAAAAGAGGGCAAAAAGAGCCACGACAGCGCGGTACCAAAGCCCGACGTGGTCGTGGCGTAAATGGCTAATAGCAGCAGCAAACCGTATAGCAGCGGCATCAGCAGGTTATTGAGCCGCTCGAGCCCTTTGGCCACCCCAGCTGCTACCACCGTCATGGTCATGAAGAGGAACAGCGAGTGGTTGAAGATCAGCAGCCCAGGATTCGCCAGAAACGCTTCGAACCCTGCACCGATCTCAGCTGCGCTGGCACCGTTAAAGTTGCCATTTACCGAGGCCACTAAAAACTCAATCGACCAGCCGGAGACCACCGAGTAAAACGACAAAATACAGAACACGGTGAACGCGCCGAAGAGCCCCAGCCAGCGCCAGTGCCGTGAAGCCCCGGCTTCTGACGCCAGCACCCCCAGCGCCTGCATCGGCCCGCGCCGCCCGGCACGCCCAATCAGGATTTCCGCCATCATCACGGGAATGCCTAACAGCAGCACGAACGCTACGTAAATCAACAGGAAAGCAGCACCGCCGTTCTCTCCCGCCACATAGGGAAAGCGCCAAATATTACCCAGCCCAACCGCAGCACCTGTTACCGCCAAGATAAAGGCCCGCTTCGACCCCCAGCGCTCTAGCGTTTCACTCATTACTTGCTCCTGCCATGGGTGGCACTTGATTGGTGACACTTGCATATTACGGATATGGAAAGGCGGCAAGACTAGCAGGCGCCTGCCCCCAGGCCAAACGCTTGCAGCGGGTCAAGCATTGAAACAACGCCTCACTGCCCGCACTGTGTCATCATCAGCGCACGTTTTGTGCGCCCCTAACTTGATTGCTACCGAGGTGCTTATGTCCCGCAACCCGTTGCTAGAGAGCCACGAGCTTCCCCCTTTCGCCGACATTCGTGCCGACCACGTGGTACCCGCCGTGGAAACGCTGCTCGATGAGAGCCGCGAGGCGATTGATCGCCTCGCCCAACAGGCCGCTGCCACCTCCCCAACGTGGGACAACTTTGCCGCACCGCTGGAAGCAGTGAATGACCGTCTTTCCCAAGCTTGGTCGCCGGTGTCGCACCTCAACGGCACCATGAATACCCCAGAGCTGCGCGATGCTTACCAAGCCTGCTTGGAAAAACTCTCTGCGTTTGGCACCTGGGTCGGTCAGCACGAAGGGCTATTTAAGGGCTGGCAGGCGCTGAAAGAGAGCGAGAGCTGGGCAACGCTAACAATTGCCCAGCAACGCACGGTGGATAATGCCCTGCGCGATTTCCGACTGGCCGGGGTCGACCTACCGGCGGATAAGAAGGCACGCTACGGCGAGATTCAGTCCCGCCTCTCTACGCTTTCTAACCAGTTCTCCAACAACGTTCTGGACGCCACCCAGGCATGGCATAAAGACATTCAGGATCGCGACGCGCTGGCAGGCGTTCCTGAGAGCGCTCTGGAAACTCTTAAAGCCCAGGCAGACGCTAAAGGCGTTGATGGCTACCGCATTACGCTGGATTTCCCCAGTTTCTTCCCCATCGTCAGCTACGCCGACAGCCGCGAGCTGCGCGAGGAAGTGTATACCGCCTTTGTGACCCGCGCCTCCGACCAGGACCCCAACGCGGGCAAGTTCGACAACGCCCCCATTTTGGAAGAGATTCTGGCCCTGCGTCAGGAACTGGCGCGGCTGTTGGGCTTCGACACCTACGCCGACTACTCGCTAACTACCAAAATGGCAGACTCCCCCGCGCAGGTGCTGGACTTCCTGGAAGACCTCGCCCGCCGCGCCAAGCCGCAAGCGCAGAAGGAGTTTGCCGAACTCAGCGCCTACGCCCGTGACGAGCTAGGTATCGATGCTCTCAAACCTTGGGATGTCGCCTACGCCAGCGAGAAACTGCGCGAAGCACGCTACGCTATTTCCCAAGAGCAGCTTCGCCCCTACTTCCCCGCGCCGCGGGTCGTGGATGGCTTGTTCCAAGTCGTCGAGCGTCTTTACAACGTTCAGGTAAAAGAAGACAGCAGCGCTCCGAGCTATCACGACGACGTGCGCTTCTTCCGTATTACCGAACAGGGCAAACCGATTGCTGGGTTCTATCTGGATCTCTACGCCCGCGAAGGTAAACGGGGCGGTGCGTGGATGGCCGACTGCCGGGTACGCCGTAAAACCGAGAACGGCGTGCAGCTCCCAGTGGCCTTCTTGACCTGCAACTTCACCGCGCCAGTAGGCGGTAAACCTGCGCTGCTGACCCATGATGAGGTGACCACGCTGTTCCACGAGTTTGGTCACGGCTTGCACCATATGCTAACCAAGCAAGAGGTGGCAGACGTGTCAGGCATCAACGGCGTGGCCTGGGATGCGGTTGAGCTGCCCAGCCAGTTTATGGAGAACTACTGCTGGGAGCGGGAAGGTCTCGACCTGCTAGCTAAACACGTAGACACCGGCGAACCGCTGCCAGACGTTCTGTTCGAGCGTCTGCAAGCGGCGAAAAACTTCCAGTCCGCCATGGGCATGATGCGCCAAATTGAGTTTTCACTGTTTGACGTGCGCCTTCACCACGAGCTGGAAGCCCCCTCAGCCAGCGATGTACAAACGCTGCTGAACGATGTTCGCAGCCAAACCTCCGTCGTGCCCGTGGTCGACTTCAACCGCTTCCAAAATAGCTTCAGCCATATTTTTGCGGGCGGTTACGCTGCCGGCTACTACAGCTACAAGTGGGCAGAAGTGCTCTCCGCCGATGCCTGGAGCGCCTTTGAAGAAGCCGGGATTTTTGACCCAGACACTGGCCAGCGCTTCCGCGAGGAAATTCTGGAGCAAGGCGGTGCGCGGGATGCCGCCGAGCTATTCCGTGCCTTCCGAGGCCGCGAACCTAGCGTCGAACCGCTGCTGCGCCATAGCGGTATTCGCGCCGCCTAAGCTGGCTATTTTTATCCGGTGCGGCGGCGTTGCCGCCGCACGTTGGGAGTGTATGTATGTCGAGTATTAAGCGTTTTATTGCAGGCGTGACCTGCCCCCGCTGTGCCGCCATGGACCGCATTCGTGCGTGGGAGCAGCACGGCATCCGCTACCGTGAATGCGTGAGCTGTGATTTCTTCGAACAGCTGCCCATTGAAGACGAAGCGACCCCCGAGCTCACTACACGAGTGAATCAGGTGCGTGATGAGCAAAAAATCCAGGATGTGCAGCCGGTTCGCATTCTTGACCCAGGTAAAAACAAATAACGCCCCTCTCTAGCGGTGCAGTGGCTGCATCGCTAGGCGCCCCCCTTTGAAAAGTGTGCGAAAAACCGCACACCACCCTATCTAGAGCGTGCGAAAAGCCAGACACTTAATGGCTTTTACTTTTCAACCAAAGTTGAAGAGAAAATTCTTAATGCATTGATTTCTATATTAAATCGTATATGTGGCACAAGTATCGCTCTATATAAGCTGCTTAATGATAAAGCACTGGCGGTGTCCCACACGCGCCAGACGATAATCCCAATAACAGCTTAGGAAATCTCGCCATGCGCAATACGATGCCCAAAACTGTCGCTCTGCTCGCAGGCAGCGCGTTACTTGCTGCAGGCACTGCCCATGCGGACCGCTCTGAATGGCCCACTAACTTTACTGTTGGTACGGCAAGTCAAGGCGGCACCTACTTCGTTTATGGCTCTGGCTGGGCAAACTTCATCGCCGATGAGCTCGGTGTTTCAGGCGGCGGCGAAGTGACTGGTGGCCCTACCCAAAACCTGGCGCTAGTACATAGTGGCGATATGGCGTTTGGCCTAACCACTATGGGTCCGGCATCCGATGCCATCAAAGGCGACAGCCCGCTGGCACCTGGCCTAGTCATGGACAACGTTTGCGCGCTGTTCCCGATGTATGAAACCCCGTTCTCTATCGCTGCGCTCTCTAGCTCCGGTATTGAAACTATTTCCGACATCCCCGACGGTGCGCGCATCGGTTTCGGCCCAGCGGCGTCTACCTCTGACACCTACTTCCCGGCCATGCTGGAAACCCTGGGTGTGAACTTCGAGCGTCGTAACGGCGGCTGGTCGGATCTGGGTGGCCAGCTTCAGGACGGTCTGCTGGACGTTGTCGCCTTTGCAGCAGGCATCCCGATTCCGGCAGTTAGCCAGCTGGAAGTCCAAACCGACGTGAATATCATCGAATTTACCGAAGAAGAGCTGGCGACTGTGCTGGACAACTATCCGGTTGCTGAGTTCACCATCCCCGCCAGCACTTACACCACGCTGGAAGAGGATGCTCGCGCCGTTTCCATGTGGAACTTCGCCATTGCCGGTTGCGACCTGCCGGAAGACTTCATCTATGAAGTCACGAAAGCCACGATGGAAAACAATGATCGGATGCGCGACGTACACCGCAGTGCTGAAACCAGCATTCCGGAAAACATCGTGCACAACACGGTACTGCCTTTCCACCCAGGCGCAGCACGCTGGTACGAAGAGAACGGTTACGATATCTCTGACGACATGATCAAGTAAGCTCCACGCACCATCGCGCTGCCCCGCTGCCGACCCTGTCGGGCGGGGCAGCGTTTGCTCTTGCCCCCTTTCTCTGCTTTTGCTGTGAGGGTGACCTCTGATGAGTCACAATACCAACCAAGACCCCAACGGCCTCAAGGATGACGCCTTAGCTGCTTCATCAACGCCAGAATCGATTGCTGATGGCGTCGATGAAGAAGTTGTTGAGCCCAACCGCCGCCTGTTCGTTGGCTGGCAGTTCCTATTATTTGCAGCACTGGCGATTGCCTATTCAGGTTTCCACCTGTTTTCACTCAACGTGTACCCCATGGAAACCTGGTCGTTCCGTATCGTACACATCGCCGGTGCGTTAATTTTGGGTTACGGGCTGTTTGCCGGTGCCCGCTTTGCTGAAGATGACCAGCAAGCCTCTCCGGCTTGGCTGAAATGGGTAAGCTATGCGCTGTTGATCCCTGCGGTTTACTCGCTGGTGCAAGTATTCTTGATGCAGCAGGCCATCAACGGCGGTGCCATGCGCATCGACCCGGCCGTGGAGACGCTGCACTTTGGCTATCCGCTGATGGCCACCACGGCGGTTGCCATCGTGCTCTCCTGGTTCTACCGCCAGGCGCGCCACCGTTTTAACGCCGCTGATCTCGTGCTCATGGTGTGTGCACTGGCCAGCGCGGGCTACCTGCTGATGGCGTTCAACACCACCATGCGGATGTCTACCGGCACCTCGTTTGCGCCGCCCGGCATCTCTTGGGCAGCCATTGCGGGCTCGCTGCTGATTCTCGAACTGACTCGCCGTGTGGCAGGTTTAGCGCTGGTCGTCATTTCAGCCGTGTTTCTGACCTACGTCTTTGCAGGCCCCTATTTACCCGGCTTCCTGGGCTACCCTGGTCTATCGGTCCAGCGCTTCTTTAGTCAGGTCTATACCGATGCGGGCATACTCGGCCCGACCACGGCGGTCTCGTCCACCTATATTATTCTGTTCATCATTTTTGCCGCCTTCTTGCAGGCGTCTAAAGTGGGCGACTACTTCGTCAACTTCGCCTTTGCCGCGGCAGGTCGTGCTCGCGGCGGCCCGGCTAAGGTGTCTATCTTTGCTTCTGGCTTAATGGGAATGATCAACGGCACCTCCGCAGGCAACGTGGTATCGACAGGCTCACTCACTATTCCTCTGATGAAGAAAGTGGGCTACCCGGCACGTAGCGCCGGTGCCATTGAAGCAGCCGCTTCTACCGGTGGACAGATCATGCCGCCCATCATGGGGGCAGGTGCCTTCATCATGGCAGAGGTCACCGGCATTCCTTATACCGAAATTGCCGTTGCAGCCTTGATTCCTGCCATTCTGTACTTCGCCTCTATCTACTTCATGGTGGATTTTGAAGCCGCGCGTAAAGGCATGCGGGGAATGCGTAAGGACGAGATTCCGCTATTTTCGAAGCTGGTGAAACAGGTCTACCTGTTTGCGCCGATTATTATTCTGATTGCCGCCCTCTTCATGGGCTACTCAGTGATTCGTGCCGGTACCCTGGCCACCGCATCAGCGGCGGTCGTTAGCTGGATTTCACCCAATAAAATGGGCATTCGCGCCATTTTAAGGGCCCTTCAGCTAGCAGGTACGATGTCCATCCAGATCATCGCCGTGTGTGCCTGCGCGGGCCTGATTGTGGGCGTTATCTCGCTGACCGGTGTAGGTGCGCGCTTCTCTTCGCTGCTGCTGGGCTTGGCGGGCGTTAGCCAGCTGTTGGCACTGTTCTTTGCGATGCTGATCAGCATCATGCTGGGGATGGGCATGCCCACCACGGCGGCATACGCGGTGGCGGCATCGGTCGTGGCACCGGGCTTGATCAACATTGGTATCGAGCCACTCGTCGCCCACTTCTTCGTGTTTTACTTCGCCGTGGTATCAGCCATTACCCCGCCCGTGGCGCTTGCGTCTTACGCAGCCGCCGGTATTTCTGGGGATAATCCCATGGGCACCTCGGTGGCGTCGTTCAAGATTGGCTTGGCGGCGTTTATCGTGCCGTTTATGTTCTTCTACAGCCCGGCGATGCTGATGGAAGGCTCCGCCATGCAGATCCTGCGCGTTGGCCTCACCGCCACGCTAGGCATTGTGTTGCTCTCGGGCATGGTTCAGAAGTGGTTCTTCGGTCCGGTGAACTTACCCCAGCGCTTAGTGATGCTGGTCGGTGCCATGTTCTTGATCTACGGCGGCATCTACACCGACATTGTTGGCCTAGCGATTGGTACGGTGCTGTTTATCATGCAGCGCAAGCAGCATGGTGGCAAAGGCAAGGCAACGGCAAGCGCTGCGTAAACCGTTACGTTACTAGAGCCAAGCTATGCACTAGCCGGAACCGAGAGGTTCCGGCTTTTTTTCGTACCTTTAGAACTACCATAAAAAAACCGGCCCGCATCAAAGATGCAGGCCGGTATCATCATCAGGCGACAGCGTTAGCTCAGATTATCCACCACCTTCAACACTGGGGTCGCCTGATTCAGCGTGTAGAAGTGCAGGCCCGGCGCGCCGCCGTCCAGCAGGCGTTCACACAGGCGAGTCACTACATCGGTACCAAAGGCGGCAATGGCGTCGCTGTCATCGCCGTAGGCTTCTAACTGCTTGCGAATCCAGCGGGGAATTTCCGCGCCGCAGGCATCGGAAAACCGCGCCAGCTTGGTGTAGTTGGTGATCGGCATGATGCCGGGAATGATCGGCTGCTCGACGCCCAGCGCACGCGCTTTATCAACGAAGTGGAAGTAGGCATCGGCGGTAAAGAAGTACTGGGTAATCGCCATGTTGGCACCCGCATTCATCTTGCGGGCAAAGTTTTCCACATCCTTATCGAGGCTGGGGGCCTGTGGATGAGATTCCGGATACGCCGCGACCGCGATGTCAAAGTGGTCGCCCGTCTCGTCACGAATGAACTCTACCAATTCATTGGCGTAGCGCAGCTCTCCGATACTGGCCATCCCGGAGGGCATGTCACCGCGCAGGGCCACTAGGCTATCGACGCCCTCTTCCCGGTACTGCGCCAGTAAGTCGCGCAGCTGAGCCTTTTCGCTGCCGATGCAGGAGAGGTGCGGCGCCGTGGTGATGCCACTTTGGCTAACGGTGCGCACGATATCCCGAGTGCGCGCCTGAGTGGAGCCACCCGCGCCGTAGGTGACCGAGAAGAAACGCGGGTTACGAGCGGCCAGCTCATCACGCACGTGAATTAGCTTCTCCCGACCTGCATCGGTGTTGGGCGGAAAGAATTCAAAGCTAATACCTAACGGATGCTCTTGGCTGCTCATGGTTTGTCCTCGCAGTGCGGTAACGTGATCATTATTTAGGGTATTCTCGCTGCTTCGCCGCGCAGCGGCTAATGAAAGATTCCACGGTCGACCTTCAATTCGGCTCATGTTGGCACTACCGCGTCTATCAAGGAGGAGATATGGACTTAGCACCCAGCGCTTTAATGGGCCCGCTGCTCATGCTGTTAGGGTATGTGGGGCTGGGCTTTATTGCCGCCCAACGGTTGAAAATAGACCCGCGCCCGATTGCTACCTTGTTGGTGTACCTGATCGCGCCGCTGACAATTTTTCGCGCGCTGATGAATGGCGGCCCCACCTTAGAGTATTTGGTGCTCACCCTGGCGATGTTTCTATTGGTCAGCGCCATGGCACTGGCCGTGCGCTGGGCTACCCAACACCGCTTTGGCCCGCAGGAAGGCGCGCTGCTGGCGTTCTCTTCTGGCACCGGTAATACCGGCTACTTTGGGCTGCCCGTCGCGCTGATTCTGCTACCGCCGGAAGGGGTGACGCTGTACCTCTTCTGCATGCTGGGCATCAACCTGTATGAGTTCACGGTGGGGTTTTATTTGAGCGCCCGGGGCCACTTCTCGGTACGCCAGAGCCTCGCCAAAATTGCCCGCCTGCCGCTGATTTATGCCTTTTTCCTAGCACTGCTGCTAAACGCACTCAACGCCACGCTGCCTGAGTCACTGATGAGTTCGTTAGCCGTTTTCCCCGCCACCTATACCCTGCTGGGTATGATGATTATTGGCATGACGTTAAGCCAGGTCACCCTCGCCGCGTGGGATACACGCTTTGTGGCGACCTGCGTGGGCCTGCGCTATCTGCTCTGGCCGCTGGTGATGCTGGGGGCGGTGCTGGTGCTCCAGCAGTTCACGCCACTCGCACCGGAGCTGGCGATGGCACTGCTGCTATTGGGCGTGGTGCCCATGGCCTCTAACGTGGTGGTCGTGGCGATGGAGTTGGGCATTCAGCCGCAGAAAGGTGCTTTAGCGGTACTCACCACCACGCTGCTGGCACCGCTGTTGATACCGCTCTATCTGGGGCTGATGCTGCGGCTCACCGGGCTCGGTTAAAACCCATCGACGCCCGCCAGCTGCAGCAGGCGGGCCATGCGCTGAACGTCTGGGTGGCTGAAGAAGGCAACGAGCGCTTCGCCGCGCACCGGGCCAACGCCAGGCACGGCTTGCCAATCGGTTCGAGAGTAGCCCGCGAGGGTGTACCAATCACCCAGCCCAGCGTCGCCACCGGGGGGCATTCCCAGCGCCGTCAGCCATGTCGCATAGGGCGCTTGGCGCGCCGCGTCGAACTGTGCCATCAGCGCTGCGGCGGTGGTAGCGCCAATACCGTGGGCCTGTTGAAGCTGCTCCGGCGTTAGTGCCAACCAACCCAATAGTTCCGTAACCACACCGGCCTCCATCAGCGCCTGCCAAGTGCCTTCGCCAATTCCACGCATGCCCAGCTGCTCGCTGAGATAGGTTAAGCGGGCCAGCAATTGGGCGCTGCATTCTGATGTTCGCTCGGGCGTTAGCGTAAAGCAGCTCAACAGATGGTAACGCTCGGGCGGCGGGGCGCTTAGGGCGGCTCTTTCACGTGTTTGCCACACCACGCTGTCTACCTGAGGAATCGTCAGGCCCGCCAGCGTCACCGCCACTTGGTCACCTGGTCGCACGTCCCACGCCTGCCAGCGCTCCAATGAGCCCAGCGACACGCGACTGATGCGCCGCCCTTCCAGAGTTACCGGGTAGAGCCATAGCAGCGGCGTTACGCGCCCAGTTCGCCCCACCCGAAACTCGACCCCGCGCACCTGGGCTAGCGCCTGCTGAGACGGATACTTCCATGCTACCGCCCACTCAGGGGGCGATGACGACCAGCTACGCACGCTAGGGCGATCAGCCTGTTTTAACACCACACCGTCGGTGGCAAACGGCAGCGGGCCGTTGAACCACCGCTCGCGCCACTCGGCGGCCGCCTCCTGGCCGCTGATCGAGTGGGTGTAATCGGCCGTATCGAAACCCAGCGCCGTCAGTTGTGCCAGCCGTTCGGTCATCTGCGTCGGGCCATCCGGCCAATCCCATACGAATAATCCGATGCGATTCAGCGTCTCTTGGCTTGGGTCGCGCTGCGCCATGGCACCGGCCACGGCACCTCGGGCACCCGAATCTGGCTGGCGTGCCTGCACGTGATTATCCAGCCGCCAGTAAAGCTCGCCCTGCAGCACCGCAGAGACGGGCTCAGGAAGCGTAACGGGCACACCGGGCAGCTGCTGAACCCGCGCCGTCCAATCCTGCCCCCGCTCGCCGTCTCCACGGCTAACCGCCTCGACGAGCTCCCCGCCCTGGTAACGCAGCGTCACCGCCACACCATCCACCTTGGGTTGAATCCATAGGTCTTCGCGGCGGCTGGTAAAGCGTCGAATGCCGTCCTCATCGGCTTTCGTGAGTCCGGTTTGGGCGGCCGGATGGGTGCGGGTACCGCTGCTGCTCGTGATGCGGGTCAGAGGCCGATGGGGAATCGGTGAATCTAAGCAAGCTTGCCAGTTTTCCAGCCGTGCCAGCGCCTGGTCGTACAGCTCATCAGCAATCAGCGATTCGCCGTTATCATGGTAGGCGCGGTCCCATACTTTGATATGTTCGGCTAGCGCCTGGGTTTCCAGCGCCAGCCGCTCGGCGGGCCAGTCGGGGCAGGTGTCTGCCTGTGCGGAAAAAGTGACACTCATTAACCAAGCTGCCGCTAGGTTCGCCATTCCTGTTATTCGCCGACCCGACATACGCATCCTCACGTGGTAAACGGGAAATTTTCAGCCCTTATTAAAATTAACTTATATGAAACTGACAGAGATGCAATGCGCAGAAAGCCACTCTCGGAGCCGGTTTCGACCCATAAAAAAAGCGCCCCCTGGCGTGAACCAAGGGGCGCTTTTCGCTAACCCATGACGCTCATTGCGCTTACGGGAAGCTTATAGGCCAGCGGCCTGGCGCAGCGCGTCTGCTTTGTCAGTTTTTTCCCACGGGAAGGCTGTAAACGTCTCGGTGTGCGTTTCGCCTTTGTCGTCTACCCAGCTGTAGCTGTGCTCGAACGGCTCGCGGCCAAAGTGGCCATAAGCCGCCGTCAGACGGTACATCGGGTGCAGCAGATCCAGCATCTTGGTGATCGCGTAGGGGCGCAGATCGAAGTGCTCGCGCACCAGCTCGACGATTTTCGCGTCGTCGATTTTGCCAGTACCGAAGGTGTCGATAGACACCGAGGTAGGCTCTGCCACGCCAATGGCGTAGGAGACCTGAATCTCGCACTTGTCCGCCAGGCCCGCTGCTACGACGTTTTTCGCCACATAGCGGCCAGCGTACGCGGCGCTGCGGTCTACTTTCGACGGATCTTTACCCGAGAACGCACCGCCACCGTGGCGCGCCATGCCGCCGTAGGTATCGACGATGATCTTACGACCGGTCAGGCCACAGTCGCCCACCGGGCCGCCAATCACGAACTTGCCGGTCGGGTTGATGTGGTACTGGGTATTGGCATCCAACCACTCAGCGGGAATCACCTGCTCAATGACTTCACGCTTAATCATTTTGCGCAAGTCTTCCTGGTCGATTTCCGGATCGTGCTGAGTCGACAGAACAATCGCATCGACGCCACACGGTTGGCCTTCAGCGTTATAGCGGAAAGTCACCTGACTTTTGGCATCCGGACGCAGCCACGGCAACAGGCCGTTTTTACGCAGCTCCGCCTGACGCTCGACCAAACGGTGCGAGTAGTGGATCGGCGCAGGCATGAACGAATCGGTTTCGTTCGTGGCGTAGCCAAACATCAGGCCCTGGTCGCCCGCGCCTTGATCTTCCGGCTTGGTACGATCAACGCCCTGAGCAATATCGACACTCTGCTTGCCAATCAGGTTGATGACGCCGCACGTGGCACCGTCGAAGCCCACCTGAGAAGAGGTGTAGCCGATATCGGTAATCACATCACGCACCAGCGTCTCTAGATCCACCCACGCGGAGGTGGTGATCTCACCGGCAATAATGGCAACGCCCGTCTTCACCATCGTTTCACAGGCAACGCGGGCCTGTTTATCCCGGGCGATAATGGCATCTAACACCGCGTCTGAAATCTGGTCGGCAATCTTATCGGGATGGCCTTCGGAAACGGACTCGGAGGTAAACAGGGAATATTCGCTCATCGCGCACTCGACCCTCTGTATGACGGCTGCTCTGTTATGACCGCAGCATCAGCAGGAAATCATGGCAGGAAGTTCCCTGCCCGTATAAAGAAGCGGCACCATCACTTTCACCACCACTTCGGGAGCCAGAGTCTACACGCTGTTGCAAGTTCTTCCCACAACGTGCCCCTGAGAATTTGCCGCCGCCGGGGAAGTCAGCGACAATAGCACCTTTATTCTTTCCGTTTTCAGGCGAGGAGCACCCCCATGCCGTCCCGTTTTGAGCTGGCCAATGCCATTCGCGCCCTTTCCATGGATGCTGTTCAGAAGGCCAAATCCGGCCACCCTGGCGCCCCCATGGGTATGGCTG
>NZ_FODB01000003.1 GCF_900110265.1 Vreelandella aquamarina | reverse complement strand
GCGTTCTATGACTACCCGGCAGAACACTGGGTGCATATCCGCACCACCAACCCGATCGAGTCGACCTTCGCCACGGTCCGCCTGCGGAGCAAGCGCAGCCGGAACTGCGGCTCCAGAGCGACGACCCTGGCGATGGTCTTCAAGCTGCTTCAGAGCGCCCAGAAGCGCTGGAAGCGGATCAAGGGGTTCAACAAGCTGGAGCTGGTCGTGAACAACGTCCAGTTCAAGGACGGCGAACCCTTGACCGATCAGTCAGACAGGACTGCCGCCTGACCGGCCATACACAGAATTTGACAATAACTCCAAGGCGATTGCTCAGGCTGAACAGCGTTATGCAGAGATACGAGAAGGGCGCAATAAGCGCCTCTACTTGGATAAAGGGCGCGTGCGCCAAAAGGGCTTGTTACAGCGCATTAAGCGCATTCGTCTCGACACAATACGTGCCAAATTAGTTGGCATGGTGGTCGTGGCAGGGGCCCTGCTAGTAGCGAGCGGTGGCGTGGGGCTTTATGGCCTTAATGTGGCAGGCGAACGATTGGGTGAGCTAAATAACGATGGCTTAAGGGATGTTATTCGCCTTCAGCAAATTGATCAAACGATTGCGCAAACACGTCAGGCGCTGATTGAGCCTGAGCGCATGGAACTGATTAACCAGCGTTTCGAGATGGGGGAAGCGATAGAGGGAAGTGCTACACAAATCGTTGATATCTGGCAGGCGTACTTCAGTCGCGATGTGAATACGACGCCGTTGGCCACTTCGTTCAACGAGCGGCTACAAGCTTTTTTGTCTGAAGGCATGAACCAAGCGGCTAGCGTGCTACAGGCTGAAGAGACTTACCAAGCGTTCACCGGCCTGGATGCTGTTATCAGTGTGATGAACGAGGAGGGGCGGGAGCTATCCGCTATGGTCAATCAACTGATCGCTCAAAAGCAGGAAGCAGCGGAGGCAATGGCAGCAGAGGCCGAGCGTGGTCAAACCGCCATGCTTAGCGTACAAGCTGGTGTATTAGGTGCAGGACTATTGTTACTGGT
Organism: Vreelandella aquamarina; assembly: GCF_900110265.1. GTDB lineage: Bacteria > Pseudomonadota > Gammaproteobacteria > Pseudomonadales > Halomonadaceae > Vreelandella > Vreelandella aquamarina. Next base: position 94,770 of record NZ_FODB01000003.1, on the reverse strand, counting down.
ACTGATTAGTGTCCTAACGCTGCGCTCTATTATTACGCCACTGAAGCACGCGTCACGTTTTACGTTGCAAATCGCAGGCGGCAATTTAGCGGCACATGTACCGCCCAAACGCCGTGATGAAATTGGTCAGTTGATGGACTCTCTCAACACCATGCGTAAAAGCCTGAGCAACATCATTAGTGATGTAAAAAGTGGCATTGACGTAGTCACCCCTGCAGCTAAAGACATTGCCAGTGGCAACGAAGCACTCTCCACGCGAACTGAACAGCAGGCAGCTTCGCTGCAGCAAACGGCCTCCAGTATGGAAGAGATGACAACCACGGTTAAGCAAAATAGCGATAATGCTCAAGAAGCGCGCCGACTGGCCGATAACAATGCAACAAGGGTTACACAAACCGGGGAGTTGATGACACAACTGGTCGCTAATATGCAGCGGATAACACAAAGCTCGCAGAAAATGACCGACATTATCAACGTCATCGATTCGATTGCGTTTCAGACCAATATCTTGGCTCTGAATGCCTCGGTGGAAGCCGCCAGGGCGGGAGAGCATGGTCGTGGCTTCGCTGTGGTGGCCGAAGAGGTGCGTAAGCTTGCTGGGCGTAGTGCTGGAGCAGCGCAGGAAATTCGCACACTTATTGACGATTCGAGCCAGGAAGTGAGCGTAGGCGCTGGCTTAGTCGAAAAAGCTGAGGCAGCGATTAGTGAGGTTGCCGAAGCCGCACGCAGCGTTAGTCATATTATGCGCGACATCTCGGCGGCTTCTGCGGAACAAAGCAGCGGTATTACGGAAGTCAACCAAGCCGTTGCGGAAATGGATCAAGCAACACAGCAAAATGCTCTGCGCGTTCAAGAAACTGCACGGGCAGCTGTTGCCCTAGAGCAACAAGCAGGACTGTTGTCGCTTTCCGTTGAAGCGTTTCGACTTAACCAAAGCCCGCTAGCGGCCACTGGCTTGCAGCCGCCTGTGACCGCAACTCCAAAGGCAAACGTGTTGCCAGCGGGGTCTGCACATAACAGCAGTGCCACATCGCCTGTGCCGACTAAGAAACGGCAAATGGCCTCTGTAGAGGAGTGGGAAGAGTTTTGACAGACCAACGCGAACGGGGTAGCGACGCAGGCCAATGGACGTCTAGTGGGCAGATCGAACGAGATCTGGTGCTGACCGATGCTGATTTTGCGCGCATTCGAGAGCTGATTTACCAGCGCGCTGGTATTGTATTAGCTGAGCATAAGCGCGAAATGGTCTATAGCCGCTTAGCTAAGCGGCTGCGCCATCATGGCATGACGCGCTTTACTGACTACCTGTCGCGGTTGGAGCGTCAGCCTGACGCAAAAGAGTGGGAGGCGTTTACCAACGCTTTGACCACCAACTTAACCGCCTTCTTCCGTGAGTCGCATCACTTCCCGTTGTTGGCAGAGCATGTTAAGCATAAGCAGGAGCCGGTAACCATCTGGTGTTCAGCTGCCTCGACGGGGGAGGAACCCTACTCGATTGCCATGACGCTGCTAGAGACACTTGGCGCGAAAGCCTCCCAAGCCAAAGTGATTGCTACCGACATTGATACCGATGCACTGGCGAAAGCACGTAAGGGGATTTATCCCCAGGAGCAAGTGCGCAAACTGGACGAAGCGCGAGTGAAGCGGTTCTTTCAAAAAGGTACCGGCAATCACATCGGGCTTGCCCGCGTGCGCCCAGAAGTCTCGGCACTTGTTGAGTTTATGCCACTGAACTTGCTGGCCCCTCAGTGGCCTATCAAAGGCCCTTTTGATGCAATATTTTGTCGTAATGTCATGATTTATTTCGACAAAGAGACGCAAGCTAAGATTTTGAAGCGGTTTGCACCGCTGATGAAACAGGATGGTCTGCTATTTGCGGGACACTCCGAAAACTTCTCGTATATCAGCGATGCGTTTAAGTTGCGCGGGCAAACGGTTTATACCCTCGCGAATAAGTGAACAATAAGTGAACAATAGACGTGAGCTAAGCTCCGGCGAGGGCGTTTGCCAGCAGGGAGTGATGCCGCGGTGGATACCGTAAGAGGAGGCGTGCTTTGAGCGCTGCCAAGATCAAAGTGTTGTGCGTCGATGACTCGGCGCTGATTCGTGATTTGCTGACCGAAATCATTAACTCACAGCCAGACATGGAAGTTGTCGCCGTTGCGCCTGACCCCATCGCTGCCCGAGATCTGATCAAGCAGCATAACCCAGATGTACTGACGCTTGATGTCGAGATGCCGAGGATGGACGGCCTCGATTTTCTTGAGCGGCTGATGCGATTGCGCCCTATGCCGGTGCTGATGGTGTCGTCGCTAACCCAAAGCGGCTCTGAAATTACCCTGCGCGCCCTGGAGCTCGGTGCGCTGGATTTTGTAGCGAAGCCAAGCCTGGGTATTCGCAGCGGTATGATGGAGTATGCTAACGAAATTGCTGAAAAATTGCGTGCTGCAGCTCGTTCGCGTCCGCGTCAGGCACGCCATAAAAACACGCCGCCGCCCACTCGGCTTAAAGCACCCATGATATCCAGCGAGAAGCTCATTATTATTGGTGCTTCTACTGGCGGCACTGAAGCAATCCGTGCCGTATTAGAACCTTTACCTGCCAATGCGCCTGCCATTTTAATTACCCAGCATATGCCCGGTGGCTTCACGCGCTCTTTTGCAGAACGCCTGGATCGACTGTGTAGTATTACCGTGAAGGAAGCCACGGACGGTGAGCGGGTTCTGCCAGGCCATGCCTATATTGCCCCTGGCGACCAGCACTTAGAGCTTGCCCGCAGTGGCGCCAACTACGTAGCCCGCCTAAACGATGGACCGCCGGTTAACCGCCATCGCCCCTCGGTAGATGTGTTGTTTCACTCCGCTTCTAAGCATGCTGGTAAAAACGCCATCGGCGTCATTCTGACCGGTATGGGAAAAGATGGCGCGGCAGGCCTATTAGAAATGCGTCAAGCAGGTGCGCCGACGATCGCACAAAATGAAGAGACCTGTGTGGTTTTTGGTATGCCGCGCGAGGCGATTGCCGTTGGGGGAGCAGTCGAGGTCGTTGCACTCGACGATATACCGTCGCGTCTTATGGCGCTGGTTGCTGCTTCAGGGCGCGCGCAGCGCGTTTAAGTACCAAGAAATGTCAAACCCTTCTTGGTTCATGCATTAATAAGGGGAGCCATAACAATGACGCGTTTACTGCGCAATTTAAGTATTCATTCGACCGTGGTAACGGCGCTAACTTGCCTCGTCACGCTGATGTTGGTTGTGGGTGGGCTTGGCGTCGTGGCTGACCGTAATGCTCAGAGTAACTTAGCGACGCTGAATCTTATTGGAAATGAACAGCTTAACGAGCTGAACCGCGCCGACTCTCTACTCAACCAAGCCATGCTAGCCATGGAGACTGCCTCTAATTTACTGATGGTGGGGCAGACTCGCCAATCTAATGAGCAGGTAGAGGTGGCGGCAAATCGTATCGAACGGGCCGAGCGTCGCTTTGAGAAGTATCAGGCCGCGCCGCGTACAGCACGGGGTGAAGTTTTGGGAAGCGCTGTCGATGAAAACTTCCGCGCTGTGCTTGATCTGGTAAAGCAGCAACACGCTAGCTTTGAGTTCATGGATATCAATACGTTTAACCAGCTACGAGGCGAACTGGCCGAGCCACTAAACGCACTCTCCGAAAGTATTGATGCCTTCGTCGATTATGGTTTTGGGCGTGTTGATACAATCCGTGTGGATGCTGAGTCTCAGGGAGAGCTGTTTACCTTAATCAACGCGCTAGCGGTAGGCCTTGCGCTGATAGTGACGCTGGCCATTTATATCGGTTTACGCCGCACAGTCATTGCGCCACTTAACAATGCCGTTCAGCGGCTTGATCGCATTGCCGAGGCAGACTTAACGCAGCCGCTGCCAGAGGCCGGTAAAAACGAAATTGGCCGTTTATTTTCGGCTATGGCCACCATGCAGCAAAACCTTAGCGCAACGGTGGCACGCGTGCGCGAGGGGAGTCGAGAGATTCACCACGGCACCCGAGAAATCGCCAGCGGCAATGCTGATCTTTCATCGCGTACTGAGCAGCAGGCAGCGTCCATTGAGCAAACGGCGGCCAGTATGGAGCAGATGACAGCCACCGTGAAACAGAATGCTGACAACGCTCGACAGGCCAGTACGCTAGCCGCTGATGCTTCCACCACAGCAGAGCAGGGTGGTCAAGTCGTTGAACAAGTGGTGCAAACCATGCACGGTATCTCCACCAGCTCTCAAAAAGTGGCAGATATCACTAATGTGATCGATTCCATCGCGTTTCAGACCAATATTCTGGCACTGAATGCTTCGGTTGAGGCAGCGCGGGCTGGCGAGCAAGGGCGCGGGTTTGCGGTGGTGGCCGGGGAAGTGCGTAACCTCGCTAGCCGCAGTGCGGATGCGGCAAAAGAGATTAAAACGCTGATTGAGGCGTCTGTTAGTCAGATCAACCAGGGGTCATCTCTGGTAGAAAAGGCGGGCCAGACAATGACGGAAGTCGTCACCGCGGTGCGCCGGGTTACAGATATCATGGATGAGATTTCAGCGGCGTCCCAAGAGCAGAGCGACGGTATTGAGCAGGTGAGTCAGGCAGTGGGGCAAATGGACCAGGTGACTCAGCAAAATGCCGCGTTGGTCCAGCAGGCAACCGCAGCGGCCGCTTCACTAGAAGAGCAAGCAAATCGCTTAGAAGAGGCGGTCGCGGTCTTTCAGGTGCTAAGTGCTCAGCAGGCATCACATGCGTTACCTACGCGTGTATCAGCATCGCACACGTCGGTTCCTAAGGCGTCTGCTGCTCAGTCAACGGCTTTACCGCCGAATCGTCGAGCAACTGCCCAGCAGCACCACGAAGAGTGGGAAGAATTTTAACCCTGACTGAATTCCCAGTCACCCTATAGATGTCGTTATTGAGAGGATGACCAATGGCTGATAAGAACATGAGTTTCTTGGTAGTAGACGATTTTCCCACTATGCGCCGGATCGTACGTAGCCTGTTGAAAGAGCTGGGCTTCACTAATGTTGAAGAAGCCGAAGATGGTCAAGATGCGCTTAATAAATTGCGCGCGGGCAATTTTGAGTTTGTGGTTTCCGACTGGAACATGCCCAACCTAGATGGCCTGGAAATGCTGAAAGAGATTCGCCAGGACAATGCGCTAAAAGACTTGCCGGTACTGATGGTAACGGCCGAAGCGAAAAAAGAGAATATTATTGCTGCCGCACAAGCGGGTGCCAATGGTTATGTCGTCAAACCGTTCACTGCCGCGACCCTAGAAGAGAAGCTGAATAAAATCTTCGAGAAAATGGGTAAATGACGCGGCTGAGCCAAGGCGCTCGGTTAACGAGGAGACAACACAATGAGTCAGAATGAGCAGGGTGGTTCTGCCCAACTGTCTGAAGAAGCCGCAGAAGACCTTATCTTTCGCATTGGTAAGCTTACCCGCATGCTGCGTGACAATATGCGCGAGTTGGGCTTAGACAAAGAGATTGAAAAGGCCGCTGAAGCGATCCCCGACGCCCGTGACCGGCTGCACTACGTGGCGACGATGACCGAGCAGGCTGCAGACAGGGCGTTGAACGCCATTGATCGTGCGCAGCCGCTGCAAGATCAGCTCTCTGAGCGTGCGGAAGCACTCGACAAGCGTTGGGCCGAGTGGTTCGAAGCACCAAAAGAGCTAGACGACGCAAAGGTGTTGGTAAAAGAGACGCGCACCTACCTGAGCGACGTGCCAGAAATTACCTCAGCGACCAACAAGGAGCTGATGGACATTATGATGGCACAGGATTTCCAGGATCTTACCGGTCAAGTCATCAAGAAAATGATGGATGTGATCCGTGAGATCGAGCATCAGCTGGTACAGGTACTCATCGACAATGTTCCCGGTGTTGAAGCTCGTGAAACGATGCAGCGCAAGGCCGAAGATCAGTGGAAAAATGAGAAAGCTCGCCGCAATGAAGATCTTCTTAATGGGCCGCAGGTGAAAGAGAACGCCCCTGATATCGTTACCGGCCAGGATCAGGTAGACGACTTATTGGACGAATTAGGCTTTTAATGCTGGGTTATTAGCTCATTGTAAGCCGCTGCATCTGGCAAAATAGGTAGACTGTTCAGCCGTCCTTTAGGGCGGCTGAGTTTATGGTATGCCTTATTTTGGTCAACTGGCCACTCGTCAGCCGGATAACAGCATGGCAGATAACGACAGCGATCAGGAAAAAACCGAAGAGGCCACGCCCAGGCGATTAGATAAAGCCCGCGAAGAGGGTCAGGTGCCTCGATCCCGCGAACTAACTACCTTCATGATGCTGCTGGGTGGGGTGATGGGGTTGTGGGGTATGGGGCAAATGCTCTATGACCAGCTTGGGATGGTGATGGAGCAGGCGTTTTTATTTGAGCGCCGCCATGCCATGGAAAGCACGCCTATGTTGGTGAATGCGCTGGATCTTGGCCAGCGAACCCTCATCGCTATGCTTCCCTTATTTTTACTGCTCACGGTGATTGCACTGGTTGCACCGGCACTGCTAGGTGGCTGGTTAATCTCTTCAAAATCGTTGCAGCCTAAATTTTCAAAATTAAACCCAGTGAAAGGGTTAAAAAGGATATTTTCTGTTCAGGCCCTTGCTGAGCTGGCTAAGGCGATTGCTAAGTCCATCTTGGTGGGCGGTGTGGCAGCTGGCTTTTTATATTTTAATATTGGCAAATTTATGGGGCTAATGGACCAGCCCGTGCAGCAGGGACTGGTCAGTGCGCTGAATATGGCAGCGCTGGTGGCGGGCCTCATCGTCCTGTCACTGATCGTGGTTATTCTCATTGATGTCCCATTTCAGCTGTGGAATAACGCCAAACAGCTGCGTATGACCAAAGAAGAGGTGAAGCAAGAGCATAAAGACTCTGAGGGCGACCCCCATGTGAAGGGCCGTATTCGCCAGCAGCAGCAGGCCATGGCCCGCGGGCGCATGATGAGCAAAGTACCTGAAGCTGATGTCATTATTACCAACCCAACCCACTATGCAGTGGCGCTGGTTTACCAGGAGGGGCGTATGGGGGCTCCTCGGTTGGTGGCCAAAGGGGCCGATGCTGTTGCCGCTCGAATCCGTGAGATTGGCGAGGAAGCAGGTGTTCCGCGCTTGGAGGCAGCACCTCTGGCGCGCGCCCTGTATCATCATGTCGACTTAGAAGATGAAGTGCCCGCCGAACTGTACACTGCCGTGGCCGAAGTGATGGCCTGGGCCTACCGCCTGAAACATGTTGCACAACAAGGAGGCGAGGTGCCCCCCACACCCGATAATTTACCGGTACCCCCGGAAATGGATAGTCCCGGCCGTCGTGCCGATGGCAATGAGGCGCAACCATGAAAGGCTTAAGCCAGTTGATCAATCAGCGTAACTGGATGAACGATGTGAGCATGAAGCTGCTCGCCGGTCCGCTGCTGATTTTAATGATTCTGGGCATGATGATTCTGCCCCTTCCGCCGTTCGCGCTGGATCTGCTGTTCACTTTCAATATTGCGCTATCGATTATGGTGTTGTTGGTCAGCATGTTCGCCGAGAAGCCGCTGGACTTTGCCGCGTTTCCGGCCGTGCTGCTGTTTACCACGTTGCTGCGTCTTTCGCTGAACGTCGCCTCGACCCGTGTGGTATTGATGGAAGGCCACGAAGGCGGCGATGCGGCGGGCAAGGTCATTGAGGCCTTCGGCACCTTCCTGGTAGGCGGTAATTTCGCGGTAGGCTTGGTCGTGTTCCTCATCCTGGTGATTATCAACTTTATGGTAATCACCAAGGGGGCTGGGCGTATTGCCGAGGTAGGGGCCCGCTTCGTGCTTGACGCTATGCCCGGCAAGCAGATGGCGATTGATGCCGACCTGAACGCTGGCCTGATTGGTGAGGACGAAGCGAAAAAGCGCCGTGCCGAGGTTGCCCAGGAAGCGGATTTTTATGGCTCAATGGACGGTGCCAGTAAATTCGTCCGCGGTGATGCCGTGGCAGGCCTGGTTATCATGGTGGTTAATATTATCGGCGGCCTACTGATTGGTATGATGCAACACGACCTGGGGTTTGCCGATGCTGCCCGCACTTATACGCTGCTAACGATTGGTGATGGCCTCGTCGCCCAGATTCCAGCGCTGGTGATCTCCACGGCGGCGGGCGTGACCGTGTCACGGGTAAATACCGAGCAGGACGTTGGTCAGCAGATGATCAGCCAGCTGTTTGTAAACCCCCAGGTGATGATTCTGGCAGCCATGGTAATGGGCCTGCTAGGCCTTGTTCCCGGTATGCCCAACCTCGTTTTCCTTATTTTCACGGCGCTGCTGGGCGGCCTAGCCTGGTATCTAATGCGTAGAAAAGAGCAGACCTTGGTTAAGGAAGAGATCTCTGCAGCACCACCGCCCATCCAGGAAACACCTGAAGCCAGTTGGGAAGATGTTCAACTGGTAGACATGCTTGGTTTAGAGGTGGGGCATCGCTTGATCCCCTTGGTGGATTCCCGGCAGAAGGGTGAACTGCTGGACCGTATTAAAAGCGTACGCAAGAAGTTTGCCCAGGAAGTGGGCTTCCTGCCGCCCGTGGTGCACATTCGCGATAACTTAGAACTACCACCCAATACCTATGTGCTCTCCATGAAGGGAGCGGAAATTGGCCGCGCTGAGGCGCAGGCCGGTAAATGGCTAGCCATTGATCCTGGTCAGGTCTCGGGGGAGCTTCAGGGTACACCGACCCAAGACCCTGCCTTTGGCTTGCCAGCAGTATGGATTGACGCTAACCAACGGGAGCATGCTCAGGTATACGGGTACACGGTCGTGGATGCCAGTACGGTCATCGCCACGCACCTTAACCATCTGCTGCACCGTCACTCGCCTGAACTGCTGGGCCGCCAGGAGGTTCAAAAGCTGCTGGACAAGTTGGGCGAAGATCAAAAATCGCTGGTCGAAGAAGTAGTGCCGAAGTCCATCTCCCTCACCGTGCTGCAGCGCATTTTGCAGAACCTACTGGATGAGGATGTCTCGATTCGTGATATGCGTACCGTGCTGGACACCTTGGCAGAGCATGCGGGTCAGCAGAAAGACCCCAACGAGCTAACGGCTCTGGTGCGTATTGCGCTGGGCAGGGCCATTACCCAGCAGTGGTTCGCGGGCCAAGATACGCTGCATGTGATGGGGCTGGATGCGCAGTTAGAGCAAGTCTTGTTGCAAGCAATGAACGGCAATGGTGCGATGGAGCCAGGGCTGGCGGATACCTTGATGAATCAAGCGCAGCAAGCGTTAGAGAAACATGAAGGCAGTGGTGAAGCGCCTGTGCTGGTGGTTCAGCACTCGCTACGGGCCGTGTTGTCGCGCTTCCTGCGCCGCCGCATGCGCCACTTAGTGGTGATGTCTCAAGCGGAAATTCCCGACGACCGCACCCTGCGCGTTACCACGCTGGTGGGTGGTCGCTAATGGCCACACTTCGAGCGGTAATAGCCTTTTACGTTTTGGCAACAGGTGAAACATGAGCGTTAGACGTTTTGTCGGAGCAAATAGCCGCGACGTAATGCGCCAAGTGCGCGAAGTGTTAGGTGATGATGCACTTATTGTCGCCAACCGTCGCACCGAAGGCGGCGTTGAAATTCTCGCCATGGCGGATGACGCCGTTGACCAGTTCGACCCGTCGCCGACGACGCCAGCGGAGGAGCCGAAGGCTAGCCCCGCGCCAGCGCCTGTCTTTTCACTGCCAAAGCAACCAGACCCCCTAGAGGCGATGAGTGAGCGTCTGCTTCGGGAAATGCAAGATATGCGCGAACTACTGGCCCGCCGCCAGCCGTTGCCAACGACTCAAAGCGGTGCAGACACCGCCTACGAGCACCTACGGCAGTTGATGGCCCGGGTTGGCTTCAGTACAGAGCTGAGCGAAGAGGTGCTGGAAGCATTGCCAGATGAGTTGAGCGCGCTCGAGGCTACTAACGACGCGCCGCTTAACTGGCTGCGTGAGCAGTTAATGGCACGGCTTAACGTGCTGCAGCACGAAGAGAGCTTCTTTGATCAAACGGGCATCGTCGCATTGGTTGGCCCCACTGGGGTGGGTAAAACGACCACTACTGCGAAGCTTGCGGCACGCTTTGTGATGCGCCACGGCACTCGCCCAGTGGCGCTAGTGACCACCGATAGCTTCCGTATCGGCGCTCATGAGCAGCTGCGCATTTATGCACGGCTCTTGGATACGCCCATGTATGCCCTAGACGCTGAACAGCCGATTGATGAATTGGTTGGTCGGCTACAAGGTAAGCAGTGGGTGATTATTGATACCGTGGGGATGAGCCAGCGGGATCAGCGGGTGATTGAACAGATCGCCCATTTACAGGGTGGGAAGTCCACCGTGCGTCTGGTGCTGTTGCTCAACGCCGCCAGTCAGCCGGAAACGCTAGAAGAAGTCGTATTGCGCTACCGCCAAGCGGCGAGAGCTGCAGGTGCCGAGTTAGACGACTGTATCATCACGAAGCAAGACGAAGCTGGGCGGCTTGCGCCGGTATTAGACATCGTCATGCGCCACGGTATGAGGGTGCTGTTTGGCTCCTATGGCCAGCAGGTGCCAGAAGATATGGTGGTCGCGACACCACCCGCACTGATTGATCAAGCACTGTCGGCCAACGTTTCGAGTAGCGCGCGTGCTGAAACAGCCCCACTCAGCTTGCCACGCTGGTCGCGGGATGTGTTAGGGCAGGGGCGCAGGCTCTCCTCGGTGTTAACCCGCTTGCGTCAGCGTGTCGTCGATTTTCACCGCTTGGAAGCCGCCTGGGACATCGCAGCGCTGCCGGGGGTGATACAAGACCAGCGCCTAGATGAGCTGTTAGCCGGAGCCTCCACCACTCGTGACGCGTTAGGGGTGGTTTGGTCGCCCCGCCGCAACGAGCGAGGTTGTGACTGGTCGATGCCAGATGTTGCCTTGAATGAGCAAGGTGCTTGGCTGGCACTGACTCGCCTTCAGCACCGTCAGCTAGCGGGCTGGCAGCCACGTTTGGTGCGTTGTGCAGGAGATGTTGCGGTTCATCTGCTGCCTACCCTGCCAGACGCTGAGGCGCTGGCTTGGCTAAACGCTCAGCATCTGACGTGGGTCAGCATGGTGCCCGCGAGCCAGCGGGTATACTGCCAGGGCGAGCGCTATACCCTGCGTTCCCTGTTCCAAGAAAGCACCTTAACCCATAGCGTGGGCATCCGTTTCCGCGGGCAAAGCATGCAGCTTTCCAGCGCCTATGTTGAAGCGCAGGACGTATCAGGTAACCCCGTATTGGCGTGGGTCGGTGAGGTAAGCGACCCTGAAAGCACTAAGCGAATCGTGCGCCGCTACTGGCTAACGCCTGCACGTTTGGGCAGCGATGTGTTAACGCTTTTAATCACTCAACTGCAGAGTGACGGACTGGCATCGCTCACCAAGCGTGCTTGGCAGCAGCTTAAAGAGGCAGATGGGGGTGATGTCAGCAGCGAGCTGCGCCTGCTGATGGCCAGCGGCGCGGCTGCAGTAGCTGGCCATCTAGATATCGTTGACGATGAGGACGCTCAGGCCCTGCGAGCCGATTTGCTGCGCTTGTTAGGAACCCAGCGCAAGCGGCGTGATACGGCACTGCTTGATGCATTAGTACACGTTCTGATGGCGCGCGATGCCATTCGTCAACTAGGTAGCGTCAGCCGTGAGGGCGTGGTATGAGTGGCCAGGATCAGGCGGCTGGCCTGCGCAAATGGGCCGATTTACAGCGCCAGCAGCGCGGTGCTGATGAAGTCGGCCATAACATGGAAAGTGACGAGGCAGTGCCTGCCGCACCCGTTAACGAAGAGAAAGCCGCCGCGTATACCCAGGAGGCCATGGCACCGACGGTAGCTGCTGCTGCCGAGCCTGCCACCGTGGCGCCTCCAAGACCGAAAAAAACGTTAGTGGTAGTAGGCTTACCTCATGCTGGCGCAGCGCAGGTGGACAAAGTGCGAGGTCGGCTGGGGCAATGGTCGGCCCTTGGGAGGCAATGGGCAGGTGACCCACAGGATTGGGATATTCATATTGTCATGCCTGACAGCGCCTCGCTGACTGACTTAGCCGAGCGTTACACTCGCTGGGCGCTATGGGTAAACAGTGATGCTGACGCCTTTGCCACCATGTACCGAGTGTTGCGCCAATTACGCGAGCATGGTGGTCCGCAGCGTCTTCTAGCCCTTCATGAACCCCACCTGCCGCGCCGGGGGTTGCTGGATAATTTGGGCAATGCTTCCGCTCGTTATTTAGATATTGAGCTTCTGCTGCTGGCGCGCTAGCGGCGGGCCAGGGTGCATGTGTCGCTCAAGGGGAGAGTTATGCAGAGTTTGGCGAGTTGGGTAAGTAACGCTAAGCAGAAGGCTATTGAGGCGTTGATAAAACCTGCAAAGTTGTTAACAGTAAGAAAAATGGGCTGTTTAGGGCTAGTAGCAGGGTTATGGTTTTTCGCGTTGAATACGCAGGCCGCAACCGGCAGTTGGAGCAGCCAAGTGCCTAGTGTGATGGTAGCAATGAGCGACCGTACCAGCAGCAGTCAGGCGATAACCCCGCCAGCGGGCGTCTCGCTGCGTAATGCTGTGCTGTCGCGAATTCAATGGCGCTTTGAATCACCGCCGGGAACGCCTGTGCACGCTTGGCTATGTCATCCTGAACGCTGTGTTGCACTATCAGGCATGCGCGGTAGCACGACCGCTCTATCGGGAATGTTGGCGAGCGCACCGCTGTACTTTCGGTTTACGTTGCAGCCAGGGCAACGCCCTGTGCGAGTACAGGGGTTACAAGTGATCGTGAACTATCAGTAAAGGTTGTTAAGCCGCGAGGCACGAGGATGTATACAGCACAAGGCAGGATCAAACAGAGTGAGCTGTTAACTCAATACATGCCACTGGTGAGACGTCAGGCCTTAACGCTGCAGGTAAGGTTGCCCGCGAGTATTGAGCTGGATGATCTGATCCAGGCGGGTATGGTGGGCTTGTTAGAGGCATTAGGGCGCTTTGATGCTGCCCAAGGAGCAACATTTGCTACCTTTGCAAGCCAGCGCATCCGTGGCGCGATGATGGACGAGCTGCGCACTCGTGACTGGCTGCCCCGCAGCGTACGCCGCTCGGCACGGGCGGTAGATGATGCTGTGCGTCGTTTAGAGCAGCAGCTGGGGCGCCCCCCGGAAGAGGGGGAGATTGCCCGTGAACTGGAGATGCCGCTAAGTGATTACCAGCAACTGCTCAACGATACCAATAGCGGGAAATTATTGCCGTTCGAAGAGCTCATTGCGGATGGCGGCGAGCCTGCGGGGGACGACACTCACCGACAGCCGTTTGAACAATTATTGGATGAACAGCAGCGGCAAACGCTGATCGACGCCATTGAAGCACTGCCCGAGCGCGAGAAGCTGCTAATGGCGCTGTATTACCAAGAAGAGATGAATCTAAAAGAAGTGGGCGCTGTGCTCGGTGTCACCGAATCACGGGTTTCACAGCTTCACAGCCAGGCGGTGAGTCGGCTGCGTGCTCGCCTACATGAGACTAATTAACCCTCTCACTCACTAACCATAACCGGCGAGGAGCCGTTGATGAATCCATCTACGCTGATCGGTATATTTGCCAGCATGCTGTTGTTGGTAAGCGTTTTATTTTTTACCGCAGAGTCTCCCGAGAGCTTTATTAACTTACCGGGGCTTGCCATTGTGGTCACTGGCACGCTGGCGGCCACGTTTATCAGCTATCCGCTGAAAGAAGTGCTGCGTGTGGTGCGTCTGGTTGGTTTAGTTTTCCGCCGTGAAAACACCTATGTGCGAGATGACATCAATGAGTTGGTTTCCATGTCGCGCCTTTGGTTTAAGGGGGATGTTAGAGCGGTTGAGAAAGAACTGGAACATACCCGTAATCCGTTTTTGCGCACCGGTATTCAACTGGTCATTGCGAATACAAAAGAGGATGAAATCTTCGACATGCTGCGCTGGCGTATTGCGCGGCTGAAAGCCCGCGAGCATGCTGAAGCCCAAATTTTCCGCACCATGGCCACCTATGCACCGGCCTTTGGCATGATTGGTACTTTGGTAGGCTTGGTCAACATGCTCGAAGTGATGGATGCGGGTGACCTGGAAGTAATTGGGCCCCGGATGGCAGTGGCGCTGTTGACTACTTTCTATGGCATCCTGTTGGCCAATTTGGTGTTTAAACCGATTGCCGTGAAGCTAGAGCGGCGTACGGAAGAGCGCCTTATCACTATGAACATGGTGCTGGAAGGCATTTCGCTAATTACCAAGCGCCGTCTGCCATCGTTTATTGAAGAGACGCTTAACTCCTTCGTAGCGAATTACCACGACGAAATTCGTGACTCGAACGTTAAGCCTCGGCCCGATATGGGTGCCGCATTAAAAGGGTAGCGCCATGCTCGACCGCGACTCACGGCATGCTTTGGAGCTTCCCGCCGAAGTGGGGGAGAGTGACGAGAGCTGGCTGACCAGTTACCTGGATGTATTGACGCTGCTGATTACCCTGTTTGTACTGCTGTTGGCGCTTACGCCATCCGGCGGTGGCGAAGGGAGTGAAAGCAGTATCATGGATCCCTCGAATGCCGTTACGTCACTGCCATTGGCTAGCCTAGCCACAGGAATACTTCCCCGCCACGATGGCTTACATCCCCAAATGGCAGGGCTTGATATCCCTGGAGTGAGTGTCTCCCAGGGGCAAGAGGGCGTTACGCTACGTATTGACGATAGCCTTTTATTTCCCAGTGGCAGCGATGTACTAACGCCCCAGGGGCAAGTTGTGTTAGAACGGCTCTCTCCGGTGCTACAGGCTTTTGATGGTCAAATTTCCGTTGAGGGCCACACCGATAATGTGCCGATCGCGACCGCTCGGTTTCCGTCTAACTGGGAGCTCTCAGTGGGACGAGCTATCGCAGTGGTACGCCAGTTAGAGCGGCAAGGTATTGCCATTTCACGTATGCGGGCCGTCGGCTATGCCGACACCCAACCCATGGAAAGTAATGCTACTGCGGAAGGGCGAGCTGCCAACCGACGCGTTGAGCTGTTGCTGAAGCAACAGGTCAAGGGGTAAAGAGATATCTCGAGGCTATCTTCGTGTCGAAGCATCATTCGCTACTGACAGCTGTAAAACGCTGATGGCCCGGGCCGATGCCGCTATGTATCAAGCCAAGCACAGCGGCCGTAATCGAGTAGAGGTTGCGGAAGAGCGTGCGCTTAACCCGGAGGAGCAGGTGCCTCTGTGATAGAGGCGCCGCTACACAGCGACTGCATGCGTTGAATGGCATCGCCAGCACCTTCCAAACTAAAGGTCATGTACCACGGTTCCTGCTCACCCTGGTCAAATCCTAAAAACAGCTGCTCGCCCGACTGCATCTCAGCGATCAGCGTCTCCATATCGCTCAAATAAAAATGGGCATAAAAGCCGTCATCGCCCCGCTCGGTAATAAACTCCGCCATGGTATCGACAATCGGGTTGTCACCAATCCGCAGCCGAGTGGGTGCCAGATTCACCGCTCGGCTCTCACCCTGCTGCTGCGCTAGGGTGACGCGCATCTCCAGCCACGGTAAATCACAGACTCCTTGAGTAGCATTTATGCTTAGCGTGGCATCGGAGTAGCTGTGGGTCTCCACAGCACGAAAGTGGCGCTCTTCTCCTAGGGTCAGCGCCATGGATTGCCAGTGCCCATGGGTAGCCACTGATTCCACATTAAATGTAGCGGCCAATGAAAGGGGAGCTGTGACAAGCAGCATGGCGGTGACGGCGAAAGTTGATGTTTTCAGGAAGTTCATAGGTCGTATCGTCATCGAAAACCTTAAGCCTATAGCGTGTTGGGAATAAGCAAAAGGGTAAGGTGCTGATTTTTCTATATCTAGTGCTGTTAACGTCAAAAAACGGCCCATATAGTAGAAAGTCGGGGCTATACTCCCCTACGATGCCACGTATAATCGGCCCGTTTTTTAGCGCTATCGCTACCCATCGTGAAGGAGTTTCGTGAACATGAGTACCGCAGCCAAGGCGATGAAGACATCCAGTGAAGTCCCTATGCAGGCTCCATCTAGGGAAATCTGGGATGCCAAATATCGGTTAAAAGATCGTCATGGCCAACCGGTGGATCAAGATGTCGCGGCGACCTTTGAGCGCGTGGCTCGCGCCCTAGCCGCCGTAGAGGGTGAAAAGGCCGATGAGTGGCTACCCAAATTTCGCTGGGCGCTGGAAAATGGTGCTATTCCCGCTGGGCGAATTCTCTCTAATGCGGGAGCCGAAGCCTACAAGCCCGCCGTCAGTCTGATTAATTGCACCGTTTCTCGCACTATTCGTGACTCTATGCGCGATATCCTCGACTCTGTGGTCGATGCGGGTATGACATTGAAGTCGGGCGCCGGTATTGGCTACGACTTCTCAACCCTGCGCCATAAAGGTGCCTTTGTGTTTGGCGCAGGAGCAGGCACCAATGGCCCGCTGGCGTTTATGGATATCTACGACAAGATGTGCTTCACCGTGGCGTCTGCCGGAGGCCGTCGCGGCGCGCAGATGGGTACCTTTGATGTGGGGCACCCGGACGTGCGCGAGTTTATTCAAGCCAAGCGCGAAGCAGGGCGGCTGCGTCAATTTAACCTGAGCCTACTCATCACCGATGAGTTTATGGAAGCGGTGAAGCACAACGCTGATTGGCCGCTGGCCTTCCCGCTGCATCCTGGTGAGAAAGAGGATGTGAGCGTCGAAGAGGTGATTTACCGCGACTGGCCGGTGGTGGAAGAGGGCTACACGGTGGATGCCGAAGGGCGCGTGGCCTGCCGTGTTGTCGAGGTGATTAAAGCTCGCGAGTTGTGGGACACGATTATGTCCTCCACCTACGACTACGCCGAGCCGGGCTTTATCCTGATCGATCAAGTCAACCGCATGAACAACAACTGGTTCTGCGAAGATATCCGCGCGACTAACCCCTGCGGCGAGCAGCCACTACCGCCAGAGGGCGCTTGCCTGCTGGGCTCGGTCAACCTGACCAAGTTTGTGATCGAGCCGTTTAGCGCCGAGCCGCGGTTTGATTGGGAGCGCTACCGTAAAGTCGTGGCGATTTTCACCCGTATGCTCGACAACGTGGTGGAAATTGCTGGCCTGCCGCTCCCCCAGCAACAGCGCGAAATTGAAGCCAAACGCCGCCACGGCATGGGCTTTTTAGGTCTTGGTTCGACCCTGACCATGCTGAAAATTCCCTACGGCTCTCAGGCGTCGCTGACGTTCACTGAAGAGGTCAGTCGTCATTTGGCGTTGGAAGGGTGGAAGCAGGCGCTGGAGCTTTCTAAAGAGAAGGGCATGGCGCCAGTGCTTGAAGAGGAGCACACCATTACGCCTAAGATGATGCGCGAGCGCCCTCAGCTCGCCAGCGACGGCTACGAGGTAGGTGACAAGGTGCCGGGGCGGATTCTGCACGCCCGCTACAGCCAATACATGGCCAAAGTGGCCGAGCTTGAGCCGGAGCTAGTGGCACAGCTGGCCGAGCACGGCGCGCGGTTTACCCACCACAGCTCGATTGCCCCCACGGGTACCATCTCGCTCTCCATGGGCAACAACGCCTCTAACGGGATCGAGCCGTCGTTCTCCCATCGCTATTTCCGCAACATCATTCAGTCCGGTAAAAAGACCAAGGAGCAGGTGGAGGTAGTGTCGTTTGAACTAGCGGCCTACCGCCACTTTATCGCTGCCGATGCGGTAGAGAGCGATCTGCCGGATTACTTTATTACCGCTGACGCGGTCACTCCCGAGCAGCACGTCGCCGTTCAAGCGGCAGCTCAGCAGTGGGTGGACTCGGCGATTTCCAAAACGGTCAATGTACCCACCGAGTTCCCCTTTGAGCAGTTCCAAGACCTCTATCTGCAGGCCTACGAGAGCCGTTTGAAAGGTTGCACTACCTTCCGCTTTAACCCGGAAGCCTTCCAAGGCGTGTTGGTGCGTGAGGATGACCTGAAAAACACCACCTATGTGTTTGAGCTGGAAAATGGTGAAACCCTTGAGCTAACCGGCGATGAGAAGGTGCTTTACGACGGTGAAGAGCATAACGCCGCTAACCTGTTTGATGCCTTGAAAGAGGGCACCTACGGCAAATGGTAATCGTAAGCGCAAGCAAGGCTTAGCTTGATGAGCTGTCTAAAGAACTGGGGAGAACGTTATGGCGGTTGAAATTACGTCGAAAATTGTCGGTTACCGTATTAAGCAACAAGGGCAGCCCGCGCCTGCACCGGAGCTACCAGATGAAGACCCATTAACGGTCCGCATTCCATCGCGCCCGGAAGGCACACTGGAAGCAGTGTCTGAAAAAATCTCTTATGTGGGGGCTGAAGGGCGCAAGAAGGTCTACTTGCTGGTCTCGTTTATGCCAGTGGAAGGCGTGATTGGCGGCCAGCGTGTGGTGATTGAGCGTCCGGTGGAGTTCTTCTTTCCCTCGGGCCAGCTCTCCAGCGAGCACCAGTGGATCACTGCCACGATGCGTAGCCTGTCGCTAGCGGCGCGGGGCGGCTATGTCACGCAGGCCGTGGCGGATCTTCGCAAGGTGGCCTGGGATAAGGGGTTGGTGCGCTGTGGCATGAATCGCTGGAATAAGCCCATGTTTCACGATTCTGAAGTGGCGGCGATTGCTTGGTCGATTCAGCAGATTCTCTATCGGCGTGGCTTTCTGGATCAGGACGGCCACCAAGTGCCGGTGGAGACGCTGGTTGCACGCTATGCGCACCGCATGCAGCATGGACATGCCTGGCAGCCGGAGGAGCCTCCGGCGGCTGAAGACTCTGCCGGCGCATCGTCTTCTGGTGAAGCAAGCGGTGGCCCCGCTACGGTAGGCACGTGCCCTGAGTGTCGGGGTGATTTGATCATGATGGATGGCTGTCCAACCTGTTATGCCGGGTGCGGCTGGTCAAAGTGCGGCTAGCCGCTGGCATCACTCGTCAAATAACGGCCTGATATTATCGGTAAGGTAGCAGTCATCAAATTCCCCTTCCGTGGCCAGCGCTTCAAGGTTGGGGATTGAGACATGATGGCGGTCGCGAAACACCAGCCCATCTTCGCTGAGCGCACTAAAAGTACGGATCACGTGTACTGGTGTCATTTCCAACAATTGTTGCGACTAAACAATAATTGCTGCGACAATCTCTATGTTGAGTTTACATAGAGTGCGCCTTTGTGACCGTTTCTCTTAAACAATCCAGAACCTTTAGCTTCCATGATGGCACCCTAAAAAACGAGGCAGAGCGCTTGGTCGTTTGGTGGTACGGGCCTATATTTAAGAACAATCGCTTACGAAGCGTCCCTAAAATCCATATCTTCTTAAGAACCATCGACCATGAAAATAACTTAGGAGGCGTGATGAGACGTGAGACTGTCTTAACGCATCTTGGGCTATTGAGAATAGGGTCAGTATGGGAAAAGGGCGTGAGTAGCTCGCGTATTGCCTACGAGGAAAGAAAATTCTCCGTTTCTTTTTCTCCAGGCGGCTGGCGAATTGTCACCTTAGATGATTTACGACAATCAGGACGAAGCCTCTATACCGCTTTTCATGACTCGAACTACTTACCCCAGAAAAATCAGCACAAAACATACCTGATTGAATTTGACCTTCCAGATGGCAAACACTTGCTCATCCCTTGCACAGAATTTTTTATTCGCGTTTACGGCCGATCTTCTGAAATCAAGCGAGTGCTCGCCACTTACCCTTGGGAAGAAGTCAAAAAACGTCTTTATCGACCGCTTGATGCGCCTGCATCCCCAGGTACGTGGCCTGTCAAATTTACCTATCATGTTCATAAACACGATGCCATTTTGCTCGCGCATATGTTGTACGATCCGTATGCCAAGCGCGCTGCAAAATATATATATTCACAATTTGAAACCAGCTCCACGCCAGATGAGATGCTTTTAAAAGCCACCCCATGGTTTCAAGGCAGCGGGGAAATCT
Source organism: Vreelandella aquamarina (assembly GCF_900110265.1). Taxonomy (GTDB): domain Bacteria; phylum Pseudomonadota; class Gammaproteobacteria; order Pseudomonadales; family Halomonadaceae; genus Vreelandella; species Vreelandella aquamarina. The sequence continues at coordinate 74,839 of NZ_FODB01000003.1, read as the reverse complement.
CTGTTTCTGGCGTTCCAATTGATGGTGGCAACACATTCCTAGGCTTGCAGATATTAGGCTGTACGCAGCCCGATGGTGCCACGATCCACCGCGAAAGAGAGAAGTCAACGACAGTACCAGCCACCGATGGCGATGATGCTCCCACTCAATTTCCCTATCATCAGCTTCAAGACATCTCCGATGTCATTGACCTGACGGATGATGAAGAGCCCGACCATGGCTCTTCTTGGCTAGACCTTCCTGAGGACGAATTCGTTATTTTAGGTAAGCCTCGCGCCGTCTTGGATAAACGATATACTCGAAAAAATGTGCCCGATACACGAGGCGTCCCCGTTCCGGGTGACGAAACTATTTTCTCCACTGGGGAGCCGCATGGATCAGGAAAAGGGGTCGGACAGGCCTCTATTCATGCTCCTATTACACTGGAATCACAGGGCTTTCTACGTGATATGTGGAATGCGCTTCTCTATTTGCAATCGGCCTATCCCGAAACGATTCGTGGCGTTAGCTGGTTTACCTTTGAAGACGGCTTTAGCACTTCCCCCGACCCTCGGTTGATCAGCCTCGAACCTTTCGAAATAGACGAGGAGGTGGAAACGTCAGTCGCTAATTGGGTTTACATTGATACTCAGACCAAGGTACCTCGCGGGGTGCTCGTCGTTCGGGTGCATGTGTTAGATCAAACGCTCTATCTCATGGAGATCCAACGACGCCCTCCAAAACCCAGAGCTGGCGGTAGCGAGGAGGCATCCAAGCCTCCTTCCTATAAAGGTTTAGTCTTCACGCTGAGCCACCAAGGCAGCTTCGAGCAGTGGTTACGCCAAGTGCTGTCTAACGTGCGGCACGTAGAAGGTGTTGTCCAAAAACTAGTTGGTCACTGCCCAGGATTCGCCGATACGTTCAAGCACCCTAAATCCAAAAAGGAACAGATACCCTGCGAAGCCTCTGTGTTAAATGCTTTTAGCAAGGTCAGTATTGGTCGCAGTGACTTAGCATAGGTACTATTTGCCACCTTTATGAGTAGCGGTGTCTGTTTTGTCGCTAAGAGCAACCTGTACACCCCGTGTGCAGGTTGCTCTTCTGACGAAGAGCCGATACGGCCATCCCTTCAGTGGCGGGCGAGGATCTTCGCTGCGATGGGCGAAGTGATCATTTGAATCACGGCAAAAAAAGCGGCTGGAATCGCGATCTCTGATGGCAAGCCGGAAACAGCGACAAACGCTGCGGCGATGCTGAATTCCTTTTTACTGACCGTGAAAAGATAGGTAATCACCTCTTTGCGATCAGAAGTGAGTAACCGTGAGGACATACCTACCAGGTACCCAATCAAATTGAGGCACAGGGCCGCCCCCGCAATCACAAACGCATACCCACCATAGCCAATGATCGTGGCGGCATTCGGCCCGACCACAGCGAGTAGGATCAGCAGATACAAAATTGACCCTATCCCTGCATACGCTGAATCATGCCGTGCAAAGAAAGTCGAGAACTTTGTCCGCAAGCTGACCCCAATCACGGTAGGAACAAGCACAATCAGTGTTAATTCAAGAATAATTGAGCCCAGCGGTACGTCTAACTGGAGGCCAGTGAGCCATAAAAACAGGAAGGGAACAATAAACGGACATAACGCAGTGTTGACTGCGTTGAAAACAGCGGCAAGCGCCACATTGCCTTTCGCCATCAGTACCAAAAGAGGAGAGGACACATCCGTCGGCAGAGTGCCGAGCAAGGTTTGGCCAGCAGCCAGCGGGCCGCTTCCAAAAAATAGACGGCCCGTTAGCCACCCGGCAATCGACATCGGCCCATAGACCAGCCCCAATGCCAACAACTGCCGTGACGGCTTACGGAACACGATGCGCACTGCATGCGCATCGAATGTGAGGCTGATGATCAACATCAGTAATGCCAGTAATGGCCCAATCGCGAACTCAAGTATTATTCCGGTGGCCGGAAAGAGTAAGCCTACCCCCGCGACGAACATCACAAACCAGACAAGGTGCGCCTCGACAAAATAAATGAATCTACTCATGGTGGATTGGACGTTACCGGTTGAAGTGGATTGAGCTCCGTACCTAAAACATGATCACTTCGGCCCAGCACGCCATGACTTGCTTGGGAGCAAGGGACGCTCTTCCCAATCCAGGGGTGCAAATAGACAATGCTCAAGGGTTGAAGCTTTAGTTGCTAGAGGTTTTATAGTACCAAGAACAGATAATTCGAGAGAGGGTAACAGATGGGACATCATCATGATCATCCCCACATTGATCCTGCCTCTGGCGACCGGCGCGTCAGCATCTCCATTTGGGCCAATGGGCTCTTAACCATCGCTCAAATCGTCGGTGGCATTATGGCGGGGAGCCTATCGCTGATCGCTGATGCGTTACATAACTTTTCTGACTTGGCAGCATTAGTCATTGCCTTTGCTGCTCGTAAAATCGCCAGACGGCCTGCCGATGTGCATATGACCTTTGGCTATGGCCGCATCGAGATAGTGGCAGCACTCATCAATTACACCACCCTCATTATTGTCGGTGTCTACCTGATTTACGAAGGCGCTATGCGGATGGTCGATCCCCCTGAGATAGAGGGATGGACGATCGTGATTATTGGTGGCGTCGCGCTCGTCGTCGATGCCCTTACCGCCATGCTCACGTGGTCAATGCAAAAAGAGAGTGTCAATATCCGCGCCCTTTTTCTGCATAACTTATCGGATGCGTTTGCCTCCATCGCCGTGATTATCGGTGGTTCGCTTATTTTACTGTACGACATGCGCTGGGTAGACCCCGCGATCACGATAGGGATTGCGCTATATATTCTTTACCTAGCCTTCTCTGAAATTGGCGGCCCTATCCGTACGCTAATGCTGGGATCTCCCCCGGACATTGACGGGCAGGCAGTCGTTGAGACCGTACGAGATATCGAGGGAGTCCAGGATATTCACCATGTGCATCTATGGCAGATGCAGGAAAACATGGCAGCCCTTGACTGCCACGTGGTTCTGACAGAAACCGGCTGGCAGCAGCTTGAATCCGTCAAAGCAGAGATCAAGGAGCAGCTTAAAATGCGCTTCAGTATTGCTCATTCCAGCCTAGAGTTTGAGCATAGTGACCACGCGCATCAAAATGCCAATCTATATGGGCATGAGTGACAGACCGAGGCCGGCTCCCAGCTCAGGTAGATAGCGAGCAGCTTACTCCCATAGCGATTGGCTTATTTTTCAACCCTACTTTTCCACCCCATCGTTGAGACAGAGAGAGAAACATGTTCAAAAAAGCGTCTTTTATATTGGCCGGTACGTTAATGCTGACCGCTGCGATCGTCGCCGTATCGAAGCCTGCCCTCTTAGACATGCAAGCTCAGGCAGCAAAAGAGAGCGGTGTCCAGGCCGAGGACTCCTTGGTGCGTTCACACTCCCCCTTCTTGGGACGAGAAGACGCGCCGGTGACGATTGTGGAATTCTTCGATCCGGCTTGCGAAGCCTGCCGTGCTTTCTATCCCCTGACAAAAAGTATTCTGGAAACCTACCCAGAAAAAGTGCGGCTCATCGTGCGCTACACTCCTTTCCACGGCGACGTATCGGACAAGGCCATTCGGGTATTAGAAGTTGCTCGTCGTCAGGGCGTCTTTGAACCGGTACTGGAGAGGCTGCTGGCTCGCCAGGATCAATGGGCTTCACATGGCAGTTTTGATGAATCCGCTATCCTCGATATCGCGAGCCAAGGAGGCCTTGATTTAGCGGCTGCCGAAGAGCAACTGACTTCTGCTGAGGTGCAGGCGGTGATTGACCAAGACATGGCGGATGTCAGAGCCAATCAGATTCGCCAAACACCTACCTTTTTTGTCAATGGCGAGCCTTTAGACCCCTTTGGTATGCAAGAGCTGATTGATGCCGTCGAGAGTGAAGTAGCGGAGATCTCTGGGGAAGAGGATGGCCAGTGATGCAGCGCTGGTGGTTACTAGGCTTGGTGGGCTTTTACCCCTTGCTAGCCGAAGCCAATTGGCAAACGCATCTGTCATTGCCTCCGTCTGAACTTAGCCCTGTCAAGTTACAGGCGGCTAGCGAGCAAGAAGGCACATTACCGCTCGATAGCGTTGATACCCTAACCTTTGGGCGTGATGTCGTCATTGATACCACCCTCTACGAGGCCTTGGCAGCAGAAGGTGTCCCAACGCGTTTCGCCACTAAACTGGAAACACTGCTCAGCGAGTTTATCGCAGCGCCGCTGGAGTTTTCTGGCAGTGAACGTATTCAATTAGTGTGGGAGGAAGATCGACGCCAGGACGGCGCCCGTGTTGGGCCACCACGCCTCAGTTATGCCGCTCTGCCTGATCAGGCAGAGCCCTTGGAGGTCATATGGCCGGTCACCCAAAAGGGGGACGTAGCTCTTTTCAAAAGCGACACCCTGCTAGGCACGTTGCGGTTGCCCGTGCTTAGTGCCCGCTTAACGTCTCGCTTTGGGAATCGGCGACATCCTGTGTATGGAGGGATGCGTCCTCATAATGGAATTGACTTGGCTGCGCCGACAGGAACGCCGGTCATTGCCACCGCACCTGGGCGCGTATTCTTTATGGGTCGCCAAGGGGGATATGGGCAGGTGATCGAGGTGGAGCACGACACAGGGGCCATTAGTCGCTACACACACCTTAGCCGATTCTCCCCACAGCTAGTGGTTGGGGATTTAGTCAATGCGGGAGAGTCGCTCGGAGAGGTAGGTTCCTCCGGGGTCGCCACGGGCCCCAACCTGCATTACGAAGTGAGAGTCAATAACCAGCCTGTTGATCCCCTTGGTCAAGGTCAACGCATCATGTTGGGTGAGCAGCCGACTCAAGGTGAATATCAAGCGTCACTTTACGAGGCAAGAGATCGCTTGGAACAAGCTATCGGCACGGCGTCCATTTATGACTTGATCTCGTTTAACGAGCCGTAACCACCCGTGCTTAGCAACGTTGCATGGATTGTTAGTAACGTGAACGTGTGCTTGCCTCGTTATGGAACCCTAGCGCTGTGATCACTCATCTACCACAAGACAGGTAATCGGTATGGAAGAGGTTTCTCTCGTCACAATGGGGGTATTGGGAAGCCTTGCCGCGGGCTTGATGACGGCTGTCGGGGCGCTTCCTATCTTGTTTACCAAAAGACCGAATCGTGGTGTTCGCGATTTAGCGTTGGGGTTCGCCGCTGGCGTCATGCTAGCGGCCTCTTTCTTCTCACTGATCATACCCTCCTTAGAAGCCTCGGAGCTGCGTTACGGAGGTAGCGTGGTACCTGCTGCCATTGCCTGTGCGGCCATCTTGCTAGGGATTGGAATGGTCGCACTACTGAACGAACTCTTACCTCATGAGCACTTCGAACAGGGGCGAGAAGGGCCAGAGGCTGCCTCACTACGTCGTATCTGGTTGTTTATTATTGCCATTACGATACACAACCTGCCAGAGGGGCTGGCCGTTGGCGTGGCCTTCGGCGCAGGGGGAAGCGAAGGAGGCATTCCACTAGCGATTGGCATTGGACTTCAGAATGCCCCAGAAGGACTGGCCGTAGCAGTATCACTGCTAGGCGTGGGCTATTCACGTTGGCGGTCATGGACGATTGCCGCCCTTACGGGGCTTGTTGAGCCGTTAGGTGGCTTATTAGGCGCTGGAGTCATCAGCATGTCACAAGCGCTACTGCCCTGGGGGTTGGCCTTTGCAGCGGGGGCGATGTTGTATGTGATCAGTCATGAGATTATTCCCGAAACTCATCGAAGCGGGCACCAAAAAAAGGCCACGCTGGGCCTCTCCATCGGATTGGTACTCATGCTGTTTTTGGATGTTTCGCTGGGCTAACCATTGGGCGTGGGGCGTAGCGTTAGTGCTAACCCAAGTCGTGAGCCCCTCCGTGCGATTTTTCAGTGATACAGAGCTGATGATCACTGATGACCTCAATGATTCGGCAGCTTTCCACTTTACCACCGGCACACTGTGTGACCATCCGTTGAAGCTCCTCACGCAGTATGGACAGTCGTTGAAGGCGGGACTCCACTTTCTTTAGGTGATGCGTGGCGATGGCATCGACTTCTTGGCAAGGCATATCAGGTTGATCTGACATGGCCAAAAGCTCTCGCACTGACTCCACCGAAAAGCCAAAGTCACGGGCATGACGAATAAAGGTCAAGCGCCGCACAGCGTCGTCTCCATAGCGGCGCTGCCCCCCACCGGTTCGTGTCGCATCGCGCAACAGCCCAATACGCTCGTAATAGCGAACCGTTTCAGGTTTGCAATCGGCTCGTCGTGCTAACTCACCAATGCTGATACTTTGGCCGATCATCGACATGGTAAAACTCCTTACGCAGGGCTTGAAGCTGTAGTTGCCACAAGGTTTACACTTAAAAACCATAGCCCATTGGCAGGAGAGGCACCATGAAAACATCAACGCCGACAACAGCGCCTACCACCTTGACGCTGCGTGTTGAAGGCATGGACTGCGGCGGTTGTGAGCGCAAGGTTGTGTCGGCGCTAGAGCGACTGGAAGGCATTGAGGAAGTCACGGCAAGCTCGGTCACGGGATCAGTGAAGATTCACCACCACGATCACGGGGCCCCCTCGCGAAAGACCATTGAGGGCATCCTGAACGAACTAGGCTATCAAGTGGCTTCCCATGATGGCCAAACACGCGCATCTGGTGCTTCATCCTCTTGGTGGCAAACCGCTAAAGGGCGCTTGGTCATTATCACAGGAAATCTGCTGATAGTGGCCTTCGCGCTTCGTTTAGCATGGCCTGCGCTGGGTAATATGCCTTTCATTTTGGCCACGCTAGTCGGCTTAATACCCATTGCGCAGAGTGCCTGGGGCGCCCTCAAAATGCGCAATCCCTTTACCATAGAGATGCTGATGTGCATCGCTGCGCTTGGCGCATTGGCCATCAATGCTGCCGCTGAAGCTGCGATGGTCGTGTTCTTGTTCGCCGTAGGTGAGCTACTCGAAGGGGTAGCTGCTTCACGAGCGCGCCGCAGTATCTCAGCCTTGGCAAATTTAACACCCTCAACGGCGAGGCTGATGGACAATGGCCATCTGCGTGACGTCTCGGCGGAGTCACTTAAACCCGGGCAGCGTGTGCTGGTGCGGCCCGGTGATCGCGTACCCTGCGATGGACGCATCCTGGTGGGCACCTCCGACATTGACGAGTCGCCGGTAAACGGCGAGTCCATACCCCGTTCGCGAGCGCCTGGTGATGACATTTTTGCTGGCACAGTGAATCTTGATGCCGCCCTGGAGGTGGAGGTAACACGAGGCGCTGATGACAATACGATCGCACGCGTTATTCGTCTGGTTGAAGAAGCACAGGCCGCCAAGGCACCGATAGCACGCTTTATTGATCGTTTTGCGTATTACTATATGCCCGCCGTCGTCTTACTCGCCCTACTGATGGCGATAGTGCCACCGCTGGTATCGACCATGGCATGGTCGGAGTCGATTTACCGTGCGTTAGCATTGCTGTTAATCGCATGCCCCTGCGCGTTAGTCATTTCCACCCCAGCCGCCATCGCCGCCGGTCTCTCGGCGGGAGCTCGGCGCGGACTACTGATCAAAGGGGGAGCCGTTCTTGAACAGTTAGGTAAGCTTCGCTTGGTGGCATTAGATAAAACGGGCACCCTCACTGCGGGTACCCCAAGAGTCACAGATGTGGAGTCTTGGATTGCTGAGGAAGACGATAACAGCGTATTGCGGCTCGCCGCCGCAATAGAGCGGGATTCCAGTCACCCTATCGCCACGGCTATCGTTGAGCATGCCCGACAGTCGGGCATCAACCTCCCCACCGTCACCGGCGGCCGCGCTCTGGCGGGGCGCGGTGTTTCCGGCCAGGTGGAGGGTCGCGAGCTGAGCTTAATGACGCCTCGTCACCTTCACGAGAAAGTCATCCTTGAGGAAAGTCTCAGTGCTCGGATTGTCGCGTTAGAAGAAGCCGGTAAGAGCCTCGCTCTCCTCGTCGAAGGCGAGCGTTTACTGGGCTTGATCGCGGTTCGCGATGAGCCACGCGAAGATGCCATTGAAGGCCTAGCGGCGCTATCCCGTTTAGGCGTACAGGCGGTCATGCTCAGCGGTGATAATGCCCGCACCGTCGCTGCCACGGGGGGTCGCTTAGGCATTGAAGCGTACGGCGAACTAATGCCTGAAGACAAGGCAGCGTATGTTCGAGACTGGCAAGCGGCTGGCCGTGGCCCCATCGGTAAAGTAGGCGATGGCATCAACGATGCACCGGCACTCGCGGCAGCCGATGTGGGTATCGCGATGGGGGGCGGCACGGATGTGGCGTTGGAAACCGCCGATGCAGCCTTGCTCAAGAACCGCGTTACCGGCATCGCTGAGCTGATAGACCTCTCTCGTGCCACGCTGCGCAATGTGAAAACCAACGTTGTTCTCGCCCTTGGCTTAAAAGCCATTTTCCTAGTTACAACGGCGCTGGGTATTACCGGCATGTGGATTGCGGTGATGGCCGATACCGGTGCTACCGTCCTGGTGACGTTGAACGCCATGCGACTGCTGGGTTACCGCTTTTCGCCCAGTACCGCAATGACAGGCCTGTCACAAGGAAAAGTAACCTCATGAGAACAGTGCAACACGATAGCCCTTCACGTCGCTGGCCATGGTTCACATTAGCTTGCGTGATGGCTCTAGCCGATCAACTGGTCAAGGAAATTGTGCATGCTCAGATGTCGTTTGGCCAAGTCATTCCGCTAACGCCGTTTTTTAACTGGGTTTATACCGGGAACACAGGAGCCGCTTTCAGCTTTCTCGCAGAAGCAGGGGGTTGGCAGCGCTACCTCTTTCTTGGTTTAGCGTTGGTGGTGGTCGTCGTATTGGTTGTGCAGCTATGCAAACCCCTGTCGCGCTTGGAGGCCTGTGCGTACAGCCTGATTCTTGGCGGCGCGCTCGGTAATACTGTTGATCGCTTAGCGCGAGGGTACGTCGTCGACTATCTGGACATTTACTGGGGCGAATGGCATTGGCCCGCCTTTAACATGGCCGATATCGCGCTATTTGCCGGTGTATTGATGTTCGCGGTGGCGTTATGGCGTGAAAGTCCTGCTTTTAAGCGCTCTGAGTAACGCTATGGATGTGGTCGATAAAGATAAAGAATATACGCTTTTTGCTGGGCGCTCCTCACCAATAGTCGATTGCGTTGTAGCGCTCGCCGCTGGGGTGCTGACCACCTTGAGTGCCGCCCCCTTTTCCCTATGGTGGCTTGGCCCAGTGGCCGTGGCACTGGTCTATTGGAAGATACAGTTGCTAACGCCCGCCATGGCCACCCTGCGTGGGTGGTGCTATGGGGTAGGCCTGTTCGGTTCAGGCACGTCGTGGGTCTTCGTTGCTATTCACGATTTCAGTGGCACCGGGGCCTTGGTGGCGATGCTCCTCACCACTCTTTTTGTCAGCGTCCTGGCGCTCTTCTTTGCAGTCCCCTTTGGGCTCTATCGACGCATCACGGGGCCACGGTTCGCCTTTCTTAGCTTTGCCGGTATGTGGGTGGTGAGCGAATGGCTACGCACTTGGATGCTCACCGGCTTTCCCTGGTTATTGCTGGGCACCTCTCAGATTGATTCTCCACTAGCCCCATGGGCGCCCGTTGGTGGTGTGTACTTGCTGTCACTCATGACCGCGCTGACAGGTACGTTAGGGGTAGAGGTACTGCGTCGCCGCTGGAGTTTCCTTGTCCCAATGGCCGCCTTGTGGATCGTTCCATTCCTATTGCCCGCCCAATGGACAACCCCGGCTGGCAAGCCCATCCGGGTGGCATTGCTGCAAGGGAATCTTGACCAGCGCATTAAGTGGACTGCCCAAGGGCAGCGCGAGGCGATCAGTATCTACACGGCGATGACACGGGAGCAAGCAAGGGATATCGATCTCATCGTTTGGCCCGAGGCAGCCCTTCCCATGCTTGAGCAGGAAGCACAGCAAATACTTGAGCAAGTAGCGTCCGACCTGGGGCCTGACACCGCCTTGTTGACCGGCATTTTGCAACGCGACAGTGAAGGGCGCTCTTATAACAGCGTCATAGGGCTAAATGATGTGCAGGGCGAATACCAGAAGGCGCACTTGGTGCCCTTTGGCGAGTATTTGCCATTCCAAAGTCTCCTCGCTGGCACCCTTGCTTTTTTCGACTTGCCAGTACCTCGCCTGACCCCAGGGTCAGGCGAACAGGCTCCGTTACACGTGGCTGGAGCCACCATTGGCAATGCCATTTGTTACGAAATCATTTTTGCCGACCATGTCGCCCAGCAGGCGCGTAATGCCGAGCTGCTATTAACGGTTTCCAACGATACGTGGTTTGGGCGTTCCATTGGCCCACACCAACATCTTCAAATGGCGCGTCTACGTGCCTTAGAAAATGGTCGTCACCTACTTCGAGCTACCAGTAATGGCGTGACGGCCATCATCGATTCACAAGGTCACGTCACAGCCCGTGCCCCACAGTTTGAACAGGCCAGTTTAACGGGCGAGGTGACCCCGATGCAGGGCCTAACTCCTTTCACACGCACCGGTAGTGGCCCCGCTTGGATACTCGCTGCGGTGCTGACACTGCTCGGGTTACAACTGAACTTATCTCGATCAAAAAACGACGCATTAGATGAAAAAGGAACCTAGCGATGCTCTTGGCAAAGAACGCAGCAATACTTAAGAGATTCCTCCCATGGCCAATGCAGATCGGCTTCATCGTGAGTGTGATGGTTTCGTTTCTGGCATGGCTCCCTGTCGCCATGGCGGCACAACCTTCCACTGCCCAGGAGACGGAATGGCCCAAGGGGCATTACCCGCTACCTGAGGAAGGCAATATTATCGGAGAGGCTGACACCTTCATCGTGAAGAATTACGAGGATACTCTGATTGATATTGCCAGACGTCACAACCTTGGCTACCAGGAGATTGTACGTGCTAACCCAGAGGTCAGTATTTGGGTGCCCGGAGTGGGTACTGAAGTAACCATTCCAGGACGCTTCATCCTGCCGAATGTCGAGCGTACTGGGGTCGTCATCAATATCGCCGAGCTGCGGCTTTACTACTACCCAGATGTCAAAACCGGTGAGACACCGCGCGTTGAGACCTATCCTATCGGCATCGGTCGCGAAGGGTTTGATACACCCCTTGGTGTGACCGAGACCACCATGAACATTAAAAACCCCGCATGGTACCCGCCTGAGTCGGTAAAACGTGAAGCGGAAGCACGCGGCGAAACCGCACCAAGCGTTGTACCGCCCGGCCCCGATAACCCGCTAGGAGACCATGCCATCATCCTAGGCTTCGATGGCTATTTGATTCACGGCACCAACCAGCCCGATGGCATTGGCATGCGCGCAAGCCGAGGTTGTATCCGCATGTTACCCAAAGACATCGAATCTATATTTGACCGCATTCCACCCGGCACCCAAGTCAACATCATCAATCAGCCGATCAAGATAGGTTGGGAAGGCGGTCAGCCGCTGATTCAAGCCTTTCCGCCGCTTGGAGAAGAAGAGCACAGTATGACCGCACTCACAGAGACCATGACACGCCTTAACCAATACAATGTCGATAACGTAAACCTCGATTACGAGCAGCTCAGCGATGTCCTGTCACTCTCTAACGGGCTTATAACCCCACTACATCCAAAGCAGGAACAGGAGCCACAGCGCCACAGCCCAGAAGAGAAGGCTATCAAGGGCATTTATGAAGACCTGGTTTTGACGTCATCTCAACGGTCATGACACGCCTTTTGGCACCCCGTTGAGCCCTGGCATATAGGTAGAGAGCCATAGCCCCGTCCAAACGGCGGGGCGACATTCGCCTACAGAGTCGCGGGGCCCTCCAAGTGACTGCGCGCTATCAGTGTCTTAGCACTCAATATCCAGAGGCAGCCAGTAGGTAACGCCACCCACTACCACCTGTATCCCGTCTGTCGTCCGCTCTACGGTCTGTTGTCGAAGCATTTTCTGCGTTAATTTTGTGTCATGGAAATACTCCATGGCAGCAACGATCCATGCCTCCCTCCAGGCCTCTCCTTGATCAGCACACCGGGCCATCGTCATCAGGGTGCGGGCTAGTGTTTCTTTTCGCCGCTTTCTTGCCCGTTTTACATCCACCCGAGGAGCCAACGTGGTGGCATGTTGGCGATTTAAGAAATTAGTAAACCCCGTGACCGAGGCTGCTTGTCCGGGCACCGCATGCAAATAGTTGTCCACATCGCCCTGTTGAGGCAGTCGCTGCCCCTCCCGGTTAGTAGCGAGTAGCAATGCGGCTGCCGCTCTTAGTGCAAGTCGTGCGGAGGTGTGGGACGTTTTGCCCGCCTCTATACGGGTTTCCAATTGCAGCCAATAGGCTTGCAGCACTTGGTCTGATAGCGAAGCGAACGGCATAGAACTGAGACACGCTTGAATACGTCTTTTCTCTGAGTCGATCCGCTTTGCTTGGTGATCCGGCTCTACCCCTTGCTCTTCATGCAACCATCGCATGGGAAGCCTCACACGCCGCAAGCCCTCCGCCCCGAAGTGATGAAGTAGCTCCGAATAGCTCGGTATCCGTGACCATGCCTGGTCGAGCTCAAGGAAGAACGAGAAGAAATGATTGATCTTGAGGGCAGCCTTATGCGGCCCAGTGATACGAATCAGCCATTCACCAAATTCCCCAAAGGCCTCACTTAACGCTTTGGTAGTGATACCGGCTTGGCCAATGGTGATGCGTTTACGGCATGTTCGCGTCCAATAGCAGGGCTCACAGGCATCACCTCGACCCGCTGGCATGGGATTACCACACGATGGGCAGGCAATTTCCCCTTGCTCATTACAGGCTTTGCACAACGCATCCCCGTTGGGTGCCACCACCAATAAACGATGTCGACGACATGCAGAACAGGTACCGTGGTCTGCTGTCGAACAGCGTGGACATAAGCGATGATCATGCCCCATACGCGCCACTCGGGTAAGACGTTGAGATGCTTTCCCACACGCCTCGCAGGGCTCTGGTTCTTTGAAATAGGGAGCGCAGGCGATACAGACAGGGCCGTAGGGAGTGACCTTGCCGATGTTGTAGTCTGAACTGGCTTTTCCACATCGTGCACACGGTTTGTCAACGTTGCACTGACGACAGACGGCGTCTGGGTCATTCTTAGGCAGACGGGCTAACTCACCACATCGTGGGCACATCCGCCGCTTAAACACACGAGCATAGCAAGTTGAACAGTAGCCGTGCCCTTTATGGCGTCGCCACAATTTGGAGACTTCTCGGCCACACTCATCGCAGTCGACCGTTTGGTGTTGATTCAAGAGGTTGGCTCCGCTTTCATTCTGCGTTTTAAACGCGCCCATGAGGCTCTAACAGCGCGTTCCGACATGGGGCGACAAGCCGGGGGAACACGGCGGCGATGCGGCCCATGAGGGTGGTGAGATAACCGTGATAGCAGCGGCAACAACACAACGGGGGGCGACCTTCGGGGATCATGAAGCGCGCTCGTTTTGACATTGCACGCGACCAGAACGCTGAACGTTTCTTCAAGGCCCATACTGAGCAAGCGTTCCAACGCTACCAATAAGGCACAACGCTCGCTGACAGCCAGCAGCTCAAACGCCAGGCCAGACACAGGCATTCGGCAATCCGTAACCGAAATGCCCAATGAAAGAAGCGCATCGGCCAGGGGTGACACAGGCCGCCGACTTGCACGCCGTATAACGCCAATAAAAAAGGCCACCATAGAAAACCAATCGGCGGGTGCGATAGAGGCCTGCCTAAACGTCACCTTATCCTGTTCTAACACACGATCAGCCATCACTTGAACACTGAACGCTTCAGGTAAAGGCGACGTGCATACCGCCTTTCTAAAATCGTTATGACACCGGCTGCATTGAGCTAAATGTTGATCTTCCGCTGTCAGGCGATGGGGCTCTATAGGGGCCTTGCATGCTGGGCACTCATCTACCAGCTGCACCCCATGAAAGCGGCACCCAGTGTGCCAAGCGAATCGCCAGTGCCGGCGCAAGTAGGGGGTTGAGTCCTCTGCCAAGCACAACGTGCATACCTGTTGTCCTCCATGGCGGGTTCGATTTCGGCTGCCGAGTGCCAACAACCAGGGCCAAGTCCGGGTTTCCGGTAACGAGTAACCGACCACTTTCTCACAATCGTCCCGCATCCCCGCTTTCTGAAACTTAGCGGAAGATATCCCCGAGGCATTCACTAATGGGCGCATTCTTGCGAGGGGTATTTCCCTATCAATGTCCCTCGTCCATATACGCCATGTTGGCCAAATAGCCCCGGTGAGCGACAAAGGATCACACCCCTGTCGCAACGCCGCCCGAACGAGCCATGATGAAAGGGACTCCTCAGGCAGCAGGGGCACACTCAGCGCCCAGGTCATTACAGCATCACTTCCCTAATGCCACGGGTGGGCCGCACCCATGATTTACTCTGAATAATTTTCTCATCGATGCACTCAGCTCCAGACAAAATAGCGGCATTTGCACACTCAATCAGCAGCCGGTGCAGGTCACCCAAATTACCGCCAGAAATCGCGTGGAGCTGGGTCGCCAATTGGGGCTCATGCAGTTGGGAAGGATGTTTGAGAGGTAATATCTTCTCAAAGCCAGCGAGCAGCTTCTGAAACTCCTGATTGAGCTCCCACTTTGGTAACGCGACCACATCAAAGCGACTCGCATGCTGTGGGTCTGAATGCAGCACACGCACAGCATCTTGCGTCCCCACACCAACGATGGGAATCATTAGCTCATTGCATAAAAGCTTAATGGCATTCATCGTTTCGCGCTGCTTAACAGCACCACCGGTTAACAGAGAGTGAAACTCATCGATGATCAGTAAGCGCGTATGGCAAGCACGCAGTTGATGAATCACCTGGTAGCGCAGCTTGGGAACAGGATCTGTAGGCTGGTAGGGAGCCCAGAAACTCTCTAGCACTGCGATATACAGACTTTTCTCATCGGCACTCGGGGGAGCCTGAGTGACAACAACAGGCTTCACGGGCTCTACGTCTTCATTCACGTAGCCTTCACCGTACTGCTTACGAAACCGTTGAACGATGGTTGTCTTTCCGTTGTTGGAGTCACCCACGAGCAAGAGGTTAGGCATACGAGGACGACTGGGCTTCTCCATCAACCCACGCATGACCTCAATGACACGATTGGCCAATGGATAGCCCAACCAGCGCGGTTGATCCATAAACTCCATTCGCTCTTTAGCGGACAGCCCCAAGACGTGACGAAGATCAGGATGAAGGTGTGTGCTCATGCTATGTCCCAGTTCACATCGATATCACCCGTTAAAAGACCGTCCCCTTGAGCGGGTGTCTCTTTAGGGGCCGCAGTTGAGGGCGCATGTAAAAGGGGATCTGCAGGCGTCACCTTCTTCTCATGCTCTTTACGTCGTTGTGCCTGACGGCGACTTCGCTTAGTACGTGCTTGCGACTCCTCCACATGGGTTCGCAGCTCACTAATAGCGCGTAGAATTTCAGTCTCATTGACCGAGTTTCTTCCTTCCTGCCGAAGGCGCGCTTTAGCTTGGGCATACTCCCAAACACTCATCGAGGGGAGGGCAAGATTGGCAAAGGGCACGCGAAAATAGTGCCCGAGCTCCGGGTCTTTGAACCAAATGACACTAATGTCGCGAGGGTCGCGCCGGAAAACAAAGGTGCGTTTCTTGTCTGGCATGTCTGGATCTTTGGCATTGATCCAAGGTCTTAGCGCTTCATCGTAATAGTTTATGCCATCGATGGTCACACCAAAGGTCTGGATCGTACGCTGAAAGCTGGGCAAAAAATCGAGCAATACAGAGAGCCTGTCAGCAGGCCTCGGCGCTAATCCCACTCCCTGCACATCCGCATTGCCAAACACACCAATTTCCCACTTTTTCATCGGCGACATACCAATCCCAGAATGAAGGCGCTGGTGGTAAACCTTGCAAATCAACGTCACCAGCCACTCTTCAAACTCGCTTTTCGTCATGGCCGCGTGCTTCTCTGGATCGTATCCCTCTTTCTCTTTAATGGAGGAGAAGGTCGTCCCAGGCAGGTTATGGATTTCCTTTAGAAGAGAGCCCAGTACCCGCTCAATGTGGCCACCATAACGAGGCTGCTTAACAGGCCGAAACTCAAGGTTGACCCCATAGGCTAGGCATGAGCGCCGAAACGTCTCAGAGCGAAAATCTGGGCCGTTATCGACATGAATCGTGGCGGGTGTGCCCCATACCGGCCACTCAGCCTCCACATTATGCAGTAGCAACCACTCATCTTTAGGAAGCATGGAGTGCGCCACACACATGCCGACAGATGTTTCAGAGGGCGGGTCAAACGACAAGTAATACCCCGTGACCATGCGAGTAAACACGTCCATGGCCAACGTAATCCATGGGCGACCAATCGGCTTGCGATACACGTCATCGACCAAAATAATATCGGCAGGCGTGTGGTCAATCTGCATAACGGCTAACGGATAGTCCGCATTGGGAAATTTTCCGGCAGCCGGCTGGAACTTGTTAATGGCTTTGTCTCTAAAACCATGGCCACGCAACCGGTCACGCTCTGGGATATCACGCAGACGAGCACGAACGGTACCAGGGCTCGGCGGGTCGATGCGCCGTTCATGGCAGCGCCGCATGACTTCCTGTACCGCTTTTTGTGCGGACGGACGCTGCAGCGTCAAATACACCTCTTTGATGACTTCCTGAATCACTGCCTCGGCATGCGCGGGAATACGCGACTTTCCCTTCTTCCACCCTGGCTTTTGAGGAATCAATGCGAGCACCGAGCCCGTCGCTTTATACCGCTTCAACCAACGGTAGATCGTAGCCGTATCAACCCCCGTTTGTTTCGCACGCTCCTCCGCTGCATCCCGCCCCACCGTATGGCGATCCACCAAGGGCTTAATGATGGAAAAGCGATGCTCGGCCTCCCGCCAATCGGTATCCCCAATCTCGGACATATCCTGCTCAGGGGATACGGACCCGCTATTGAGAGGCGCTAGTTCTTTGATGCGAAGCGGGCAACTACGCCCGGACTCAACGGCAATGCCAATGACTGTCTCAAAATCGAGCACCTGGGAAATTCGGTAAACGGTGCCATCTTTCTGAACCTGCTCACCCACCATAATCTGCAAGTGTTGGCGTGTTTGGGCGACGCCGTTATTGGGTTCAGTTGCGCTGCCACGATGGTTATTCATAATCGGGTACCCATACCTCCGATAGAGGACTGAAGGATTGGGCCATATCGCAATCTAACTGCCGAGTCGCCAGTAGATGCCATAAATGCGCAATCCCCTCTGCCCGGTAAATATCGCCCATAAAGTGCCGAGAAAGCAGGTAATCCAAGGTCGCCACCCCCATTTCCCTCACCGTGTTGAGGACTGCCTGGCTTTCGACAGAGGGAAACACCATCCGCTTGTAGCGCGCTAGGAAGGTAATGTTGTCCAAGGTCTTATCACGAATGCGGCTTTCATCATGAATGCGAAACGCCCAGCCCTCATTGTTGGCATGCCGTATCGCCGCCTTCCATTTAGGCGACCATTCACGCCAATGTGCTTGCCACTTTTCCCGTGGTTTGACTTCCACCAGGAGAGGTTTCGGGTAGTCCTTGTAATGACGGTTACCGAGACGGTAATAAACTAAATAATCCGGCGTGTAGGTGTAACGCCTACCGGTCACTGGATGATGAAACGAGATCTCGCACGGCTGGGATATCACACCAAGGACGCTCACATCAAAGTCAGCCTTTATGAGGAAATCACGTTCGAGCGTCGACTCGAACGCAATAGACTCCTCCCCGCGAAAGGCATAGTAGCCAGACACACTTCGTCGGGTAGGGCCGATTTTACGAACAGATGTAGGCAGTGGCATGAGCAGTCGCACCAAATGTTGAATAAAACGTGGCCTGTCGCAGCAATTGCTATTAATTCTGTCGCATTCAATCCTGCATAGACTACCATAATAGCCCGATATTACGCCCTGAGGGTCGCACTAATTGCTGAAAATGACAACTGGACTTAAGCCTAGAATGTCCGCCAGCTGCTCCTGGGAGAGCGGCAGGCGGAATTGGCCACTAATATCGTGATTGGCTTCGGGCACCGGGTAGCTAAGCGCTAGGAAGTGGATGATGCGCGTTTGGCCCGCTCCAGTAGTGGCGCCAGGAAGCGCCCGGTATGCGAAACGCTCTGCTTGGCAATCTGCTCGGGCGTGCCCTCAGCAATAATTTGCCCGCCGCCAGAGCCACCTTCCGGTCCAAGATCAATGAGCCAGTCGGCGGTTTTGATCACATCCAAGTTGTGCTCAATCACGACAATCGTATTGCCGTGATCGCGCAGTCGGTGGAGTACGGTCAGCAGCTGGCGAATATCTTCAAAATGTAGGCCTGTGGTAGGTTCATCCAAAATGTAGAGCGTTTTGCCGGTGTCGCGCTTAGCTAGCTCTCGGGCCAGTTTGACACGCTGTGCTTCACCGCCGGATAACGTGGTGGCGCTTTGCCCTAAGCGAATATACGAGAGCCCTACGTCCATTAGCGTTTGCAGGCGGCGGGCAATGGCGGGCACCGGGCTGAAGAATGCCAGCGCGTCTTCCACGGTCATTTCCAGCACTTCGTGGATGGTCTTGCCTTTATAGTGAATATCCAGCGTTTCGCGGTTGTAACGCTTACCTTTACATACATCGCAGGGTACGTAGATATCCGGCAGGAAGTGCATCTCTACCTTGATCATGCCCTCGCCCTGACACGCTTCACAGCGCCCGCCCTTAACGTTAAAGCTGAAGCGGCCCGGCTTATAGCCCCGTGAGCGCGCCTCTTGGGTACCCGCAAATAGCTCGCGAATGGGCGTGAAAATACCGGTGTACGTCGCAGGGTTAGAGCGCGGCGTACGGCCAATGGGGCTCTGGTCGATATCGATCACTTTATCGAGCTGATCAAGCCCTTCAACCTTCTCATAGGGCGCTGGGGTCAAGGTGGTGGCGCGGTTAAGCTCACGGGCGGCAATGGGCATCAGCGTGCCGTTAATCAGCGTTGATTTACCCGAGCCAGAAACCCCCGTCACGGCAATAAACAGCCCCAAAGGCAGGCTCAGCGTGACGTTTTGCAGGTTATTGCCTGTCGCGCCGCGCACGACCAACTGCTTTTCCGGATTGCTGGGAATACGGTAGGGCGGCACGGCGATTTCACGAGTGCCGGAAAGATACTGACCGGTGAGCGAGTTGGGGTTATCCATCACTTGCTGGGGCGTGCCTTGGGCGACGATTTCACCGCCATGCACACCAGCACCGGGGCCGATATCCAGCACATGGTCTGCCGCGCGAATGGCGTCTTCGTCGTGTTCGACCACAATCACGGTATTGCCCAGGTCGCGCAGTCGCTCCAGGGTTTTCAACAGGCGGTCATTGTCCCGCTGATGCAGGCCGATAGAGGGCTCGTCCAGAATGTACATGACGCCCACCAGCCCCGCGCCGATTTGGCTAGCCAGACGGATACGCTGGGCTTCGCCGCCGGAGAGGGTGTCGGCGCTGCGCTCTAGGTTCAGGTAGTCCAGGCCCACGTTGACCAGGAACTCTAGGCGCGCGTGAATCTCGTTGACGATCTTGTCGGCAATTTCGCCTTTACGCCCCGGCAGGGCCAGCTCGGCAAAGTAGCGCCACGCGTCGCCAATCGGCAGGTGAACGATATCCGCAATGTTGTGGTCATCCACGTACACATGGCGCGACTCTTTGCGCAGCCGCGAGCCGCCGCAGGTGGTACACGGCTGCACGGCGATATACTTGGCGAGATCATCACGCACCATGTTGGATTCGGTTTCCCGATAGCGGCGCTGCATGTTGGGCAGCACGCCTTCAAAGGCATGCTCCCGGGTGACTTTGCGGCCGCGATCCCCCACGTACACGAACGGAATTTGCTCATTGCCGCTACCGTTGAGGATGATCTCACGCTCGTGGCGAGCCAGCTCCTGCCAGGGGGTTTCCAGCTCGAAGCGGTAGTGCTTGGCGAGTGCCTGCAACTGGGTGAAATAGTAAATGTTGCGCCGATCCCAGCCTTTAATGACGCCTTCTGCGAGGGAAAGCTCTGGATGGCTAATCAGCTTATCTGGGTCAAAGTACTGCTGAACGCCGAGGCCATCACAGGTAGGGCAGGCGCCCGCAGGGTTGTTAAAAGAGAACATGCGCGGCTCAAGCTCTGAGAGCGAGTAGCCACATACCGGGCAGGCAAAGCGCGAGGAGAAGGCGAGGTCTTCCTGCTCGCCATCCATAAAGTGAATCATCGCCGTGCCGTCGGCCAGGTTTAGCGCGGTCTCAAACGATTCCGCTAAGCGCTGGGCGATATCGTCGCGCACTTTAAAGCGGTCCACTACCACGCTGATATCGTGTTTTTTACGCTTATCCAATGGTGCGATGTCGTCGAGTTCGAGCACTTGACCGTCGATCTGCACCCGCACGAACCCCTGGGCACGCAGCTCGCTGAGCAATTGTAAATGCTCGCCTTTGCGGCCCTTCACCATAGGGGCCAGCAGCATTAGCTTGGTGCCCTCGGCGAGGTTCATTACCTGATCGACCATCTGCGAAATGGTCTGGGCTTCTAAGTCTTCACCGTGCTCTGGGCAACGGGGCGTGCCTGCGCGGGCAAACAGCAGACGCAGGTAGTCGTAAATTTCGGTGATAGTGCCCACGGTTGAGCGCGGGTTGTGGGAGGTGGATTTCTGCTCAATAGAGATCGCAGGAGAGAGACCTTCGATGTGGTCCACATCGGGCTTCTCCATCATCGAGAGGAATTGGCGTGCATAGGTAGAGAGCGACTCCACGTAGCGACGCTGCCCCTCGGCATAGAGCGTGTCAAACGCCAGCGATGACTTACCGGAACCGGAAAGCCCGGTAATGACGATAAGCTTGTCGCGAGGCAGCTCCACATCGATCTGCTTGAGGTTGTGGGTGCGGGCACCCCTGACCAGAATGCTGTCCATCAACACCTCGAATCGCGTGGCAAAAGCGTAATTATACGATTGCTGTCCCCTTCCCGGCAAAACTGTCTCTGCCTGCGTCACCGCGCTTGGCGTTTCCAGCGTGATGACAAAGCGCTAGAATGGGGGGTTACCTCAGGCCGTTCTGGCCCATCCACCATACACAAGGGCACTATGCGCAAGGTTTCCGCACTGCTGCTGGCCGCTGAACGCCGTGCAATCAGCGGCTTGGCCGGCCTTTATGCGTCTCGTATGCTGGGACTGTTCATGGTTCTGCCGGTGCTCGCGCTTTATGCCGACACGTTGACAGGCGCTACGCCGCTACTGGTTGGCGTGGCGTTAGGCATTTATGGCTTAACCCAGGCGACGCTGCAAATCCCGTTTGGTTTGCTCTCTGACCGCATTGGTCGTAAGCGTGTCATTGCGATGGGGCTGCTGATTTTTGCTTTTGGCAGCGTGGTAGCGGCCATGGCAGATAGCATTGGCGGGGTAATTTTAGGTCGCGCCCTTCAGGGGGGCGGTGCCGTGGCGGCCGCCATAATGGCTCTATTGGCAGATCAAACCCGCGAGCAGGTACGCACGGCGGCCATGGCCACCATTGGCCTTTCGATCGGCGTATCGTTTGCCATTGCCATGGTGCTTGGTCCTTGGTTAGCCTCCTGGGCGGGGCTCTCTGGGGTGTTTTGGTTTACCGCACTCCTAACATTGGTGGGACTGTTAGTCCTTTGGCGCTGGGTGCCGCCTGCGCCGCGCCGGTTACGCCACCGTGACGTAGGGCTGGACCGGAAGCAGTTTAAAAGTGTGATTACCCGGCCGGATTTGTGGCGGCTTGATCTATCGATTTTTGCGCTGCATCTTGTCCTCATGGCAATCTTTGTGGCTATCCCCTTCCGCTTACTCAATGCGGGGGTAGCAGTGGAGTACCATGGATTAGCCTACCTAGGCATTATGGCACTCTCTTTTGTGGCGATGGTGCCGCTGGTGATCATAGCGGAAAAGCGCCAGCGTATGAGGCTGATGTGCCTATTGGCGATTGGAGCCATCGCTGCCAGCCTAGCCAGCCTAGGGTTGTCGCTTTCCCAGGGGCATTGGCTGTTTGTTTGGCTATTTGTTTTCTTTACCGGCTTTAATTTGCTGGAGGCAACGCTGCCTTCCATGCTTAGCAAGTTGGCCCCAGCGGGTGCTAAGGGCACCGCAATGGGGGTGTATTCCACCAGCCAGTTTCTCGGCGCTTTTTTAGGTGGCACGTTGGGCGGCTTGCTGGCGAATACCTGGGGGCTTAACGCGGTATTTATTGGTTGCGCGGTGCTAGCGCTGGCGTGGTGGGTAGCCATGTGGCGGATGCCTTCTCCTCCGCCGCTCTCCAGCGAGGTGGTGGCGTTACACGATACGCAGCCTGATGCGATCAACTTATTGATGGAGCATCTTGCCGACGTGGTTGGTGTGGAAGATGTGATGGTCGTGCCGGAGGAGCGCCTCATGTATTTGAAGGTAAACCGCAAAGAACTCGATCAAGCGGCGCTGGCAAAACTGATTCCACCGCCGCGACCCTAAAGAATGAGCGCTCACCTGCTAAAAACAGCAGGTAGCGACCTACTCAGTTATTTGTCCGATTACGTAAAGGAGCGACCTCATGGCGCGCGGTATTAACAAAGTTATTTTGATTGGCAACCTGGGCCAAGATCCTGAAGTGCGATTCACCCCTTCTGGCACAGCGGTAGCAAACTTAAACCTAGCCACTTCCGATACCTGGATGGATCGCCAAAGTGGCCAGCGCCAGGAGCGCACCGAGTGGCATCGCGTGGTGCTATTCAACAAAACCGCTGAAATCGCCCAGCAGTACCTTAAAAAAGGCTCAAAAGTGTATATTGAGGGCCGCCTGCAAACGCGCAAATGGCAGGACCAGAACGGTCAAGATCGTTACAGCACGGAGATCGTGGCTAACGATATGCAAATGCTGGATAGCCGTGGCGGCGACTTCCAGGGCGGTGGTGCCCCGCAGGGTGGCTACGCTCAGCAGGCCCCGGCTCAGCAAGCGCCTCCTCAACAGAACTATGGCCAAAACCTGCCCCAGCAGGGCGGCTACCCGCCTCAGGGTGGGGCCCCTCAGCGAGGTGGACAGCCAGCGCCGCAGCAGCAGCCGGCACCGAATAACCAAAACAACAGCTATGGCGCCCCCGATCCGGGTAATTTTGATGATTTCGACGACGAAATTCCGTTCTAGAAAGTACCTTACACACGTTCGTCGATGCGTGGCGCAGTTGCCGCCACGGTTTTGGGTTGAGGGGGAGAGGCTGTCTTGAAGCTGCTGATACTAGATGCCGGGCACTGCTTAAGTTTAGCGCTAGCCCGTGAAGCGAGCCGGCGCGCGGATACCGAGCTAGTCATTGAGCAAGGCCTTGCTGTTTCGCCGAGTCAGCTACAGGCGATAGCGCCCGATGCGGTGCTCATTCCCCCGCTGGCGCACCCGCTGAGCATGACGCCCGCCGAGGTGAAAGCCCATGCGGATGCCGTTGATCGCTGTGTGGATGCCTGCCAAGCCCAAGACGTGGCGCTGGTGTGGTGTGTCTCGGATCAGCTCTATGAAGAGGGATTTGATATCCCGATTGATGAGCATGTCGTGCCTGCCCCACGTGATGAGTGTTTGCGTCGATTGGTGCAAACAGGCGATCGTATCCGTGCCGAATACCATCGCCATCTGATTGTGCGCTTAGGGCCGCTGTTTGCGTTGGAAGGTAGCCACGCCTGGCTAAGTGAAATTATCGACAGCTTTATCACGGGGCAGACGGTGCGCGCAGCAGAGGACGTAGTGTTTTGCCCCACCTCTGCCGACGCGGTCGCCATGGCGTTGATTGGCATGCTACAGCAGCAGGCCTGCGGCGCTGACGCCTGGGGAGCCTATCATTTGGCGGGCACTGAGCCGGTCAGTGCGTTCACTTTTACATCAATGGTGCGTACTCAGCTGGCCACTCACCTAGAAGGGCGTGGCGAACATATTGATTTAGGGGAGATACAGGCCCTTAATCATCATCACGACGCCAAGCTGCGTCGGGTATTAAACTGCCGTCGAGTGTTGGATGTTTTTGGTGTGCATCAAAAACCTTGGCGGCTGGAAGTGGGACGCATGCTAGATGCGTGGTGCTTAACCCGTGACCAGCAGCGTGATGACGTTGGGACAGGAGAGTCAGTTTGATCAATGTGGGTCGCAGCCTGCTGTTTTATTTAGGTTATTTCACTGCCATGCTGCTCATTGGGGTGCTTTTTTTACCCATCGCACCGTTTCTGCCACTGGCGGCTCGCTATCGGCTGTTGAATCTCTACAACTACTTCTTGATGGTGTGGTTCCGCATTGCCTGCGGTGTGCGCTATGAGATTCAGGGGCGGGAAAATATCCCGTCAGGGCCCTGCGTCATTCAAGCCAATCACCAGTGTGAGTGGGAGACGCTCTTTCTGCAGGTGATGAAGCCGCCGGTGTGCACCGTGCTCAAGCGCGAGCTGCTGCGCATTCCCGTTTTTGGGTGGGGGCTGCGCTTGCTACGCCCGATCAGTTTGGATCGCTCCAAGCCCGCGCGAGCCATGAAACAGGTGCTGACGCAGGGCGTCGAACGCCTGGGCACTGGCCTGTCTGTCCTGATTTTCCCAGAGGGCACGCGGGTAGATCCTGGCGTGCGCAAGCGCTATAACAAAAGCGGTAGTGTCGTTGCTTGCCGAGCCGGTGTGCCGGTGCTTCCCGTCGCTCACAATGCCGGTGAGCGCTGGCCTGGTCGTCACTGGGTCAAGCGCCCGGGTGTACTGCGGGTGCGCATTGGAGAGCCCATTGAGACCTCCGGGCGTACGCCCGATGAAGTCTTGGAAGATGTAGAGGCTTGGATAGAGGGTCAGCTACAGGAAATTTCAGAGGTGCCACGGCCAGCGTCTCGCTAATCGTTTTATAACGCAAAACGGCGCCTCGAAAGGCGCCGTTTTTATGCTGCTTAAGTGCTGATCAGCCGTTATAGCGCTGGAAGACTAAGCAAGCGTTCGTACCGCCAAAGCCAAAGCTATTAGACAGCACGCGGTCGATGGTGACGTTATCGCGACGCTGGGTCACAATATCGAAGCCATCGGCCTGCTCATCCAGCTGATCAACGTTTGCCGAGGCAGCTACAAAATTGTGCTGCATCATCAACAGTGAGTAGATGGCTTCTTGTACGCCTGTTGCTCCCAGGGAGTGGCCCGTTAGCGACTTGGTCGAGCTCATAGCAGGCGTTGAGTTGCCAAACACATTGCGGATGGCCTTCAACTCAGCCATATCACCAACCGGCGTAGAGGTGCCGTGGGTATTGATATAGTCGATATCGCCCTGCACGGTCGCCATCGCTTGGTGCATACAGCGTGTAGCACCTTCGCCAGAGGGAGCCACCATGTCGTAGCCATCAGACGTTGCGCCATAGCCCACCAGCTCGCCGTAAATCTTCGCGCCACGAGCTTTGGCATGCTCCAGCTCTTCAAGCACCAGCATGCCGCCGCCGCCAGCGATCACAAAGCCGTCGCGCGCCTGGTCGTAGGGGCGAGAAGCCTTGTCAGGCGTATCGTTGTAGTGGGTGGAGAGGGCGCCCATTGCATCAAACAGGCACGAGAGCGTCCAGTGCTCCTCTTCGCCACCACCCGCAAATACCACATCTTGCTTGCCTAGCTGGATCTGCTCCATGGCATTGCCGATACAGTGAGCTGAGGTTGCGCAGGCGGAAGAGATTGAGTAATTCACACCTTTGATTTTAAACGGCGTTGCCAAGCACGCAGACACTGTGCTGCCCATGGTGCGGGTAACACGGTAGGGGCCTACGCGGCGCAGGCCTTTCTCGCGCATGGCGTCGGCAGCTTCAACTTGGTTGGCGCTTGATGCCCCCCCCGAGCCTGCAATCAGCCCCGTACGCACGTCAGAAACCTGGGCTTCAGTTAGCCCGGCGTCTTCGACTGCTTGAGCCATGGAGACATACGCATAGGCTGCTGCGTCGCCCATAAAGCGGCGCAGTTTGCGGTCGATTAACGCGTCCAAGTCGATATCAACGCTGCCTGCTACATGGCTACGGAAGCCACGCTCAGCGTACTCTTCCTTAAAACGAATACCGCTGCGCCCGTTTTTGAGCGCGTCTAGGACCTGTTGCTGGTCGTTACCTAAGCACGACACGATGCCAAGGCCGGTGACTACCACTCGTCGCATGGGAGCCTCCTGTTAGAAATTCGCAGTGGAGGTGAATAGGCCAACGCGCAGGTCATTAGCCTGGTAGATGTCGCGTCCGTCAACGGACACGGTGCCGTTAGCAATGCCTAGGATAAGCCGACGAGTGATGACGCGCTTCATATTAATGCGATACGTCACTTTTTGTGCATCGGGCAAAATTTGGCCGCTGAACTTCACTTCGCCACAGCCTAGCGCACGGCCACGGCCAGGATGGCCAAGCCATCCCAGATAGAAGCCCACCAGCTGCCACATCGCATCAAGCCCTAAGCAGCCGGGCATCACTGGATCTCCTGGGAAGTGGCAATCAAAAAACCACAGATCAGGTGTGATATCCAGCTCGGCGATCAGTTCGCCCTTGCCATGCTCACCGCCCTCTTCGTGAATGTGCTTAATGCGATCAAGCATCAGCATGTTAGGAGCTGGCAACTGTGCATTGCCGGGGCCAAATAGTTCGCCGCGCGAGCAGGCCAGCAGTTCTTCGCGATCAAAGGAATGTTGCTTGGTCACTGAGTCGTTCCGAGTATGAAGATGATTGTTGCGCCTAGTCTACTTCCCGAAACCGCTGAATGCACGTCGCGAGCGGCTTATCGTAACGTTCTAACACTTTTTAATGGGTTGCCGATAATCCAGGTTGCCTTATTGTGTTGTTCGGATTAGTGAATTCGCCCAATAAACGGTGTATTGACGTAATATGCTCTATCCAAGATTTTAGTGAGACGGCATGATGTCGTCATCGTTTGTTTTTGTTAGTGACTGATCAGGACAACAAGAATCGCCATGTGGCTGCCTGTCTCTCTTAATCGCCCGTTGGTATGGGTGGCGCTGATGGCGCTACCTGCCTGCGTGTGGATCCCCGGTGCGGCGCTGCGTATGGTCGCGGCTAGCTTCGTTACTTTAGGCTTGTGGGATGCTTGGAACCAAGTGCGTCAGCAGCGTCTGCGCCTGCGCCTTTCACAGGATGCGTTGGGGTTGTCTGGTGATGCGGTGGTCATTAGTGATGTCCAAAACCGTGTGCTAGCGGTGAATCCGGCGTTTACCGAAATTACCGGTTATGAAAGCCAAGAGATGATAGGCCGAAAACTAGACACCCTGGCGGCTCAGCGCCATGACAAAGCGTTTTATGAAAACTTTTGGAGCACCCTAAAAGCCACTGGGCGGTGGGAAGGCGAAATGTGGAACCGTCGCAAACATGGCGATGAGTACCCTGAATGGCTCAAAGTGCGTGCCGTCACCGACAAGCGAGGCAAAATCACCCACTTTATCAGCTGGTTCTCCGATATTTCGGCACAAAAAGCTCGTGAGAACGATTTAAGGCGTATCGGCTATGAAGATCCGCTAACAGGCCTACCTAACCGGCGTCGCTTGCATGACTTAATGGCGTCCAGGCTGCGCCACCTGCGTGCAGGTGAAAGCTTGGATATGGCGTTGATTGATATTGACGGACTTAAGTCGGTTAACGATAGCTTAGGCGTTGAGCAGGGCGACCGGCTGCTGGCTCGATTTGCCCAGCGGCTCACCAGCTATATGGCGGGAAGCGTAGTGGGGCGGCTGGGTGGTGATGAGTTTATGGTGATTCGCACCACCACCTTTGATGACCACGACAAGTGGCTAGGGAATCTGCGCGACCATATGTGCCGCCCCTTCGAGATTAATGAACAGTCGCTACGATTAGGCCTCACCATTGGTAGCTGCCGTGCGCCGGAAGATGGTCAAGATTCCAGCGTGCTGTTTCAGCGTTTAGAGTCAGCGCTTTACAGCGCCAAGCGGCTGGGTCGCAACCACAGCCTGCGGTTTTGCCCCGCGCTGGATAAACAGGATAATCCCCAATTAGCATTAGTCAGCGACCTGCGTGCCGCGCTGATCTCCGGTGACCAGTTAGAGCTTCACTACCAAACCCAACACCATCCCGGTAGCGGTGAGTTGGTAGGTATGGAAGCACTGCTGCGCTGGCGTCACCCCAAAGGTGGCATGATATCGCCGGGAGAGTTTATTCCCCTGGCCGAGCGTCACGGCTTGATGGCAGAGTTAGGCAGTTGGGTGATCGAAAAGGCCTGTGCTCAGCAAGCGCATTGGCAAAATAGCGGCATGCCGAAGACCACTGTTTGGGTCAATATCTCTGCCCTTCAGCTCTTTCAGGGCGATCTAGAAACCCAGCTTGCCACCTGTCTTGAGCGTTACCAGTTAGAGCCGTCACAACTTGGTTTGGAGCTGACCGAATCGGTGTTACTAGACGAACGAGCAGGGGACATGGGGCCACGTCTGCAGGTACTAAGAGAGCTTGGCTACTCAATCGCTATTGACGACTTTGGCACCGGCTACTCGTCGCTGGGATATTTGAAGCGGCTACCAGTAGATAAAATTAAATTAGATCGCGCTTTTATTAGCGAGTTGCCCAACGACCAAGCAGATGCCGCGATTGTTACAGCGGTACTGGCCATGGCAAAAGGCATGGGGCTGGAAGTGATCGCCGAAGGAGTCGAAACCCAGGCCCAGTGTCAGTTCCTGGTAGAAGCAGGCTGCACCCTGGTACAAGGATTTTACTTTGCTAAACCGATGCCCGCCGCCGAGCTTGAGCAGCGCTGGGCACCGCTAACGCAGGCAGAAGGCGCATATTAATTAATCGCTAGCGGCTAAACGCTGAATGTAACGGCTGATGCCCCAGCAGAGCGCTGCCCAGATGACGGCCTGTGCTGGAAGTAGCCACGGTGCCAAGCTAACGTTTGCTAGCGCTGCACCGCCTAAAATAGCGGCGGGACGCCGCTATGGAGAGGTGCTGAGGTTAACGTTATTTGGAGAGCGCTTTGAAGGCATCCAGCGCCCGCTGGCGAGCCGCTTTGTGGTCAACGATGGGCGCTGGGTAGTCAATCGGGTTGAGCATGTCCTGAGGCGGCGCATGGCGCGCTTTGGCAGGCAACGTCTTGAGCTCGGGTAGCCACTGAGCAATAAATTCGCCGCCTGGGTCGAAGCGCGTGGATTGGGTCGTGGGGTTGAAAATGCGGAAGTAAGGTGCCGCATCGGTACCCGTTGAGGCTGCCCACTGCCAGCCGCCGTTATTGGCGCAAAACTCGCCATCGACCAAGTGGCGCATAAAAAAGGCTTCGCCCCGCCGCCAGTCAATCAGCAGATGCTTGCTGAGAAACATGGCCGTAATCATTCGCAGACGATTGTGCATCCAGCCGGTCGTTACTAGCTGGCGCATGGCGGCATCCACAATCGGATAACCGGTGCGGCCTTCGCACCAGGCGGCAAACCCTTCGTCGTCATCCCGCCATTGCAACTGCTTGGTGTGCGCTTGAAACGGCTGGTAGCGGCATACCTGAGGAAAGCCGACCGCGACATGCTGATAAAACTCGCGCCAGATGAGTTCGTTTACCCAGGTGGTAAGGCCTGCATCGCCATCGGCAAGGTGCCCGCCATTTTCGCTCATGACCGCTTGCAGGCACTGGCGGTGGGAAATAACGCCCAGCGCTAAGTAGGGCGAAAGCTCGCTCGTGCCGCGCACCTTAGGAAAGTCACGCTGATCTTTATAGTGACGCCCCCGAAAGCGTAAAAAGCGCTCAAGGTTATCGCTGGCAGTATTTTCACCCGCAGGCCAGAGACGCCCATCCAGCGGCTCATCCTCTAGCGTTGGCAGTGCTGGTAATGGATCACTGTCAATGGCTAGCGGTGACTGCGCGCTGGGCGTGTCGCGCAGGGCTAACTGCTCGGCGGTAACTTGCTTGTGCCACGCTTTTGAAAACGGGGTGAAGACGCCGTAGTAGTCGCCTTTGCCTGTCAGCAAGGTACCGGGGGCAAACGCCACCGCGTCGTGATGGCCTTGGGCGGTAATACCGACCTGCTGAAAAGCCTCCAGTACCGACTGGTCGCGGCGCTGCTCGTTCAGCGGATACTCATAATTGAAGTGGAGCTGCTTGATGCCATGTTCGCGGGCAACCTCTAAAAGCGCCTTGGGGGCGTCGTCGAAACGCCCAATATCGCGATGCAACAGCGGAATATTCAAGCCATTGAGCGAGGCCTTAAGCGCGCTAACACCACGCGCCCAGAAATCGAGCTTATTTGCGCCGTGGCCGTGGTCACGCCACTGCTCAATGCTACGCAAAAAAACCGCCACTACCGGCCCTTTGGCGGCAGCGGCGGCGAGTGCGGAATTGTCATGAATACGTAGATCGCTGCGAAACCAAACAAGCTGCAGGTTCATGCAAAGTCCTTAGGGTGGCGACTTTTCGTACGCTTAAAGAATGCCTGATTCACGCAGAAGAGGGCGTAGCCGGGCGATCGCCTGGGGTAGATCGTCGCCCAGCATATGAACAGGACCATCGCGCAGATCGTTCTCACGCAGGCGCGCGACTTCACCGCATACGCCGATAGGCACGCCCAGCGCTTCAGCGGCTTTGGGTAGCGCTACGCGAATATAGTTGTCGCATTCCCGCTGGCCGCTAGAGAGCAGAACCATTGAGGAGTGCAGGCGAGACACCGCTTGTGCAAGGTCTTCGAGTGCCAGCGAATGATCAAACAGCTGGACTCGGTAGCCCTGCTCGCTGGCCATCAGTGCACTCATCAGTACCCACAGCGGGCCAGGATCGTCGGGCATGGCGCTGAGCAGAATCAGCGGGCCGCGGGTTGCCTGGTTGGCGTAGTGCAGGCGAGTACCCACCTGACTACGCAAAAAGGCCTCAAAGGTGCGGCGCACCAAATCATCTGGCTGCGCCGCCCATTTAGCTTCTAGGGTCAGAATGACAGGCTGCCACAGCTCGTTAATCGCCACGCTTAGCGGATAGAGCGCTAGGCTTTGATGGTAGAGCGCTTCCAGCTTGGGAAGGTCGACGGCTTCAATGACCGCCAGAAGCTGCTGGCGCTGGCTAGACCAGTCCCCGGCATCTGGGGCGGGGGCCTCTACCGTTTCGGGCTGGTCAAGCAGGTCGGCGACCTGGCTGACCGGCACGCCTCGGTTGAGCCACTGGAGAATGCGTTCAATACGGCTGATATCGTCCTGGGCATAGAGCCGGTGACCCTTAGGGGTCCGCTGTGGGCGAATTAATCCGTAGCGTCGCTCCCAGGCGCGCAGGGTGACCGAGTTCACACCCGTTAAGCGGGAAACTTCCCGAATCGGATAGAGCGGGGTATCGGGTGGGTGGGTCGCCTTGTTGCTCATGGGCGCCATTGCCTCTTGGTTGCCTGCAACAAGCGCTGCAGGGGTCTGTCAATAATTGCGGTGGCCGTGTTGTCGCGCCAGTTCGGCGCTAGGCCACTTAGTCGTGTAGCGGTTTGCTGAATAGCACCTAATCGGTTAGATAGGGTCACGCTATTATAGGCACCTTTGTACAACTTGTGGCTACTAGGTACAACCTTTGCTGTGTCCCTTTGGGTGTAGCCTCGCGTTAGCTTCCATTAGACCGACCGGCCTAATAATGCCTCTCCCAACTCGTCATCGGAGAGCCATGCATCCTCCACGCGGCTGCCACGAAAGCTGCCGCCGTATAGCCATAAACCGCGCTCGCTGTATAAGAATGACTGACTGCCCGCAGCGCTTTTGCCTGGGGAGGCGGCGCGCTGATCACCACATGATCGAAGTGGCCATACTGTTCAGTCGGCAACTTTGCTCGCAAAGGTGGGCGCGGTGGAGGGAGTGAAGGTTACACTTGCCGGTTCAGCCATAAATCCTCGCGAGTAAGGTAGTGCTCAACTAAATTTATTGTAGCAGTTATGTATAAATATTGTACAATTAAGCGCTATGCAACGTGCGCGACGGTGCGGTGACCACTTTTTGATATCAACCATCTGATGGATCAGTAGTGGCGACTACGCTGGCGCAAGTGACGTCCAACGCCAAAGGAGTGACACCATGCGGGTATTAATTACCGGGGGAAGCGGCTTTGTAGGCCAACGGCTCTGCCAACAGCTCATTGCCCAGGGGCACGATGTACAGGTGGTATCTCGCACGCCCCACGACGTGCGGGGAAAACTACCCAAGGCATGCGATATCCGTGATAGTGCCCAAGCCTTTGTGGATACACCGCCGGATGCGTTGGTAAACCTAGCGGGGGAGTCCATCGCGGCAAAGCGCTGGAGCGCCGAGCAGAAAGAGCGGCTGATTCGTTCACGGGTGGAAAGTACTCAGCAGCTGATTGCGCTCTGTGAGCAGCTGGCGGCCAATGGTCAGCCCTTACCGAAAGTGATGGTGAGCGGTTCGGCCATGGGCTATTACGGTGATCAGGGCAGCAAAGTGGTGGATGAATCCACGTCCCCTCATGATGAGTTCGCCCATCGGCTCTGCGCCCAATGGGAAGCCGCGGCAAAACCGATTGAAGCCATGGGGGTTAGGCTAGCAGTTTTACGGATTGGCTTAGTGCTAGAGGCGGGAGGCGGTACGCTGCAGAAAATGCTGCCACCGTTCAAGCTGGGATTAGGCGGGCGATTTGGCGATGGCACACAGTTTATGCCCTGGATTCACCGGGATGACTTGGTAGCGGCGATTATGTTTCTGATCAACGAGCCGACCTTGTCAGGTGCCTTTAACGGCAGCGCGCCCCACCCAGTGACCAACGCTGAATTTACCCAAACGCTGGCTAAGCAGTTACATCGTCCGGCCATGTTTCCGGTGCCCGCTTTTGTGCTGAAAGCGGGCTTTGGGGAGATGTCGCAACTGCTGCTTACCGGTGCGGATATGCGCCCGGCACGCTTGAGCGAGGCAGGCTTTCATTTCCAATACCCGACGCTGAAGCAAGCGCTGGCGGCGATTTTATAGCGCCACCAGCGGGTACTTGCCTGGTTTAAGCGTTCGGGTCGACGGTGATAATGACCCGTACGGAGTCAAGCCGCAGGCGGGTATTCTCAATCGCGTTGCTCAGTGCTTGGCGCTCCTGTTTCAGCGCTTCCAGCTCTTCGCTGCGTACTGCCGGATTGTGCTCTGCCAGCGCCGTCAGGCGGGCCAGTTCGGCATCCAGTTGGGCACGCATACGGGTTTCAGCGGCCTCAACAATGCTCGGCAGCTCCCGTTCGGCTTCGCCTTCCCCTTGGGTGAGGAGTTCGCGTAACTGGTCATGGCGGCTTTTGATCAAGTCCCGCGCCAGCGACTTGTTCACCTTCTGCAGATTTTTGCCCAGCCCGGTGAAGGAGATCTTGCTGGTCAGGTTAGCCCCTGATTCATCCAACAGTACCCGCACGGCGGTGGGTGGCAAAAAGCGGTTCAGGTGCAGCGATTTGGGTGCCGGGCAGTGGGTGCGGAACACCAGTTCCGCCATTAAGCGCCCGCTGGGGATCGCTGGGTGGCGCAGCAGCGCCAGCGCCGTGTTGCCCATGGTGCCGTCGAGAATGCGGCCCATCATTTCGCGCAGCAGCGGGTGCTCCCAGGAGAGCCGCTGAACATCATCCCGTGCCAGCGCCTGAGCGCGGCTATAGGTGGCGGAAAAGCCCTCTTCGCCTTTGACCAGCCCCGGCAGGCCATCCAGCATGTGCTGGCTGGGCTGAAGGTAGAGCAGGCCATTGCCGATCTCCTGGCTATCGACGCCGAAGATATCCAGCGCGCGCTCCACGTAGCGGGGCAGTGCCGGGTCCTCGTCCAGCTCGCGTACCGCCTCAATCACCTGCTGTGCTCGTGCTGGGCGGCAAGCATTAAGCTCCAGCAGGCGGTTGCGACCCGCATCCCGCTCGGCGAGCTTGGCAGTGAACATCTCGCGCGTCTCTTCGATAATCTCGTCGAGCGCTTCATCGTCGAGCAGCGCCTCGGCCAGGGCATCGCCAAAGGCATCGAACAGGTCGCTGCCCACCCCATGGGGCGCGCTGAACGCGTCCATGCCTTCGTGGTACCAGCGCAGCAAGCGCTCGCCGGGGCTGCCGGTGAAGTTGGGCACGTGCAGCTCGATGGCGTGGCGCTGGCCGATCCGATCCAGACGGCCAATGCGCTGCTCTAGCTGGTCGGGATGCTGCGGCATGTCAAACATCACCAGGTGGCGGCAGAATTGGAAGTTACGCCCTTCGGAGCCAATCTCAGAACACACCAACACCTGGCAGCCATCCTCTTCATCGGCAAACGCGGCGGCGGCCCGGTCGCGCTCTATCAGTGACAGGCCTTCGTGGAAGACCGGCGCATGGTAGCCGCCCAAGACCCGCAGGCCCTCCGCGAGCCCTTCGGCGGTTTCGCGATGGTGGGCAATCACCAGCACTTTGTCGTTGGCAAAGCCGGATTCACTGTCGTCGCTGAGTTTTTCCAGCAGCCAGTTGACGCGTGGGTCGATATGCCACCAGGACTCGGTGTTCAGCGGATCGTTGCTTAACTCGCGGTACATGGCGTCCGGGTAGATCAGTACATCCGGGTGGTCCATGCCGGTTTCGATCAGCAGCTCGTCCAGGTAGTCGTCGTCGCGCTCCAGGCGGCGCAGCACGCGGCGGTAAGCCGACGGCAGTTCCAGTGATGCCTGATGCAGGCGTCGCTCGGGGAAGCCGCCTACGTGACGGCGGCTGTTGCGGAACATCACGCGGCCGGTGCCATGGCGGTCTAACAGCGCATCGCGCAGCTGGGCGCGGGCGGCGTCCTGCTGCTCAGGGCTTGCCTCTGGGTGGCACAGCGTGGCGAGCAGCGCTTGGCTATCTCGGTCGTCGGCTACGGCGGCGACGCGTTCACGGGCGCTCGCGGTCTGGGGCAGTTCCTCGAGAGCATCGATGGCCTCGGCCACCGCCACGTAGTGCTGCTCCTCCTCTTTGAAGCGCTCGATATCGTGGTAGCGCTCGGCATCCAGCAGGCGCAGGCGCGCGAAGTGGCTCTCCAGCCCCATCTGTTCTGGCGTGGCGGTGAGCAGCAGCAAGCCCGGGATCTCAGAGGCGAGCTGTTCCACGCACTGGTAGCCGGGGCCGCTGCTTTCTGGGCTCCAGTCCAGGTGATGCGCTTCATCGACAATCAGCAGGTCGAAGCGGCTGGCCAGGGCTTGGTCCTGGCGATGAATGTTGGCGAACAGCCAGCCTTGGCTGGCCAGCACGAGCTGGGCGCTCTCGAACGGGTTGGTGCTGCCGTGGGCTTGGCTCTGGTGCTCGTCCAGCAGTGTCACGTTTAGTGAGAAACGGCGCAGCAGCTCTACCAGCCACTGGTGGGTCAGGCTGTCGGGCACCAGAATCAGCGCGCGCTCTACCCGGCCTGCCAGCAGCAGGCGGTGGAGAATCAAGCCCGCTTCAATGGTTTTGCCCAGGCCTACCTCGTCGGCCAGCAGTACCCGCGGCGCATGGCGTCCGGCCACTTCGTCGGCGATATAGAGCTGGTGGGGAATGAGATCAATACGCGGCCCAGCAAAGCCCAGCGCGCTGTGCTGCTCAATGCGCTGATAGTGGTGCAACGTACGAAAGCGCAGATCAAACCAGTCGTTACGGTCTACCTGACCGGTCAGCAGGCGGTCACGGGCTTGGTCAAACTGCATGGTGTCGGCCAGCTTCGCCTCAGGCAGTTCGCGCAGGTTGCCTTCGCTATCTTCACCAATGTAGGTGATCAGGCCGCGGGTCTCTTTGCTGTCATCAACGATCATCTGCCAGCCGTCGGCAGAGAGCACGCGGTCGCCGCTGCCGAACATGACGCGGGTGAGCGGTGCTTGACGGGTGTTGTAGGTGCGGGTTTCCTGGCTGGCACTGAACAAGATGGTAACGCTACGGGCGTCGCAGTTAAGCACGGTGCCGAGTCCAAGCTCAGCCTCGCCGTCGCTAATCCAGCGCTGGCCGGGAGAAAAATCGCTCATGATGCCTCGAGGAAGTCGTCAAAATCGGTCGTGCGCCGCTGGGCAGGTCACCAGTGGCAAACAGGGCGGGGGATTCTAACGCAAAGCAGCGGGGGTATTAAGGTCTATCGTGGTCAATCGCTTAACCAGCGCTCTAACTGCGCTCGAGTGAGCTCTCCCACATGAACGTCCAGCGTCTTGCCTGTCTGGTCAAATAGCACAGTAGTGGGGAGGCCTGGGGCTTGAAACTGGGCCATTAGGGTTTGCTGTGGGTCGCGCAACGGGTAGCGAAAGCTCAGCGACTGCTCGTCTAGGTAGCGTGCGATAGGTAGTAAGTCCTCGCCCTGATTGGCCACCACGACAGTAACGCCCTCGCGCTGGTCGGCCTCTTCCAGCAGCGGCATTTCACGCAGGCAGGGGGGACACCAGGTGGCCCATAAATTCACGATAATGAGCTCATCTTGATTCGTCAGCGAGGAGAGACTAACCGCGTTTCCATCGAGATCTTCCAGGGTGACGTCGGGCAGCGATGCCACGGCAAATTGCTGGCCTAGCGGGGCCAGCGTGACCAACACTAACCAGAGGCTAACGGCCCCCACCGTCATGGCGAGTCCGCCGATCATCGCCAGCAGACGTGCACGCAGCGTCCAGGCGGTCCACAGTAAACCGGCAAGTAGCCCACCAAGCGCGTGATAGCCCGGTTGCCATACCTTCAGGGCGTCGAGTGGGGTGGCGCTGTAGCTCTCCCAGTTGAAGGCCACAAACGTGACGCGCGCTGCTAATAGCCACACCACCAGCAAGCCATTAAACCAGCGGCCATGCTGCTTGGTAGACAGCCCCAGCAGGAAGCGGCTGCTTAATAAAAGCAGCAGTGCACAGCCAAACGCATAGAGGCGGGGAGTGGAAATCAGCAGTGGACCGAGAGCAATGGCATTCATAGTCGTTCCGATAAGCAGGTACACTGGGCAACCATACCATGCACGCTTCACATGACGGAGATGTCGATGCCGCAATCCTCTTTTGACACCCTGCGCGCCCTGGCCATAGGTACCCAGGCACTTGGCCTGGCGCTCATCATTACCCTCGAAACCGTCCTCGGCGACGCCGCACGCCCCTGGCAGGGCGGTGTGCTGGCCGCTATGGTGGCGTGTGCACTGGTCATTGCGCTGGTGCGTATGTACCGCAACAAGCGCCGCCAGAAGCGCTTGGCAGAGCGACTCGACGCGTCGGCGTCAGAAAACCACGAGCGTTAGAAACCGTTGCTTGTGTTTTTGGCGCGACGGTTCCAGATTAAGCCCGGCTTATTCATGAGGCCGGCCTGATAACGAAGATAGCGAATGGTATTCTCTTGAAAATTCAGTGTGTTCCGCCAAGAACCTGAACCAAGAGAGCCATCCGCTATGGGTGAAAGCCTATCCATCTGGACGCCCTCATGCAACGGCGATGCACGCGGCATGACGCCCCTGGTCCAGGACCGGCCGTCTCAAGCCACGCTGTCGCGGCTGCTTGGACGGCCGCAATTGATTCCAAAGAGCTATAAGAAAGCGGGAAAATTCCAGCGTTTTGGCATTACTCAACAGCCACTCGCGCTGAAGATGCGAATCCTGATAAGCAATGCCAACAGCCAGTACCTTCAGACCGCTCAATCAGCGCCCTCGTGAATGAGGCGGGGTTAGCTTACTTTTTGCTAGCGCGCTTACGCTCGTTTTCGGTCAGGTGCTTCTTGCGCAGGCGGATGTGGCTGGGCGTGACTTCTACCAGCTCATCGGAGTCCAGGAACTCGATGGCTTGCTCAAGGGTAAACTTGATCGGCGGCGTTAGAACGATGTTCTCATCGTTACCGGTAGAGCGCATGTTATCGAGCTTTTTACCCTTGGTCGGGTTCACCACCATGTCGTTGGCACGGTTGTTAATACCGATCAGCATGCCCTCGTACACTTCGGTCGCGTGGTCGATGATGAGCTTGCCGCGCTCCTGAAGGGCGTACAGTGCGTAAGCCAGCGCTTTACCGCCTACCATAGACACCAGCACGCCGTTACGACGCTCGATAGACGCATCGGGCTTCAGCGGGCCGTAGTGGTCAAAACGGCTGGTCAGGATGCCGGTGCCGGAAGTTAGCGTCAGGAACTGGCCACGGAAACCGATCAAGCCACGCGCCGGGATAATGAAGTCCAAACGAACTCGGCCTTTACCATCCGGGTTCATGTTGGTCATCTCACCTTTACGGTAGCCAAGCTCCTCCATGATGGAGCCCTGGTGCTGTTCTTCACAGTCGATGATGACTTCTTCGTAGGGCTCTTGCTTAACACCGTCGATCTCTTTGATGATAACTTCCGGACGGCCAACGGCCAGCTCGAAGCCTTCACGACGCATGGTTTCGATCAGTACCGACAGGTGCAGTTCGCCACGGCCAGAGACTTTGAACTTCTCGGGCGTTTCGCCTTGCTCGACGCGCAGGGCGACGTTGTGAATCAGCTCCTGATCCAGGCGATCTTTGATGTTACGGCTGGTGACGAACTTGCCATCTTTACCCGCGAACGGCGAGTCGTTGACCTGGAAGGTCATAGAAACGGTCGGCTCATCAACAGACAGCGGCGGCAGCGCTTCAACGGCGCTCGGGTCACACAGAGTGTCGGAGATGGCCAGGTCTTCGATGCCCGTGATGCATACGATATCGCCAGCGGTGGCTTCGGTGGTTTGAACTCGCTCAAGGCCCATGTGGGTCATGACCTGACCGATTTTGCCTTTCCGAGTCGTACCATCAACACTGATGACTGAAATCTGCTGGTTAGGCTTCACAGAACCGCGCTTAATGCGGCCAAGACCGATAACGCCGACGTAGCTGTTGTAGTCCAGGGCAGAAATCTGCATCTGGAAGGGGCCATCTACTTCAACTTTCGGTGGCTCAACGATGTCCACAATCGCTTGGAACATCGGATCCATGTTGTCGGCCAGCGCTTCCGGATCCATACCAGCAATACCGTTCAGCGCCGAGCAGTAGATAATCGGGAAATCGAGCTGTTCGTCAGTGGCACCCAGGTTGTCGAACAGATCAAAAATCTGGTCGATAACCCAATCAGGGCGTGCACCGGGGCGGTCGATTTTGTTAACCACCACGATCGGCTTCAGGCCCTGGGAGAAGGCTTTTTGTGTCACGAAGCGGGTTTGCGGCATCGGGCCGTCTACGGCGTCAACCAGCAGCAGAACCGAGTCCACCATGGACATAACACGCTCAACTTCGCCACCGAAGTCGGCGTGCCCAGGGGTGTCCACGATGTTGATGTGGTAGCCCGTACCATTACCATCCTGCCACTGAATAGCGGTGTTTTTGGCCAGGATGGTAATACCACGCTCCTTCTCCTGGTCATTAGAGTCCATGATACGCTCTTGGCCTTCGGCCTTACGGTCGAGCGTGCCGGACTGGCTTAACAGTTTGTCTACCAAGGTAGTTTTACCGTGGTCAACGTGGGCGATGATGGCAATGTTGCGAAGATTCTCGATCACGACGCGATCCTGCTGGAAAAATAGGGCGGCATTATAGGGTCTGGGGGTGGTCCACTACCAGCGCTGTCTTAAATAAAGCAGCAAGTCAATAACCTAAACGCGGCAGTTTTCGCTGTTGTGGCGCTTCCGTTAAGATAGGCGTTTTCCCAGTTGGGGCAAGCACATGACCATCGGTAACCTGATGCGTTTGTTAAGCGATGGCGAGGTTCATTCCGGTGAACAATTAGGCGAAGCGCTGGGCGTTTCCCGAGCCGCCGTGTGGAAACAGCTAAAAAAATTAGAGGCGCTGGGCGTAGAGCTGGTCGCTGTGAAAGGGCGTGGCTACCGGTTGGCTCACCCGTTAGAGCCGCTGGATGGCGCCAAAATCGTCGAGCGGCTGCCCGCCGATGCCCGCCACCTGCTGGCGCGACTGTTCGTGGAAGATCAGCTTCCTTCAAGCAACGAATACCTGCGCGAGCGCTTCTCTCAAGGGGCAGGGCATGGCGAGGTCTGCTTCGTCGAGCTGCAAACGGCTGGGCGTGGCCGCCGTGGCCGGGTGTGGTCGACGCCCTGGGGGCAGAGCCTCATGGTGTCAATGGGCTGGCGCTTCGAATCAGGTATCAATGCTCTGGAGGGGTTAAGCCTGGCGGTGGGTGTGGTGGTCTCTCAGGTGCTTGAGCAGTATGGCGTATCGCCCAAACTAAAGTGGCCGAACGATGTGCTACTAGCCGAGCAGGGCAGCGAGCTTGGTAAGTTAGCCGGTATTTTGATTGAAGTGACCGGTGATGCGGCAGGCCCTTGTGAAGTAGTGATAGGCATGGGCATGAACCTGTCGCTACCGGATAGCCTGCGGGCCACCATTGACCAGCCGGTGGCGGCGCTGTTTGATGCCAAGGCAGGTATTTCCCGCAACCAGTTGGCTGCCGATATGGTGTCGGGGCTGTTGGGTATGCTGGCGGGCTTTGAAAACAGTGGCTTTGCGCCTTGGCTCGATGCGTGGAATCAGCGCCATGCTTATGCAGGCCTACCCATCCGAGTGATTCAAGGTGAGCGCTCAAGCGATGCTGTGGCGGGAGATGTGGATGAGAGTGGTAACCTGTGGGTTACTGAAAACGGTCACTCGCGACGCCTATCGGGCGGTGAGATCAGCGTACGTAGGCGCCTATGATTTTGGATTTGGATATCGGCAACACGCTGTCGAAATGGCGGCTTAAAGATGCCGAGAGCAGTGAGATCCGCTCGCGAGGTGCCGTGTGGACACGGGAAGAGTGGCGCCCGGGGGCGGATATTCCCGACCTGGATGTCGTCGAAGCCGTGCGGATATCCAGTGTAGCCAGGGCCGCTGTGCTGGATGAGACTGTGACGTTGCTACGCCGTCAGGTGCGTCACGTTTATGTGGCGCGCTCAACGCCAGAAGCGCTCGGCGTGGTCAATGGTTATGAAGAGCCGGGCCGGTTGGGCGTTGACCGCTGGATGGGGGCGCTGGCGGGCTACCAGCTGGCGGGTGGTTGCTGCGCGGTGGATTGCGGTAGCGCCATTACCATTGACTTCGTACTACCTGGCGGTGTGCACCTGGGTGGTTTCATTATTCCCGGCCTGCGGCTCATGAAAGAGAGCCTGAAGCTAGGGACGCGCAACGTCGCCATCGACCCGGAAAGCGAAGCCGATGCATTGCTAGAGCCAGGGCGGCGCACGGTGGATGCGGTGAATCACGGTATCTATATGGCGGCCGTCAGTGCGATTAACCGTATCTATAGCGAAGTGTGTGACCAGCAGGGGGTGGCGCTACCAGTGCTGCTCACCGGTGGTGATGCCAGAGTCGTTTCCCGCGGTGTGCAGGTGCCCCATGCGGTATGGCCCGATATGGTATATGGCGGGCTTGAGGCCAGTTTTCCGCTCACCTTTGCCGAACGGGCGGGCAAGATGTCAGGTGCTCCTCGGGTTCCAGAGCCGGTATCATTAGAAAAAATTCGCGCAGGCCTTGCATTCTCGATGCTGCTTTGACAGAATGCAGCGCGTTCCAGAGCGGAAGCTGCGCTTGAGAAGGCGTTGCATCCAGCAGGCTTTGATAAATAAAGAGTTTGCAGGCTTGACACCGTTTTGGAGGCTGGCATAATGTGCCGCCACAGCTGGAGAGGTTCCCGAGTGGCCAAAGGGAGCAGACTGTAAATCTGCCGCGAAAGCTTCGAAGGTTCGAATCCTTCCCTCTCCACCAGATTGAGCAGGCGTTGAGCTAGTCAGCGTCTGGGAATGAAACGCCGGTAAGCGGGCATTAGCTACTGTTACTCGTGCAGCGGATTGTCATTCTATAGGCAAGTTCGGCGGGCGTAGTTCAATGGTAGAACCTCAGCCTTCCAAGCTGATGGTGCGGGTTCGATTCCCGCCGCCCGCTCCAGTTTGATGTGTTTGGCTCATGTAGCTCAGGGGTAGAGCACACCCTTGGTAAGGGTGAGGTCGACGGTTCAATTCCGTCCATGAGCTCCATATTGCGGAAAAAGCGAGCGATGCTCGCTTTTTTTTTGTCTCTGCCCTCCGGTGGTTTGGGGGTGAAAGTAAGGGTTGTCAGGCGGAGGTTTCTCCGCTATTATGGCGCCCGCTGTTGCGTAGGCGTTTGCTTGCGCGCATGACGATACAGGCCAGTAGCTCAATTGGCAGAGCAGCGGTCTCCAAAACCGCAGGTTGGGGGTTCGATTCCCTCCTGGCCTGCCAGCCTTCCCCAGGTTGGTATGTCTTTTCTAGAATTCCTTTGTCGCTCGCTGCACCCTTAGGAGTCTCGTTTTTATGAAGCCTAGTTCCGTAAAACATGGCGCAGAGGTGCAACGGACGCGCCATGACGGGCTCAAGTGGGCGGCGGTTGTGGCGCTGCTTGTCGTTGCAGTCGTTGGTAATACCTATTTCGCCGATATTGGTCTGCTCTACCGCGTCTTGGGTGTGGTGGTGTTGTGTGCGCTTGCTGGTTTGATCGCCTTAACAACCACAAAAGGTCGCGATTTAGTTGAGCTTGCCATAAGCGCCAAGAAAGAGATTCAGCGCGTTGTATGGCCGACCCGTCCTGAAACCATTCAGACAACCGCCATTGTGCTGGTAGCTGTGCTGGTGGTGGGTCTGATGCTGTGGTTGATCGATACTCTTCTTGGCTGGGCGATGTCCGGCGTCATTGGTTAGGAGCATTCATGTCCAAACGTTGGTACGTCGTCCACGCTTATTCCGGCTTCGAAAAGCATGTCATGCGCTCGCTTATCGAGCGTGTGAAGATGTACGGCATGGAAGATCGCTTTGGCGAGATCCTGGTGCCGACGGAAGAAGTGGTTGAGATGCGTGACGGCAAGCGTCGCAAGAGTGAGCGTAAGTTCTATCCGGGCTACGTGTTAGTCGAGATGGAAATGGATGATGAAACTTGGCACCTGGTGAATGAGACGCCGCGTGTCATGGGGTTCATTGGCGGCACCAAAGAGAAGCCCGCTGCGATTACCTCACGCGAAGCAGAGGCGATCTTGCGTCGTGTCAAAGATGGTACCGACAAGCCGCGTCCCAAGACCATGTTCGAGCCGGGTCAGTCCGTCCGTGTCATCGATGGTCCGTTTGCTGACTTCAACGGTGTCGTTGAAGAGGTGAACTATGACAAGAGCCGCCTGCAGGTCAGCGTGCTGATCTTTGGGCGAGCAACGCCTGTGGAACTCGAATTCTCGCAGGTTGAAAAAGAGTAATCTCAAAATGTTGCAGGCTGGTGTCCTATGCGCGCCAGTCTGGATTCATGTAAAGCAGCCCAGCGCTGCTTTGCGCGTACCGGGGAGCCGTCAGGCGCTATCACCCAACTGGAGTATTTACCATGGCCAAGAAAGTACAGGCTTATATCAAACTGCAGGTTGCTGCAGGTAAAGCCAACCCGAGTCCGCCCGTAGGCCCCGCGCTGGGTCAGCACGGCGTGAATATTATGGAATTCTGTAAGGCGTTCAACGCTGCGACTCAAGAGATTGAGCCGGGCCTGCCGACGCCTGTCGTGATCACTGTCTACTCTGACCGTAGCTTCACGTTCGTCACCAAAACACCGCCGGCCGCCGTTCTGCTCAAGAAAGCAGCCGGCATCAAGTCCGGTTCTGGTGAGCCGAACAAGAAGAAAGTCGGTACCGTGACTCGCGAGCAGCTCGAAGAGATCGCCAAAACCAAAGAGCCGGATATAACGGCGGCTGATCTCGACGCCGCGGTGCGCACCATCGCTGGCAGCGCTCGTAGCATGGGCTTAAACGTGGAGGGTCTCTGATCATGGCTAAATTGTCTAAGCGCGCGAAAGTGATTCGCGAGAAAGTAGACCCGAACAAAGCGTACTCTCTGGAAGAAGCGGTTGCGCTGCTTTCCGAGCTGTCTACCGTTAAGTTCAAAGAGTCTCTGGACGTGGCGATCAACCTTGGCGTTGACCCGCGTAAATCTGACCAGGTTGTGCGTGGCGCCACCGTTATGCCTAACGGTACCGGCAAAGACGTACGCGTAGCCGTCTTCACCCAGGGTGCGAATGCCGACGCTGCTAAAGAAGCCGGTGCTGACATCGTGGGCATGGACGATCTGGCTGAGCAAGTCAAAAAAGGCCAGATGGACTTCGACGTGGTCATTGCTTCTCCGGATGCAATGCGCGTTGTGGGTCAGCTGGGTCAGATTCTTGGTCCGCGTGGCCTGATGCCGAACCCGAAAGTGGGCACCGTAACGCCCGACGTGGCAACTGCGGTCAAGAACGCCAAAGCGGGTCAGGTGCGTTTCCGTACCGACAAAAACGGCATCATCCACACTACCCTGGGTAAAGTGGGTTTTGACGCGGTGTCCGTTCAGGGCAACTTGGAAGCACTGGTAGCTGACCTGAAGAAGCTCAAGCCGAGCTCCTCCAAAGGCGTCTACTTTAAGAAAATTACCCTGTCCACTACCATGGGCCCGGGTTTGACCATCGACCACTCTGCGCTGGTATAAGCGAGTCGTCGGCAGGTTTTAGTAAGTGCCGAGCAAGAACTTTGCGGTCCCTCGCTAGGTAGTTAGTCGAGCGAGGCGCCGTCAAAGACCGCAGGTGCCGCCTTGTCTTTTGAAGATTGGGCGGCTTAATCGCCCTAGAGCGCCTGCGCAGATGGTGTGGCCGCCAGTTGGTTAACGCTTTTCGCAAGCCGCTTTCTGGTGAGCACCATCCCCTAAGGCTTCCAAGGCCAGCAGTATGCCTTGGAAGAGATGGTAACCACCGGAGCCTTGATGGGTTCCGGCACGAAGGAGTGATCACTGTGCCACTAGCACTTGAAGGCAAGAAAGCGATTGTTGCCGAGGTCAGTGAAGCGGCCAAGGGCGCACTCTCCGTCGTAGTTGCCGATTCTCGTGGTGTTACGGTCAGCAAAATGACCGATCTGCGTAAGCAGGCCCGCGAAAACGGTGTAGAGCTTCGTGTTGTTCGTAACACGCTGGCTCGCCGCGCACTCGAAGGCACTCAGTGGGAGTGTCTGAACGAGAGCTTTGTTGGTCCTAC
This sequence comes from Vreelandella aquamarina, assembly GCF_900110265.1. GTDB lineage: Bacteria > Pseudomonadota > Gammaproteobacteria > Pseudomonadales > Halomonadaceae > Vreelandella > Vreelandella aquamarina. Next base: position 30,016 of record NZ_FODB01000003.1, on the reverse strand, counting down.
TCTGTTGGCTTTCTCTACTGAACACCCGGGCGCTGCTGCTCGTCTGTTCAAAGAGTTCGCTAAAGACGAGAAGAACTTCGAAGTTAAGGCGTTGGCCTACGAAGGTGAGCTGATTCCGGCTGCTGACATCGATCGTCTGGCAACCCTGCCGACTTACGACGAGGCAATTGCCAAGTTGATGTCGGTAATGAAAGAAGCCTCCGCTGGCAAGCTGGTTCGTACTCTGGCCGCCCTGCGCGACCAGAAGCAAGAAGCCGAAGCTGCCTAAGCAGTGTTTCTTGCAGGCGGCGTGAACGATGTGATCGGTACGCTGCCTGAACCAAGCAATGAACCCCGAGTCCTCGGCTGACCGAGACTCCCGCAAAGTTAGGAATGAAACAATGGCACTGTCCAAAGACGATATCATCAATGCTGTAGCCGACATGTCCGTAATGGAAGTTGTTGAGCTGATCGAAGCAATGGAAGAGAAATTCGGCGTTTCTGCAGCGGCAGCCGTTATGGCTGGCCCGGCTGGCGGCGGCGAAGCAGCTGCTGAAGAGCAGACTGAATTTGATCTGGTACTGGCTTCTGCTGGTGACAAGAAAGTTAACGTCATCAAAGCTGTTCGTGAAATCACCGGTCTTGGCCTGAAAGAAGCCAAAGGTGCCGTTGACGGCGCGCCGGCGACCATCAAAGAAGCGATGTCTAAAGACGACGCTGAAGCAGCTAAGAAGAAGCTGGAAGAAGCGGGCGCAACCGTCGAGCTCAAGTAATCCTTGTGCTGATGGCTTTACGCGCTGCGTAAGCTTCCACGGCTGGCGGCGGGCTATCCCGCTGCCGGCCTTTTTCTGTTGTAGTATGCTGCAAGGCAACAGCAGAAGCGCTGCGGTAAAAAGCAGCAAAACAGTAAGACCGTTGTTGTGAAGCGTACGTTGTTGTAACGCGTAAGTTGTGAAGCGCGAGTGATGCTAGCAAGCGACAGCAAAGCGCGAACAGCACTACTGTAACACTGTTATCTATCAAGATTTTTGACGGCGAGCTACCGATTTAGGAGCTTGCTGTCTGCGTCTGAAACGCCCGCGGGGCAGATGACCACGCATCGGTCACCCATGGTGAACAAGCTGGGGAATACAGATGGCTTACTCATATACTGAGAAAAAACGCATCCGCAAGGATTTCGGCAAACTGCCCCAAGTGATGGATGTGCCTTACTTGCTGGCCATCCAGCTTGATTCCTACTACGACTTTCTCCAGCAGGATCGTTCGCCCGACGAGCGCCACGAGGTTGGCCTGCACGCGGCGTTCAAGTCCGTGTTCCCGATCGAGAGCTTCTCCGGCAATGCGGCCCTGGAGTACGTGAGCTACCGTTTCGGTACGCCAGCGTTCGATGTCAAAGAGTGTCAGCTGCGTGGCGTGACCTACTCCGCTCCGCTGCGTGTCAAGGTTCGCTTGATCATCTACGATCGCGACTCTTCGAACAAGGCCATCAAAGACATCAAAGAGCAGGAAGTCTACATGGGGGAGATCCCCCTGATGACCGAGAACGGTACCTTCGTCATCAACGGCACTGAGCGGGTTATCGTTTCTCAGCTCCACCGTTCGCCCGGTGTGTTCTTCGATCACGACAAAGGCAAGAGCCACTCCTCAGGGAAGTTGCTCTACTCTGCTCGCGTGATTCCTTACCGTGGCTCTTGGCTCGACTTCGAGTTCGACCCGAAAGACAACGTCTTCGTGCGTATCGACCGCCGCCGCAAACTGCCGGCCTCGGTACTGATGCGTGCGCTGGGTATGAGCACCGAAGAGATCCTGGCTGAGTTCTTCGAAACCAGCAAATTCCACATCGAGAAGACCGGCTTCTTTGTGGAGCTGGTGCCATCACGCCTGCGCGGTGAAACGGCCACGTTCGACATCAAAGATGGCGAAGGCAGCGTCATCGTCGAAGAGGGTCGCCGGATCACTCAGAAGCACATTCGTCAGCTTGAAAAAGCCGGCCTTGAGCGTCTGGAAGTGCCGATGGAGTATCTGTTCGGCAAAACGCTGGCCAAAGACCAAATCGATACCAAAACCGGTGAGCTGATCTGCCCGTGTAACACGGAAATCACTCCGGAAGTCCTCGAGCGTATGGCGCAGGGCGGTATCACGCATATCGAAACCCTCTACACCAACGACCTCGACTGCGGTTCGTTCATTTCCGACACTCTGAAGCTGGATACCACCGGCTCTCAGCTGGAAGCGTTGGTAGAGATTTACCGCATGATGCGCCCAGGCGAGCCGCCTACCAAAGAGGCTGCCGAGACGCTGTTCCATAACCTGTTCTTCACCGAAGACCGTTACGACCTGTCGGGCGTTGGTCGGATGAAGTTCAACCGCCGTCTGCGCCGTGAAAGTGACACGGGCTCCGGCGTGCTGGATCGCAAAGACATCCTGGATGTGCTGCGTGAGTTGATCAATATCCGTAACGGCTTCGGCGACGTGGACGATATCGATCACCTGGGTAACCGTCGTATTCGCTGCGTGGGCGAAATGGCCGAGAACCAGTTCCGCGTCGGTCTGGTGCGTGTCGAGCGTGCGGTGAAAGAGCGTCTTTCCATGGCGGAAAGCGAAGGCCTGATGCCGCAAGACCTGATCAACGCCAAGCCAGTTGCGGCAGCGGTGAAAGAGTTCTTCGGCTCCAGCCAGCTGTCTCAGTTTATGGACCAGAACAACCCGCTCTCCGAGGTGACCCACAAGCGTCGTGTGTCGGCACTCGGCCCGGGTGGTCTAACCCGTGAGCGTGCAGGCTTCGAAGTGCGCGACGTACACGCCACGCACTATGGCCGCCTGTGCCCGATCGAAACGCCGGAAGGCCCGAACATCGGTCTGATCAACTCGCTGGCAACGTACAGTCATACCAATAGCTACGGCTTCTTGGAAACACCGTACCGCAAAGTGAATGCCGGTCAGGTCACTGACGATATCGTCCACCTGTCAGCGATTGAGGAAGGTGACTTTGTTATCGCCCAGGCGTCTGCGGCGGTTGACGAGTCCGGCAAACTGATTGATGACCTGGTACAGGTACGCCACCGCGGTGAGACCACCTTTATGCGTCCTGAGCAGGTGACGCTGATGGACGTGTCTCCGCGTCAGGTTGTATCTGTCGCAGCGGCCCTGATCCCGTTCCTGGAGCACGATGATGCCAACCGCGCCTTGATGGGGGCGAACATGCAGCGTCAGGCCGTTCCGACCCTGCGTGCCGACAAGCCGCTGGTCGGTACCGGCATGGAGCGTTTCGTTGCCCGTGACTCCGGCGTCTGTGCCGTGGCGCGTCGTGGCGGCGTAATCGACTCCGTCGATGCGCGTCGTGTCGTGGTTCGGGTGAACGAAGATGAAATCATCGGCGGTGAAGCTGGCGTTGATATCTACAACCTGACCAAGTACACCCGTTCCAACCAGAATACCTGTATGAACCAGCGCCCCATCGTGCGTCCTGGTGACAGCGTTGCCCGTGGCGATATTCTGGCCGATGGCCCGTCTGTCGACATGGGCGACCTGGCGCTTGGCCAGAACATGCGCATCGCGTTCATGCCCTGGAACGGCTACAACTTCGAGGACTCCATCCTGCTCTCTGAGCGTGTGGTTCAAGAAGACCGTTTCACCACCATCCACATCCAGGAACTGACCTGCGTGTCTCGCGACACCAAGTTAGGGCCGGAAGAGATTACCTCTGATATTCCCAATGTCGGTGAATCCGCACTGGGTAAACTGGACGAGGCGGGCGTTGTGTACATCGGCGCTGAAGTTGGCCCCGGTGACATTCTGGTCGGTAAGGTAACACCGAAAGGTGAAACCCAGCTGACGCCAGAAGAGAAGCTGCTGCGTGCCATCTTCGGTGAGAAAGCGTCTGACGTTAAAGATACTTCCCTGCGTGCCCCGACCGGCATGAAAGGTACGGTTATCGACGTTCAGGTGTTTACTCGTGACGGCGTTGAGAAAGACTCCCGTGCGCTCTCCATCGAGCAGATGCAGCTGGACGAAGTGCGCAAGGATCTTCAGGAAACCTACCGTATTGCCGAAGACGCAACCTTTGAGCGTCTGAAGCGTACGCTGGATGGCCAAGCGGTTAATGGCGGCCCGAACCTGAAGAAAGGCGACGTGCTGAGCGAGGCGTACCTGGACGAACTGCCGCGTCAGCAGTGGTTCAAACTGCGCATGCAGGATGAAGCCTACAACGAGCTACTGGCCCAGGCCGACGAACAGCTTGAGAACCGCCGTAAAGAGATGGACGAGCGTTTCGAAGATAAGAAGCGCAAGCTGACCCAGGGCGACGACCTCGCACCGGGCGTGCTGAAAATCGTCAAAGTCTATATGGCGGTCAAGCGTCGCATTCAGCCCGGTGACAAGATGGCCGGTCGTCACGGTAACAAAGGTGTTATCTCCGCGATCATGCCCATCGAAGACATGCCGTTCGACGAGAAGGGCGAGCCGGTGGACGTGGTGCTGAACCCGCTGGGCGTACCGTCGCGTATGAACGTTGGTCAGATCCTGGAAACTCACCTGGGTATGGCGGCACGTGGTCTCGGGGTCAAGATTGACGCCATGCTGCGCGACGCCCGCGGTCAGCAGGTTGCTGAAATTCGCGACTTCCTGGGTCAGGTGTATAACACGCCCGGTACCCGCGTTGAGGATATCGACTCGCTGACCGATGACGAAGTCATCGCGCTGGCGAAGAACCTAAAGGGCGGTGTGCCGATGGCCACGCCGGTGTTCGACGGTGCCAAAGAGCACGAAATCAAGCACCTGCTGAAGCTGGCGGACATTCCGGAGTCGGGCCAAATGACGCTGTACGATGGTCGTACCGGCGATGCGTTTGACCGTCCGGTGACCGTTGGCTACATGTACATGCTGAAGCTCAACCACCTGGTAGACGATAAGATGCACGCGCGTTCTACCGGTTCTTACTCGCTTGTTACGCAGCAGCCGCTGGGTGGTAAGGCGCAGTTCGGTGGTCAGCGCTTTGGTGAGATGGAAGTGTGGGCGCTGGAAGCCTATGGCGCCGCGTACACGCTGCAAGAGATGCTCACCGTCAAGTCGGACGACGTCGAAGGCCGCACCAAGATGTACAAGAACATCGTGGATGGCGACCACACCATGCAGGCAGGCATGCCGGAATCCTTCAACGTACTCGTGAAGGAAATCCGCTCGCTGGGCATCGATATCGAGTTAGAGAGCTAGGAGCCGTCCCATGAAAGATTTGGTGAAAGTACTCAAATCGCAATCTCAGTCCGATGAGTTTGACGCGATCAAGATTACCCTGGCGTCGCCGGACATGATTCGCTCCTGGTCCTTCGGCGAGGTGAAGAAGCCTGAGACCATCAACTACCGTACCTTTAAACCGGAACGGGATGGTCTGTTCTGTGCCAAGATTTTCGGCCCGGTTAAAGACTACGAGTGCTTGTGCGGCAAATATAAGCGCATGAAGCACCGCGGCATTATCTGTGAGAAGTGTGGTGTCGAAGTGACCAAGGCGGCCGTGCGCCGTGAACGCATGGGTCACATCGAGCTGGCATCGCCGGTGGCTCACATTTGGTTTTTGAAATCCCTGCCGTCACGTATCGGCATGTTCCTCGATATGACCCTGCGTGATATCGAGCGCGTGCTGTACTTCGAAAGCTTTGTGGTCATCGATCCCGGCATGACCACGCTGGAGCGTGGTCAGCTGCTCAACGACGAGCAGTATTTCGAAGCGCTGGAAGAGTTCGGTGACGACTTCGATGCCCGTATGGGTGCCGAAGCGGTTCAGGAGCTGCTGAAAGATATCGATCTGGAAGAAGAGATCAATACGCTGCGTGAAGAGATTCCGCAGACCAACTCTGAAACCAAGATCAAGAAACTGTCGAAGCGCTTGAAGCTGCTGGAAGCGTTCTACCACTCCGGCAATGCGCCGGCGTGGATGGTCATGGAAGTGCTGCCCGTGCTGCCGCCGGATCTGCGTCCGTTGGTACCGCTGGACGGCGGCCGCTTTGCGACCTCCGATCTTAACGACCTTTACCGTCGTGTGATCAACCGCAACAACCGTCTGAAGCGACTGCTGGATCTTAACGCACCGGATATTATCGTGCGTAACGAGAAGCGGATGCTCCAGGAAGCGGTCGACGCGCTGCTGGATAACGGCCGCCGTGGTCGTGCGATTACCGGCTCTAACAAGCGCCCGCTGAAATCGCTTGCCGATATGATCAAAGGTAAGCAGGGTCGTTTCCGTCAGAACCTGCTGGGTAAGCGCGTAGACTACTCAGGCCGTTCGGTCATTACCGTGGGCCCGACCCTGCGTCTGCACCAGTGTGGTCTGCCGAAGAAAATGGCGCTTGAGCTGTTCAAGCCGTTCATCTACTCCAAGCTGCAGTCGCTGGGCCATGCATCCACGATTAAAGCCGCGAAAAAGATGGTTGAGCGCGAGCTGCCGGAAGTGTGGGACATCCTGGCCGACGTTATCCGCGAACACCCGGTACTGCTTAACCGCGCGCCGACGCTGCACCGTTTGGGCATCCAGGCGTTTGAGCCACTGCTGATCGAAGGTAAGGCGATCCAGCTGCACCCGCTGGTGTGTGCGGCTTACAACGCCGACTTTGACGGTGACCAGATGGCGGTCCACGTACCGCTGACCCTGGAAGCACAGCTCGAAGCCCGTGCGCTGATGATGGCGACCAACAACGTGCTGTCGCCGGCCAACGGCGAGCCGATCATCGTACCGTCGCAAGACGTTGTTCTGGGTCTGTACTACATGACCCGTGAAAAGATCAACGCCAAGGGTGAAGGCATGGTGTTCTCCGACCTCAATGAGGTAGAGCGCGCCTTCGGCACACAGTCCGTGTCGCTGCATGCCCGCGTCAAGGTGCGTCTGGACGAAGTGGACGTCGACGAAGAGACTGGCGAGCGCTCCGAGCACCGCCGTCTTTACGACACCACCGTCGGTCGTGCGCTGTTGTTCCGCATTCTGCCGGAAGGCGTACCGTTCGCGCTGATCGATCAGCCGATGAAGAAGAAGGCGATCTCCAGCCTGATCAACGAGGTGTATCGTCGTGCGGGCCTCAAGCCCACGGTTATCTTCGCTGACCAGCTGATGTACACCGGCTTCCGTCTGGCGACCTGGTCCGGTGCCTCGATCGGTGTTAACGACTTCGTTATCCCCGATGCCAAGACCGAGATCGTTGATGCCGCTGAAGCAGAAGTCAAAGAGATCGAAGACCAGTTCTCCTCTGGCCTGGTAACCGCAGGCGAGAAGTACAACAAGGTCATCGATATCTGGTCCAAGGCGAATGATAAAGTCGCCAAGGCGATGATGGTCGGCATCTCGAAAGAGACGGTTGTTGATCGTGACGGCAATGAAGTCGAGCAGGACTCCTTCAACAGTGTCTTCATCATGGCCGACTCCGGTGCCCGTGGTTCTGCGGCACAGATTCGCCAGCTGGCGGGTATGCGTGGCCTGATGGCCAAGCCGGATGGCTCGATCATTGAAACGCCGATCGTGGCGAACTTCCGTGAAGGTCTGAACGTACTTCAGTACTTCATCTCGACCCACGGCGCACGTAAAGGTCTGGCGGATACGGCCCTGAAAACGGCCAACTCCGGTTACCTGACTCGTCGTCTGGTAGACGTTGCTCAGGACTTGGTGATTACCGAGACCGACTGTGGCACCGAAAACGGCCTGACGCTGCACCCGATCATCGAGGGTGGCGACATCATCGTACCGCTGTCTCAGCGCGTACTGGGTCGTGTTGTGGCCATTGATGTTGTCGATCCGAGTACCGAAGAAGTACTGATTCCGCGTAATACGCTGCTCGACGAGAAGTGGTGTGCCTCGCTGGACACCATGGGCGTGGACGAAATCGTCGTACGCTCCACCATCACCTGTGATACGGCTCACGGCGTGTGTTCCGCCTGTTACGGACGTGACCTTGCCCGTGGCCACCAGGTCAACATCGGTGAGTCTGTAGGTGTCATCGCCGCACAGTCGATCGGTGAGCCGGGTACCCAGCTGACCATGCGTACGTTCCACATCGGTGGTGCAGCATCGCGTTCGTCTGCGGTCGACAGCGTTCAGGTCAAGCACGGCGGTAAAGTGCGCCTGCATAACATCAAGCACGTTGAACGTGCCGACGGCAAGCTGGTCGTGGTCTCTCGTTCGAGCGCCTTGGCGGTTGCCGACGATCACGGTCGTGAGCGTGAGTACTACAAGCTGCCCTATGGTGCTGAACTCTCCGTACGTGACGGCGACGTGGTTGATGCCGGTGCGGTAGTGGCTAAGTGGGATCCGCACACGCACCCGATCATTGCGGAAGTAGAAGGTAAGGCGCAGTTCATCGATCTCGACGAGGGTGTCACCATGCACCGCAGCGTCGATGAAATGACCGGTCTGTCGTCCATCGAAGTGATCGAGTCGGCCGCACGCCCAATGGCGGGTCGTGACAAGCGCCCGATGGTGATGCTGAAAGATGCCGCTGGTGAGTATGTATCCGTGTCCGGTTCCAATACGCCGGTTCAGTACCTGCTGCCGGGTAACTCCATCATCTCGGTGGACGACGGTGCGACCATCGGTGTAGGTGAGGTCGTTGCGCGTATACCGGTCGAGGCGTCGGGTAACAAGGACATCACCGGTGGTCTGCCCCGCGTGGCTGACTTGTTCGAAGCGCGTAAACCCAAAGAGCCTGCCATTTTGGCGGAAATCAGCGGTGTGGTGAGCTTCGGTAAAGAGACCAAAGGTAAGCGTCGTTTGACGATTACGCCTGAGTCTGGCGATCCGTTCGAGGCGCTGATCCCGAAATGGCGTCAAATCGCCGTGTTCGAAGGCGAGACGGTCGAGAAGGGTGAGGTGATCTCCGATGGCCCAAGCAACCCGCACGATATCCTGCGTCTGCTGGGTGTCGCGGAGCTGGCCAAGTACATCACCGCCGAAGTACAGGACGTTTATCGTCTACAGGGCGTAGGCATCAACGACAAGCACATCGAAGTCATCGTGCGTCAGATGCTGCGCAAGGTGGAGATCACCGATTCCGGCGACTCTGACTTCATTACCGGCGACCAGGCGGAACTGGTGCGCGTACTGGAGCAGAACGAGCGCCTGGAGAAAGAAGGCAAGTTCCCGGCCAAGTATCAACGTTTGCTGCTGGGTATCACCAAGGCCAGCTTGGCCACCGAATCGTTCATTTCGGCGGCGTCGTTCCAGGAAACGACCCGCGTACTGACCGAAGCAGCGGTAACCGGCAAGCGCGACTACCTGCGCGGCCTGAAAGAAAACGTGGTAGTTGGACGTCTGATTCCGGCAGGTACCGGTCTGACTCACCACGCAGAGCGTCGTCGCAAGCGCGAAGACGTAGAGCGTCTGTTCAACCCCTCGGCTACCGAGGTTGAGCAGGAGCTGGGTGCTCAGTTGACCGCCCTGGATTCAGACGACGATCTGTAACCCAGGACAGGCCACGAGCAGCCAAGAGCGGCTGACCCTGAATGGCAGGAACCTGGCGGTAAACCACCGCCAGGGCTTGACGCCAGGCAGGGGCAGCCTTTAGAATGCGCAGCCTTTAACAGTGGGGTGGGTGCGCCCGCATCCGCTGCTTGTATTTGTTAATAGGCCAAGGCAACCATTGGAGTCAGCTAAACACCATGGCAACGATTAATCAGCTAGTGCGCAAGCCGCGCAAGCGCCCCGTCACCAAGAGTGACGTGCCTGCGCTTCAGGCATGCCCGCAAAAGCGCGGCGTTTGTACGCGCGTTTACACCACCACCCCCAAGAAGCCGAACTCGGCCCTGCGTAAGGTTTGCCGTGTGCGCCTGACCAACGGTTTCGAAGTCTCTTCTTACATCGGTGGTGAAGGTCACAACCTCCAGGAGCACTCTGTTGTTCTGATTCGCGGCGGTCGTGTAAAGGATTTGCCAGGTGTGCGTTATCACACCGTTCGTGGCGCCCTTGACACCTCTGGCGTACAGAACCGTAAGCAGGGTCGTTCTAAGTACGGTACCAAGCGTCCGAAGTCCTAAGGCGTCTTGTTGCAGCGTCTTAAGACGCTGGCGTTGTTACCTTAATACGAATATGACGGTCTGATAAGAGTAAGGTCGGGCGGCGCCAAGAGCGCAAGCAGGTTCCGAGTTTACCTGAAGGATCCTTAATTGAGGGCTTATCATGCCTAGAAGAAGAGTTGTAGCTAAACGCGAAATCCTGCCGGATCCCAAGTTCGGAAGTGAGCGTCTGGCGAAGTTCATGAACCACCTGATGGTCAGCGGCAAGAAGTCCGTAGCTGAGCGCATCGTCTATGGTGCGTTGGACAAGGTTGCCGAGCGTAGTAAAGAAGAGCCGCTGGAAATCTTCGACAAGGCGCTGGAAACCATCCAGCCGATGGTCGAAGTAAAGTCGCGCCGCGTGGGTGGTGCTACTTATCAGGTGCCGGTTGAAGTTCGTCCGTCACGTCGCCAAGCGCTGGCTATGCGCTGGCTGGTAGACGCTGCGCGTCGTCGCGGTGAAAAAACGATGGTACAGCGTCTGGCAGGTGAAATGCTGGATGCCGCTGAAGGCAAAGGCTCGGCTGTTAAGAAGCGTGAAGATGTGCACCGTATGGCAGAAGCCAACAAGGCCTTCTCTCACTATCGTTTCTAAACTCGGCGTTTCTGAGTTTGTGTTTGATTTTGTTGGTTGTGCTGCGCTAAAGAGTTTTTTCGCCATGCTGCAACACACTGCCGCTACCTTTGAGGGTGGCGGCGGTGGGATAAGCAAAATGAACACTGCTGAATTAACGGGCATTGCCAACTAACGGGAGCTTCACCGTGGCACGCAAAACACCGCTTAATCGCTATCGCAACTTGGGTATTGTTGCCCACGTTGATGCAGGTAAGACAACCACGACAGAACGTGTTTTGTTTTACACTGGCGTAAACCACAAGCTGGGCGAAACCCATGAAGGTGCTTCGACTACTGACTGGATGGAGCAAGAGCAGGAGCGTGGTATTACTATCACCTCGGCTGCTGTTACTACCTTCTGGAAAGGTATGAATCACCAGTTTGATGAGCACCGCATTAATATCATCGACACCCCTGGGCACGTTGACTTCACTGTCGAAGTTGAGCGTTCTTTGCGTGTTCTTGATGGTGCTGTGGTTGTACTGTGCGGTTCTTCCGGCGTTCAGCCGCAGACCGAAACCGTATGGCGCCAGGCTAATAAATATGAAGTTCCGCGTATGGTCTTCGTCAATAAGATGGACCGTACCGGTGCAGACTTCTTCATGGTTGTTGACCAGTTGAAGGAGCGCTTAGGTGCTAACGCTGTGCCAATCCAGATTAACTGGGGTACAGAGGAAGACTTTAAAGGCGTTATCGACCTGATCGAGATGAAGGCTATCCTCTGGAATGAGGCAGACTTAGGCACTTCGTATGAGCTTGTCGATATTCCTGCTGAGCTACAAGAGACTGCCGAAAAATATCGCGAGCAAATGGTCGAAGCCGCAGCTGAAGGCTCTGATGAATTGATGGATAAGTACCTCGAAGGTGAGGAGCTGACCATTGAAGAAATCAAAGCAGGCCTTCGTGCGCGCACACTGGCTAGCGAAATCGTTCTAGTGACCTGTGGTTCTGCCTTTAAGAATAAGGGTGTTCAAGCAGTCCTGGATGCGGTTGTTGAGTATCTGCCCTCGCCGACAGAAGTTAAAGCAATCGAAGGTGAGCTGGACGACAAAGACGGCACCATCGCGACTCGTGAAGCAGACGATAGCGCTCCGTTCGCTGCACTAGCGTTCAAGATCGCCACCGACCCCTTCGTTGGTACGCTGACCTTCATTCGCGTCTACTCAGGCGTTCTGAAATCTGGTGATGGTGTTTATAACTCCGTTAAGCAGAAGAAAGAGCGTGTTGGTCGTATCGTTCAGATGCACGCCAACTCTCGCGAAGAGATCAAAGAAGTACTCGCAGGCGACATCGCTGCTTGTATCGGTCTGAAGGACGTCACTACAGGTGATACCCTGTGTGATATCGATCACAAGATCGTGCTTGAGCGCATGGAGTTCCCGGATCCGGTTATCTCTGTTGCCGTAGAGCCTAAGTCGAAAGCTGACCAGGAAAAAATGGGTGTTGCGCTGGGTAAATTGGCCCAGGAAGATCCTTCCTTCCAGGTGAAGACCGACGAAGAGACCGGCCAGACCATCATCTCGGGTATGGGCGAGCTGCACCTGGATATCATCGTTGACCGTATGCGTCGCGAGTTCAAGGTAGAAGCGAACATCGGTAAGCCGCAGGTTGCCTACCGTGAAACGATTCGTGGCAGCGTCGAGCAGGAAGGTAAATTCGTACGTCAGTCCGGTGGTCGTGGTCAGTACGGTCACGTGTGGCTGCGTATCGAGCCGCTGACTGCAGAAGAGAAGGGTGAAGGCGAAGAAGAGATCTTCTTCAAGTTCAACTCTGAGATCGTAGGTGGTGTGGTTCCGAAGGAATACGTACCTGCGGTTGAGAAAGGTGCTTTCGAGCAGCTGCAAAATGGTGTCATCGCGGGTTACCCGATGATCGACGTCAAAGTCACGCTGTTTGATGGTTCCTACCATGACGTGGACTCTAACGAGACTGCGTTCAAGATTGCTTCTTCTATGGCAGTGAAAGAAGGTGCCAGGAAGGCCAAGGCCGTGCTGCTGGAGCCGGTGATGAAGGTCGAAGTCGTGACCCCCGAAGAGTTTATGGGTGACGTCATGGGCGACCTGAACCGTCGTCGCGGCCTGGTGCAGGGCATGGATGACTCTTCCTCTGGTAAAGTCATTCGTGCAACGGTGCCACTGGGTGAGATGTTCGGTTATGCAACCGATCTGCGCTCACAGACCCAGGGCCGTGCGAGCTACTCTATGGAGTTCGCGAAGTACGAGGAGGCGCCCTCCAGCGTCGTTGAAGCCGTCATCAACCAAAACGGTTAACCGTTAGCTAACGTAAAGAGGTTATAGCAGTGGCTAAGGAAAAATTTGAACGTTCCAAACCGCACGTCAACGTCGGCACCATCGGTCACGTCGACCACGGTAAAACGACTCTGACAGCGGCCCTGACCCGCGTGTCTGCTGAGGTTTTCGGCGGCGACTGGCGTGAATTCGATACCATCGATAACGCTCCGGAAGAGCGTGAGCGTGGTATCACCATCGCGACATCTCACGTTGAATACCAGTCTGAAGTGCGTCACTACGCACACGTTGACTGCCCGGGACACGCTGACTACGTCAAGAACATGATCACCGGTGCTGCCCAGATGGACGGCGCGATCCTGGTATGTTCTGCCGCTGACGGCCCCATGCCGCAGACGCGTGAGCACATCCTGCTGTCTCGTCAGGTTGGCGTTCCGTACATCGTTGTGTTCCTGAACAAAGCGGACATGGTCGATGACGAAGAGCTGCTCGAGCTGGTCGAAATGGAAGTTCGTGAACTTCTGTCCGAGTACGACTTCCCGGGTGACGACACGCCGATCATCACTGGTTCTGCGCTGATGGCGCTGAACGGTGAAGACGAGAACGGCATGGGTACTACTGCGGTAGCTAACCTAATCAAAGCTCTGGATGACTACATCCCTGAGCCGGAGCGTGCGATCGACCAGCCGTTCCTGATGCCGATCGAAGACGTATTCTCTATCTCTGGCCGTGGTACCGTTGTTACCGGTCGTGTAGAGCGCGGTATCGTTAAAGCTGGTGAAGAAGTGGAAATCGTGGGTATCCGCGACACCACCAAAACCACCGTTACTGGCGTAGAAATGTTCCGTAAGCTGCTCGACGAAGGTCGTGCAGGTGAGAACGTTGGTGCTCTGCTGCGTGGTACTAAGCGTGATGACGTTGAGCGTGGTCAGGTACTGGCGAAGCCGGGCACCATCAACCCGCACACTGTCTTCGAAGCCGAAGTCTACGTACTGTCCAAAGAAGAAGGTGGTCGTCACACGCCTTTCTTCAAAGGCTACCGTCCCCAGTTCTACTTCCGTACCACTGACGTAACAGGTACTTGTGAACTGCCGGAAGGCGTTGAAATGGTAATGCCGGGCGACAACGTTAAGATGGTTGTTACCCTGATTGCTCCAATCGCTATGGACGAAGGTCTGCGCTTCGCAATCCGCGAAGGTGGTCGTACCGTTGGTGCTGGCGTTGTTGCAAAAATCGTCAAGTAAACTTGCTTGATGATTGATCAAGAGGGGCTCTTGCGAGCCCCTTTTTCTGCGCACCAATAGCAAATGTTTGACATGGGCTTTTGGCGTGCCTATAATGCGCATCCTTTGAATGCGTGGGTAGACGGCTCGCGCCGTCGACATCCATTGGAGTTTAGGGCAAATGCAGAACCAAAAGATTCGCATTCGGTTGAAGGCGTTCGACCATCGCCTGATTGATCAGTCCACAGCGGAGATCGTTGAAACCGCTAAGCGTACTGGTGCTCAGGTTCGTGGGCCGATTCCGCTGCCGACCAACCGCGAGCGCTATACCATTCTGATTTCACCGCACGTCAACAAAGATGCGCGTGATCAGTATGAGATTCGTACTCACAAGCGTGTGCTCGACATCGTTGAGCCGACCGAGAAAACTGTTGATGCGCTGATGAAGCTCGATCTCGCCGCTGGCGTAGACGTGCAAATCAAGCTCGACTAATACACTAGACACTTCGCGGCCCAGCGCTCACCGTTTTTAGTATGTGAGCAGCAGCCGCCGCGCCGTGAGGCGCCACACAATGTGCTAGTGGAATGCTCTGGAAAGGGCAGCCATAGCGGGTGATAGCCCCGTACACTATAGGAGACTGAGTATGACTATCGGTTTAGTCGGTAAAAAGGCCGGGATGACCCGTGTCTTTACCGAAGATGGCGCATCCGTGCCCGTGACCGTTATTGAAGTTGATCCTAACCGTGTAACGCGCGTTAAGACCATTGAGTCTGACGGCTACGCAGCGGTTCAGGTGACTACAGGTTCTCGTAAAGCCAAGCACCTCACCAAAGCGCAAGCTGGACAGTTTGCCAAGGCGGGTGTTGAGGCTGGTCGTTCACTGATGGAATTCCGTCTTGCAGAAGGCGAAGAAGCTCCTGAAGTGGGTGGCGAACTCACCGTATCCCTCTTCGAAGCTGGTCAAATGATCGACGTGACCGGCACCTCTAAGGGTAAAGGCTTCCAGGGTGCTGTTAAGCGCTGGAACTTCCGTACCCAAGACAACAGCCATGGTAACTCCCTGTCGCATCGCGCGCCGGGTTCTATCGGCATGTGTCAGACACCTGGCCGCGTATTCAAAGGCAAGAAAATGGCCGGTCAAATGGGTAACACCCGTTGCACCGTACAGAGCCTTGAGATCGTCCGTGTCGACGCCGAGCGTAACCTGCTGCTGATCAAAGGCGCAGTACCGGGTGCTACCGGTAGCGACGTTATCGTTCGCAGCGCCGTGAAAGCTGGCTGAAGGGGATAATTACCAATGAATCTGAATCTTGCTGCAGGCACGGGTACCGTTGAAGTAGCCGACGCCACTTTTGGCAAAGAATTCAACGAAGCGCTGGTGCACCAGGTCGTTACCGCCTACTTGGCTGGTGGCCGTCAGGGTACGCGCGCTCAAAAGAACCGTTCCGACGTACGTGGTGGTGGTAAGAAGCCGTGGCGTCAGAAGGGTACCGGTCGTGCACGTGCCGGTACTATCCGCTCTCCGCTGTGGCGCAGCGGCGGTGTGACTTTCGCGGCGCGTCCACAGGACTACACCCAGAAAGTTAACCGCAAAATGTACCGCGCGGCGATGCGTTCCATCCTGTCTGAGCTGGTACGTCAAGAGCGTTTAGTCGCTATTGAAGAGTTCAGCGTAGAAGCGCCGAAGACCAAGCAGGTAGCTGCCAAGCTGAAAGAGCTCAACCTTGAGAAAGTGTTGATCGTCACTGAAGAAGTTGACGAAACGCTCTATCTGGCCGCACGCAACCTTCCCCACGTCGATGTGGTGGATGTCGCTGCAGCTGATCCGGTGAGCCTGGTTGCCTTTGATAAGGTCCTGGTCACCGTCTCCGCCCTGCGTAAATTCGAGGAGAAGCTGGCATGAACCAGGAACGCGTATTCAAGGTTCTGCTTGGACCGCACGTGACCGAAAAGGCCGCGATGGCAGCCGAGCGCAACCAGTACGTTTTCAAGGTGGCAAGCGATGCTACCAAGCCCGAGATCAAGAAAGCCGTTGAAGCACTGTTCGGCAAGAAGGTCGGCAGCGTTCAGGTGCTGAACGTTAAGGGTAAAACAAAGCGTACTGCTCACGGCGTTGGCCTGCGTAAGGGTTACCGCAAAGCGTATGTGACCCTGGCTGCGGGTGAAACGCTCGAAGACTTCTCTGGCGCCGAATAAGGGCAGGAGTACGGATAATGGCAATCGTCAAGACCAAACCCACATCCGCCGGTCGTCGCCACGTCGTCAAGATCGTTGGTGAGGAGCTGTACAAGGGCCGTGCTTATGCACCGCTTTTGGAAAAACAGTCCAAGTCCGGTGGCCGTAACAACTACGGTCGCATCACCACCCGCCACGTGGGCGGTGGTCACCGTCATCACTATCGGTTGATCGACTTCAAACGCACCAAAGATGGCATTCCTGCTACTGTTGAGCGTCTGGAGCACGACCCGAACCGCAGTGCGCACATTGCGCTGCTGAAGTATGCCGATGGCGAGCGTCGTTACATCATTGCACCGAAAGGTGTCAGCGCGGGTGACGTGCTGGAATCTGGTGTTAACGCGCCCATCAAGAAAGGCAATGCCTTGCCTCTGCGTAACATCCCGCTGGGTTCTACCGTTCACGGTATCGAACTGAAGCCGGGTAAAGGCGCGCAGATTGCTCGCAGTGCCGGTACTAGCGCTCAGCTGGTTGCTCGTGAAGGTAATTACGCCACCCTGCGTCTTCGCTCTGGCGAAATGCGCAAGGTTTTGGCTGAATGCCGCGCAACCTTGGGTGAAGTGAGCAACTCCGAGCACAGCCTGCGTCAACTTGGCAAGGCCGGTGCGAAGCGCTGGAGAGGTGTGCGTCCGACTGTTCGCGGTGTCGCGATGAACCCGGTGGATCACCCGCACGGTGGTGGTGAAGGCCGCACCAGTGGTGGTCGTCACCCGGTATCCCCATGGGGCGTGCCGACTAAGGGTCACAAGACGCGTAAGAACAAGCGCACCGACAAGCTGATCGTTCGTCGTCGTAATAAGACACGTTGATCTAAATTGCCAAGACATTAAGAGGTAACGGCTGTGCCACGTTCACTAAAGAAAGGTCCCTTCATTGACCTTCATCTTTTGAAGAAGGTAGAGGCTGCAGTGGAGAAGAACGACCGTAAACCGATCAAGACTTGGTCGCGTCGTTCGATGATCCTGCCAAACATGGTAGGCCTCACAATCGCTGTCCATAACGGTCGCCAACACGTCCCGGTGCATGTCTCCGAGGAAATGGTTGGTCACAAGCTGGGCGAATTCGCTGCTACTCGCACTTATCGCGGGCATGCGGCGGACAAGAAAGCCAAACGGTAAGCCAGAGAGGATTAAGAGATGGAAGTCACAGCTAAGCTGAGTGGCGCTGCTTTATCCGCACAGAAGGCCCGTTTGGTGGCTGACCAGGTGCGCGGTAAACCGGTCGCCGAAGCTCTTGACCTGCTGACCTTCTCCCCGAAGAAGGCTGCCAAACTGGTCAAGAAAGTGCTTCAGTCCGCCATCGCGAATGCGGAAGAAAACAACGGCATGGACATCGACGAGCTGCGTGTCTCGACCATCTGCGTCGATGAGGGCATGACGCTTAAGCGTATCAAGCCGCGCGCCAAAGGCCGTGCGGATCGTATCTTGAAGCGCACCTGCCACATCACCGTCAAGGTAGCCGAGAAGTAGGAGTCGACCAGATGGGTCAGAAAGTCAATCCAACAGGCATTCGACTGGGCATCGTCAAAGACCATGCTTCTGTCTGGTATGCCGAGCGCGGCGCCTATGCCGATAAGCTCAACAACGATCTCGAAGTGCGCAGCTTCCTGGAAGAGCGTTTGAAAAACGCCTCCGTAAGCCGCATTCACATCGAGCGTCCGGCTAACAATGCCCGCATCACCATTCACACTGCCCGTCCGGGTATCGTGATTGGTAAGAAAGGTGAAGATGTCGACCGTCTGCGTCGCGATCTCACCGAGATGATGGGTGTTCCGGTTCATGTGAACATTGAAGAAGTTCGCAAGCCGGAGCTGGATGCCAAGCTGGTTGCTGCTAACGTAGCGGGTCAGCTTGAGCGTCGCGTTATGTTCCGTCGTGCGATGAAGCGCGCGGTACAAAACGCAATGCGTCTTGGCGCTGGCGGCATCAAGATTCAGCTGTCAGGTCGTCTGGGTGGTGCCGAAATCGCACGTACCGAATGGTACCGCGAAGGTCGCGTTCCGCTGCACACTCTGCGTGCGGACATTGACTACGCCACTTACGAAGCTCACACCACCTACGGCGTCATCGGCGTCAAAGTGTGGATCTTCAAGGGCGAAATCCTCGGCGGTATCGAGGAAGTACGTGCCAAGGCTAAGCAACAGCAGCCTGCCGGCAACGCGCCCAAGAAGAAAGGTTCCAGGTAAGGGGAGAGCGAGTCGATGTTACAGCCCAAGCGTATGAAATTCCGCAAGATGATGAAAGGCCGCAACCGTGGCCTAGCGCATCGCGGAAGCAAGATCAGCTTCGGGGAGTACGGTCTCAAAGCAACCGGTCGTGGCCGCATCACTGCGCGTCAGATCGAAGCCGGCCGTCGTGCGATCACACGTCACGTCAAACGTGGCGGTAAGATTTGGATCCGCGTATTCCCTGACAAGCCGATCTCCAAGAAGCCGCTCGAAGTTCGTATGGGTAAGGGTAAAGGTTCAGTTGAGTACTGGGTAGCCCAGATCCAGCCGGGTCGGGTCCTGTACGAAATTGAAGGTGTATCCGAAGAGCTGGCCCGTGAAGCATTTGAACTGGCCGCCCAGAAGATGCCCCTGTCCACCACCTTTGCGAAACGGACGGTGATGTGATGAAAGCCCAGGAAATTCGTGAAAAGTCCGCAGGAGAGCTCAAAGAGCAGCTCCTCGAGCTCCTCCGCGAGCAGTTTAACCTGCGCATGCAGAAGGCCACTGGCCAACTGAGCCAGACTCATCTGCTCAAGCAGGTCCGTCGGGATATCGCCCGCGTTAAGACTGTGCTCAACGAGAAGGCAGGTGATTGAGATGGCCGAAGAGAAGAAAACACGTACGCTGACCGGCAAGGTGGTCAGCGACAAGATGGATAAGTCCATCGTCGTTATGATCGAGCGTCGTGAGCGTCACCCGATCTACGGAAAATACGTTAAGCGCTCCACCAAGCTGCACGCCCATGATGAGGCGAACCAGGCAAAGGCAGGCGATACGGTTTCCATTCAGGAGTGCCGTCCGCTTTCCAAGAAGAAAGCCTGGACGCTGGTCGAGGTGGTCGAGCAGGCCAAAGGTTAACCCCTGCGTCTGTCCAACCAGTGCAGTCAGATTAGGTTTGGAGAAAACCGATGATTCAGACTCAGACAATGCTGGATGTCGCCGACAACAGCGGAGCGCGCCGGGTGCAATGCATCAAGGTGCTAGGCGGTTCACACCGTCGTTACGCCCGCGTTGGTGACGTCATTAAAGTAACGGTGAAAGAAGCGATTCCGCGCGGTAAGGTCAAAAAAGGCCAAGTGCTGAAAGCGGTAGTCGTTCGTACCCGTAGTGGCGTCCGTCGTAGTGACGGTTCGCTGATCCGTTTCGATGGAAATGCGGCAGTTTTGTTGAACAACACCAACGAACAGCCGATCGGCACGCGTATCTTCGGGCCGGTAACTCGTGAGCTTCGTAATGAGAAGTTCATGAAGATCATTTCCCTAGCGCCTGAAGTGCTGTAAGGAGCGAGGCGGATATGCAAAAGATCAAACGTGACGATGAAGTCATCGTCATCGCCGGGAAGGATAAGGGCAAGCGCGGCACCGTTAAGCGGGTGTTAGACAACCGCTTCGTGGTGTCCGGTGTGAACATGATTAAACGTCACACCAAGCCCAATCCCATGGCGGGTAATCAGGGCGGTATCGTCGAGCGTGAGGCTCCGATTCACGCGTCCAACGTAGCCATCTTCAATTCGGAGACCGGTAAGGCGGATCGCGTCGGCTTCCAAGTTAAGGAAGACGGTACCAAGGTACGTATCTACAAGTCGACGCAGACGCAGATCGACGCCTAACGCGAGTCGGGTAGCAAAATGGCGAACTTGAAAGAACGTTATCAAAACGAGGTGGTGGCTCAACTCAAAGAGCAGTTCAGCTACGCCAACGTAATGCAGGTACCCCGGATCACGAAAGTGACTCTGAACATGGGTATCGGCGAAGCGGTCAGTGATAAAAAACTGATCGACAACGCTATCGGCGATCTGGAGAAGCTCTCTGGTCAAAAGCCGCTAGTAACTAAAGCACGTAAGTCCATCGCGGGCTTCAAGGTGCGCGAAGGTTGGCCGATCGGTATTAAAGTAACACTGCGCTCCGCGCGTATGTGGGACTTCCTGGACCGTCTGGTGAACATTGCGATTCCTCGCGTGCGTGACTTCCGTGGTCTCAATCCGAAGTCTTTTGACGGTCGCGGCAATTACTCTATGGGTGTGCGTGAGCAGATCATCTTCCCAGAGATCGAGTATGATAAAATCGATCGCGTACGGGGGCTGGACGTCACTATCACTACTACCGCCAACACCGACGAGGAAGGTCGTGCGCTGCTTGCAGCACTGAACTTCCCGTTCAAGAAATAAGGGTTGGATCATGGCTAAGAAAAGTATGGTAGAGCGTGAGCTCAAGCGTACTCAGCTAGTCGAGAAGTATGCGGCTAAGCGCGCAGAGCTCAAGAAAATCATCTCGGACGTGAACGCTTCTGAAGAAGATCGTTTCGAGGCGACGCTGAAGCTGCAGCAACTGCCGCGCGACTCAAGCCCGGTGCGTCAGCGTAACCGCTGCCGCGTGACTGGCCGTCCGCACGGTTTTTACAACAAGTTCGGTCTCGGCCGTAACAAGCTGCGTGAAGCCGCCATGCGTGGCGACGTCCCTGGTCTGAAAAAGTCCAGCTGGTAACGCTACGTAGAATCATCAGGAGCGCACATTAAATGAGCATGCAAGACACTCTGGCGGATATGTTTACCCGTATCCGCAATGCGCAGATGGCCACCAAGGAGACGGCTACCATGCCGTCCTCCAAGCTGAAAGTTGAAGTGGCCCGAGTGCTAAAGGAAGAAGGCTACATTACTGACTTTACGGTGGCTGAAGGCGTTAAACCCGAGCTGACCGTTACTCTCAAGTACTTTGAGGGCAAGCCGGTTATTGAGCACATTCAGCGGGTTTCCAAGCCGTCTCTGCGCCAGTACAAAGGCAAGGACAACCTGCCTAAGGTCGCCGATGGTCTGGGTATCGCGATTGTCACCACCTCTAATGGTGTCATGACCGATCGTGCCGCGCGCCAAGCAGGCGTCGGTGGCGAAGTCATCTGCACCGTATTCTAGGAGGCTGGAATGTCCCGCATAGCGAAATATCCGGTTAAAGTGCCTGCCGGCGTTGAGATTAAAATCAATGCCGACCAGCTGACCGCCAAAGGCGGCCAGGGCACACTATCTATGACCGTTCACCAAGACGTGGTGATCGCTCAAGAAGATGGTCAGCTGACCTTCGCCCCGAGTGAGTCTGCCAAGAGCTGGGCAATGGCCGGTACTACCCGCGCCTTGGTTCAGAACCTGGTAACGGGCGTATCCGAGGGTTTCACAAAAACTCTCGAAATTGTTGGCGTCGGTTATCGTGCCCAAGCTAAGGGCCAGACGCTCAATCTTTCACTGGGCTTCTCGCACCCGGTCGACTACGAACTGCCTAAGGGTGTTACAGCGGAAACGCCGAAAAACACCGTGATCGTGCTGAAAAGCGCGGACAAGCAGATGCTCGGTCAGTGCGCCGCGGAAATCCGCGCCTTCCGTCCGCCAGAGCCGTATAAAGGCAAAGGTGTACGGTACGCCGACGAGCAGGTGCGTCGCAAAGAAGCCAAGAAGAAGTAAGGCAGGGTTATGAACGCGAAGAAAGAATCTCGTCTCCGTCGTGCCCGCCGCGCTCGCGCCAAGATCCGCGAGCTGGGCGTGTATCGCCTGTGCGTCAACCGTACCCCGCGTCACATCTATGCGCAGATTATCTCGCCGGATGGTGGCAAAGTGCTAGCCAGTGCTTCTACGCTGGACAAAGCACTGCGCGAGGGTGCGACCGGCAACACAGACGCGGCCTCTAAGGTCGGTGCTCTGATTGCTGAGCGCGCTAAAGAAGCAGGCATCACCCAGGTGGCCTTCGACCGTGCTGGCTTTAAGTATCACGGTCGCGTCAAGGCTCTGGCCGACGCCGCTCGTGAAGGCGGCCTGGAATTCTAAAGGGTTTTACGATGGCGAAGAACGAACAGCAAAGCGGCGATCTGCAAGAGAAGTTAGTGCAGGTCAACCGCGTCGCCAAGGTGGTCAAAGGTGGTCGTATTTTCGGCTTCACCGCACTGACCGTCGTTGGTGATGGTAAAGGTCGTGTCGGTTTCGGTCGTGGCAAGGCGCGTGAAGTGCCGGTCGCAATCCAGAAAGCGATGGACCAAGCTCGTCGCAACATGGTCAAGGTTAACCTTGCAGGCCACACACTGCAGTACCCGGTAAAAGCCCGTCACGGTGCTTCCAAGGTGTACATGCAGCCGGCCTCTGAAGGTACCGGTATCATCGCTGGTGGCGCCATGCGCTCTGTATTAGAGCTGGCCGGCGTTCACGATGTACTGGCCAAGTGCTACGGTTCCACCAACCCGGTTAACGTGGTACGGGCGACTGTCAAAGGTCTCTCCTCCATGCAAGCACCGGAAGACGTGGCCGCTAAGCGCGGTCTGTCTGTCGAAGCGATCACGGGGTAAGGCACCATGGCAGCAACGATCAAGGTTACCCAGATCCGCAGCACCATCGGCGTTTTGCCCAAGCACAAGGCTACTATGAAAGGCCTGGGTTTGCGTCGCATCGGTCATACGGTTGAGCTGGAAGACACCCCTGCCGTACGCGGCATGATCCACAAGGTTAACTACCTTGTGCGCGTTGAGGGAGAGTAATCCATGAAACTCAATACCCTGAGCCCGGCACCGGGCTCCAAACACGCTGAAAAGCGCGTTGGTCGTGGTATCGGTTCCGGTCTTGGTAAGACCGGCGGCCGTGGCCACAAAGGTCAGAAATCACGCAGTGGCGGCAGCGTCAAGCCTGGTTTCGAAGGCGGTCAGATGCCGCTGCAGCGTCGTCTGCCGAAATTCGGCTTCACGTCTGCTAAGTCGCTGGTGTCTGAAGAAGTACGCCTGGCCGAGCTTGCCAAGGTTGCCGGTGACGAAGTCACCATGGAAACTCTGAAGCAAGCCAACGTGCTGAAGGATGCTACGCAACACGCGAAGATCATCCTTTCTGGCGAACTGAACAAGGCGGTTACCGTTCGTGGTATCAAGGTCACCAAAGGTGCCCGTGAAGCGATCGAAGCCGCTGGCGGCAAGGTAGAGGACTAAATGGCCAAGTCAGGAAATATGCCGGCGATGGGCAGCGGTCTGAGTGAACTGTGGGCGCGTTTGCGCTTCGTGCTCCTCGCCATCGTGGTGTACCGTATCGGTGCCCACATTCCCGTTCCCGGTATCAATCCTGACCAGCTTGCTGCCTTGTTTAGGGAGCAACAGGGCACCATCCTAGGCATGTTTAACATGTTCTCGGGTGGCGCCCTGGAGCGCATGAGCGTCCTCGCCTTGGGCATTATGCCTTATATATCGGCGTCGATTATCATGCAGCTTATGACTGCGGTCTCCCCTCATCTTGAACAGCTCAAGAAAGAGGGTGAGGCTGGCCGCCGCAAGATCAGCCAGTACACCCGCTACGGCACGGTGATACTGGCACTTGTCCAGGCTACCGGTATGTCCGTGGGTCTGGCTAGCCAAGGCATCGCTTACAGCGCTGACTTCAGCTTCTATTTCACTGCGATCATCACATTTGTGTCAGGCGCGGTGTTTATGATGTGGCTAGGTGAGCAGATCACTGAGAAGGGTATCGGCAACGGCATATCGCTGCTGATCTTCGCAGGGATCGTCGCTGGGCTGCCCAGTGCCGTGGGGCAAGCGTTTGAGCTTGCTCGCAATGAAGGGGCCTGGAATGTTCTTCCGCTGTTAGCGCTGTCAGTGCTAGGTATTGCCACCGTTGCGTTTGTGGTGTTCATTGAGCGCGGTCAACGCCGCCTTAAAGTGAACTACCCGCGACGTCAGGTCGGCAATAAGATGTATGCAGGCCAAAGCAGCTACTTACCTTTGAAAGTGAATATGGCGGGTGTTATTCCAGCTATTTTTGCTTCCAGTATTCTTCTCTTCCCGGCCTCTATCGGTCAGTGGGTGGGTGCTGGTGAAGGAATGGAGTGGTTGCAGCGTGCATCACAAGCGTTAGGCCCCGGCCAACCGCTTTACATCTTGCTTTTCGCGGCGGCAGTGGTATTCTTCTGCTTCTTTTACACAGCGCTGGTCTTCAACCCCAAGGATGTGGCTGACAATTTGAAAAAGTCAGGCGCCTTCCTGCCGGGCATTCGCCCCGGCGAGCAGACCGCTCGCTATATCGACAAGGTGATGACTCGTCTCACTCTGTTCGGTGCCTTGTATATCACTGCGGTTTCCTTGATGCCCCAGTTCCTGATCGTAGCGTGGAACGTACCGTTCTTCTTCGGCGGCACGTCGCTTCTGATCGTGGTAGTGGTCATCATGGACTTCATGGCCCAGGTGCAGTCGCATCTCATGTCGCATCAATATGACTCAGTGATGAAGAAGTCCAACCTGAAAGGCTACGGTAGCGGCGGCATCATGCGCTGAGGCGCGCCGTTGCGAATTGGAGAGAACGATGAAAGTTCGAGCTTCCGTAAAGAAGATGTGCCGTAACTGTAAGATTATTCGTCGCAATGGCGCTGTTCGCGTCATTTGCATCGAACCGCGGCACAAACAGCGCCAGGGCTAAACCTGGGCTGTATTAAGCCGGTGCCGGCATACCCCTTGCCTTAGGGCTCTTAAAGGGGTATGCTGTTGCGCCTTTTGTAGATGAATAAACGAGCAAGCCGCTCAAATTTCGGAGTAAGCTGATGGCCCGTATTGCAGGCGTCAATATCCCGGACAACAAGCATGCGGCGATCTCGCTGACCTATATCTTCGGGATTGGCCGTACTCGCGCTCAGCACATCTGTGCTGCTGCCGGTATTGCGCCGACTGCCAAGATCCAGGATCTGTCTGGCGACGAGCTGGATACCCTGCGTTCTGAAGTTGGTAAGTTTACCGTAGAAGGCGACCTTCGTCGTGATGTCACGCTTAACATCAAGCGTCTCATGGACTTAGGCTGCTACCGTGGTCTGCGTCATCGTCGTAGTCTTCCGCTGCGTGGTCAGCGGACTAAGACTAACGCGCGTACCCGTAAGGGCCCGCGTAAGCCGATCCGCAAATAACACGCAGGCTCTTTAATAGAGAGCTGACGTTAAGACAGGAATAGACATCAACATGGCTAACCCGCGTAGTAACCGTAAAAAGGTTAAAAAGCAGGTAGTGGACGCCGTAGCGCACATCCATGCCTCTTTTAACAACACGATCGTGACGATCACAGACCGCCAGGGCAATGCTCTCTCTTGGGCAACAGCCGGTGGTTCGGGTTTTCGTGGTTCTCGCAAGAGCACCCCGTTCGCTGCTCAAGTAGCAAGTGAACGTGCAGCGACTGCTGCAGCCGAGTATGGTGTGAAAAACGTAGACGTGCTGGTCAAAGGCCCCGGTCCCGGCCGTGAATCCGCCGTGCGCGCACTGAATGCCGCCGGCTTCCGCGTGCAAAGCATCGTAGACGCGACGCCCATTCCCCATAATGGCTGCCGTCCGCCTAAGAAACGCCGCGTTTAAGGAGACAGATTCATGGCTCGTTATATTGGACCTAAGTGCAAATTGTCTCGTCGTGAAGGCACCGACCTCTTCCTGAAGAGTGGCGTGACTCCCTTCGAGAAAAAGTGTAAATCCGAGCAAATCCCGGGTGTACACGGCCAGCGTCGTCAGCGTCTTTCCGACTACGGCTTGCAGCTTCGTGAGAAGCAGAAAGTACGCCGTATGTATGGCGTACTCGAAAAGCAGTTCCGCAACTATTACAAAGAAGCCGCTCGCCTGAAAGGTGCGACGGGTGAAGTATTGTTGCAGCTGCTTGAATCCCGACTGGATAACGTCGTCTACCGTATGGGCTTCGGCTCGACTCGCTCTGAAGCGCGTCAGCTGGTCAGCCACAAGGCGATTTCCGTGAACGGCCGCACCGTTAACGTAGCTTCCTACCAAGTGAAGCCGGGTGACGTGGTATCTGTTCGCGAAAAGGCGAAGAACCAAGCTCGTATTCAAAGCGCGTTGAGCATTGCTGCCAACCGTGGAGACATCACTTGGATCGAAATCGACGCCAAGAAGATGGAAGGCACTTTCAAGGCTCTGCCTGAACGCGGTGACCTGACTGCCGACATCAACGAAAACCTGATCGTCGAGCTGTACTCCAAGTAAGCAGTTTGATTTACGTTTCTGCTTCTTGAGGCCTGGGCGGGATAGCAAAGCTAACCGCCCAGATGCTCTTGAGTATCGTGCTTTAGAGTACTCAGTATCCGTTTGGCAGCCTGAAAGGTGTTCATATGCAGCGTTCAGTGACAGAGTTTCTTCGCCCTCGCGACATCAAGGTCGAAGAAATCAGCGCACATCATGCCAAAATCGTTCTCGAACCGTTCGAGCGCGGCTTTGGCCACACCCTGGGGAATGCACTTCGTCGCATTCTGCTTTCATCCATGCCCGGCGCTGCCGTGGTAGAGGCTGAAATTGCCGGTGTAGAGCACGAATACAGTGCACTCGAAGGGGTGCAGGAAGATGTCATCGAAATCCTCCTGAACTTGAAAGATGTTGCGATCAAGATGCACAGCCGCGATGAGGCGGTGCTCTCGCTGAACAAGCAGGGCCCAGCCGTCGTCACCGCTGGCGACATTGCGCTTGATCATAGCGTCGAAATCGTCAACCCGGACCACGTCATTGCACATGTCAATGAAGGTGCCGAGCTGAAAATTCAGCTTAAAGTAGCGCTGGGTCGTGGTTACGAACCGGCTGACGCTCGTGGCTCTGATGAAGAGACCCGTGCTATTGGCCGCCTGCAGCTGGATGCCACCTTCAGCCCTGTTCGTCGTGTTTCCTACTCGGTCGAAGCCGCTCGTGTTGAGCAGCGCACCGACCTCGATAAGCTGATTATCGACCTGGAAACTGACGGTACCCTGGATCCGGAAGAGGCTATCCGTCGCAGTGCGACCATTCTGCAAGAGCAGCTGGCCGCCTTCGTCGACCTGGAAGCTGATAAAGAGCAGGAAGTCGAAGAGGAAGAGGATCACGTCGATCCGATCCTATTGCGCCCCGTAGACGATCTTGAGTTGACCGTACGCAGCGCTAACTGCCTCAAAGCCGAGAATATCTACTACATCGGTGATCTGATTCAGCGCACGGAAGTGGAGCTGCTGAAGACCCCGAACCTCGGTAAAAAGTCTTTGAATGAAATCAAAGATGTATTGGCGGCGCGTGGCTTGTCCCTCGGTATGCGGCTGGAAAATTGGCCACCCGCTAGCCTGAAGGACGACAAGGCCTCCGCGTGAGTGTCGACTTGAGTCCCAGTTTGGTAAGGAATCACAACCATGCGTCATCGTAAGAGTGGTCGTCATCTGAATCGCACCAGCTCGCACCGTCAGGCCATGTTTAAAAACATGTCTGTCTCGCTGGTCGAACATGAAGTTATCAAGACAACCCTGCCTAAAGCCAAGGAACTGCGTCGCGTTATCGAGCCGCTGATCACCCTGGCTAAGCAGGATAGCGTTGCAAACCGCCGTCTGGCGTTTGCTCGTACGCGCTCCAAAGAAGCCGTCGGCAAACTGTTCAACGAGCTGGGTCCGCGTTACGCCGAGCGTCCGGGTGGTTACATCCGTATTCTCAAGTGCGGTTTCCGCACCGGCGACAACGCGCCTATGGCGTACGTTGAGCTAGTAGACCGTCCGGTAGCTGAAGAAGAAGCAGTAGCTGAGTAAGTACTACTCCTTCTTTCAGGCACAATGAAAACCGGCCCTCTGGGGTCGGTTTTTTTACGTCTGTACGATGAGTAAACCAAAGCGTATTGTGGCGATTCATCTGATTCGACTGAATCAACTGTGGGAGGCTCAATTTCTATGGTAGGCATGCTAGGCTAAAGCAGCCGCCGTGGAGAGTAGCAGCGTATCGGGCGGGGTGATCAATCAGTAAGAGGTCGGTATGGCAACAACACGCGGAATGGGCGCAGTGCCTTGGGTATGTCAGTGGTGGTTGGTAATGCTGGTCGTGACGTTGATTGGGAGCACGAGTGCCCACGCGAATCCGCGCTACGCGGGTATCGTCGTCGACCTTGAAAACGGTGAAGTGCTGTATGCCGAAAATGCTGATGAGCCGCGCTATCCCGCCTCGTTAACCAAAATGATGACGTTATATCTGACGTTTGAAGCGTTAGAAAACGGCACGTTAAGTCTCAATCAGCCTCTGTCTGTCTCTGCGCAGGCAGCGGCGATGCCTGCAACCAAACTGTGGCTGTCGGCTGGCAGTTCTATCCCGGTGGATACTGCTATACGTGCTTTGGCAGTGCGTTCAGCCAATGACGTGGCGGTGGTGGTTGCTGAAGCGTTGGGCGGCAGCGAGCAGCGATTTGCCAACTTAATGACGGCGAAAGCCCGCGAGCTTGGAATGAACGCCACCACATTCCGTAACGCTTCAGGTTTGCCAGACGACCAACAAATTACCTCTGCGCGCGATATGCTGACACTCTCGGTCCGCGTGATGCAGGATTTTCCTCAGTACTACCACTATTTTGGTTTGCAGGAATTTACCTATCGCGGTACTCGCCATACCAGCCATAACCGCTTAGTGCGCGATTACCCAGGAGCAGATGGTCTTAAAACCGGCTTTATTCGCGCCTCGGGTTTTAACGTGGCCACGACCGCCGTGCACGATGGCCGTCGAATGGTGGCGGTGGTCATGGGTGGGTTTAGCTCATCATCCCGCGATACTCATATGGCAGACCTTCTAGATCGTAGCTTTATGCGGGCATCGCTACGTGACCAGCGCTCTTGGCTGGCTAATACCAGCTTCTCCAATGAGTTTATGGGGTTTGCGGGGCCTGCTCAGCCACTTTCACAGCCGCGCCCTCAATCTCCCGGAGCTTTGCCCGCCACACAGCCCATGATGGCTAATGTGTCCGCCACCTCGCTATCACCAACGCGACCTTCCTCTGAGGCCTCTGTGCCTGCAAACACAGCCTCCAATGCGTCAGCCCAAAACGTAGAGGCTCAGCTGATTCAGGCACAGCAAGACCGGGAAGATGGCCCGGAGACCGCCTCGCAAGATCCGCTTCAGGCATTTATTGAGCAAGAGCGCGTTTTAGCAACAGCGTCTTCTTCCGGGCAGTCGGCACCCGCTGGTTGGGGGATTCAAGTGGGAGCGTTTAGTCAGGCGTCGCAAGCAGAGCAGCTTGCGCGCCAAGCCGTCCAGCGCTTACCTAGTAGCGTAGGTGGGCAGGTCGCGATTGATCAGCATCAAGGGCAAACCCCTGTCTTTCGCGCTCGTGTCGTGTCGCTTAACGAAGCCCAGGCGCGCCAAGCCTGCCAAACACTTCAGGCGCAAGGTATAGATTGCATGGTGGTTAACGCCAGCCTCTAACCCTATTGCGGTTCAGGCCCCGCCAATGGCTCGTTGGCGGGGTTTTTTATTGGTGCGCCAGGCATGGCGCGCAGCGCCAATTAGGCGCTATCCGGTCCGCCGTGGTGGTTGGCCGGATGACTTGGGGGTGAAAGTCCCCTACGGACCCTGATAGCGGGAACCGTTAGCTGAACAGCAAGGGTGTTCGTCGTGAGGCGGAATCTGAAGGAAGCTGTAGGCAAACTCCTGGCCCGACGAACAGGAACCGCATATGAGGCAGCCACATCTGGGCGAGAGGGCCATGAAACTCGAAGCCCAATAGCTATC